>NZ_JBTXLV010000002.1:0-456596 GCF_054871765.1 Enterococcus sp. LJL120
GCGTCGAATAAGTCGACTCTACGATAGGATAAATGAAATCAAAAATAATAGATTGATCAATTTTTCTTACTAAATGGTCTTTAGGAACCAGGTCATCCATAATAATCAACGTCATTTGATTGCGACCGTTGGCATCATGTTTGGACATCATAGGCTTTCTCTCCTTAAATTCGTTTTCATAATTCTATTATAAAAGAAAAGACTGTAGACTTCATCCAGAAGTTGGACTTTGTCTACAGTCTGAGCCTCAGCTAAATAGCTGAGGCCGCAGTTTTTAGAAATTATTTGCCGGCACGTTTTACGTAAGTGCCTTCTTGGGTATTGATTTCCAATAGCTCATCTGTTTCAACAAAGTCCGGTACATTGACAACTAAACCAGTTTCCATAGTTGCTGGTTTACCAGAGCCTGTCACAGTTGCGCCTTTAATAGAAGGCTGAGTTTCCACGACACGTAGAACAACAGTTGTTGGCAATTCAACACCAATTACTTCTGTACCATAAAATTGAATTTTCAATTCTGAATTTTCTAAGACATACTTCATTTCATTTTCAATCGAAGTTAAAGGTACTTCATATTGTTCGTAGCTTTCCATATCCATGAAAACTGCCACGTCGTCTTGGCTATATAAATATTGTACGGTTTTCGTATCAATATGAGCCCGTTCAACTTTTTCTTCCGGACGCATGGTTGTATCAAACGTTGCGCCAGTGCGGACATCCCGCAGTTTCATTCGCATAACGGTATTGCCTTTACCTGGTTTGTGGTGGCTAATTTCCAAAACTTTAATTAATTTACCATCTAAGATAAAGGTCATCCCTGCTTTTAAATCACTAACTGAAATCATGTTGTTTTCTCCTCCAATGCTGAGTTACACGCAAAATTATCCTATCCTATTGTAGCAAAGTAGCGCTATTTATTCTAGTAAAAATCGTTAAAACCGGCTTTTCAGCTAACTTTCAAAGATTTTCAGCGCTGCCCAAGAGCTTTGCCAGTCTTTTTTCGCCACTCGCTTACGATAAACAGCCATTCGCTCAGACGTCTCTTTAAAAAAAGGCGTCGGCCGAACTTCAAAATTTAGTAAATCAGTAGCGCCATAAGGCAAAAATAATTCCAGCTCTCCCTCAGCCAACAAACGAGCAGCAATCGCCGTACAAGTCTCAGGAAATTTACTGATAGCTTCTTGGCTATTTAGATATGGTTCAGCACCTGGATTGTGCTGGTGCATATAGACTTCATTTTTTAATTCCCACGGATACTCAGGATAATTCCTTTTGAGCTTAGCCTCCAGCTCCAATGTTTCTTGGTAGCTAATCTTAGGGTCAAAAAAGACCACATCGACATCCTGCTGATGAGCCATTAAGGGCTGGTCACTCAAATAATTCCAAAGAAAATTTCGCAAACTACCGGCCGCTAGCCAGCAGTCCTCTAGCTTCAAGCTTTTTATGATGGTCAAGATATCGAATAATCTTTCATTTTGCAGGATTAGCTGTTGGATTTGGTGGTGGGTCATAAACTCGGTCCTCTTTTCTTTTGTTCAAGTATCTCTCTTATATATACTAACTTATCTAGTATGCATATCAAACTTTTCTTTAATGTTTTCGCTCTTCTACTAAAAAACTAGCAGCAGAATCTCCCTCACAAGATTCAACTGCTAGTTTTCTAGTTTATTTAATTTTTAATGGAGCTAATTGTTCGAGAATATCCTCTTGGTTTGTGCCCGCCTGTAATAAGGCGGCGGCTGTATAGGCTCCTTCGATGAAGGCGACATCCTGTAAGAGAATTTTTTTCTCTGTCATTTCCATGGCCATCTCCAAGTTCATTTTGGCTGAACCTAAATCATAAAAGGCAAAGAGTTCATCAGCCGTGTTGTCTTCAAATGCCGTAGAAATTTTATCAAAAGAGGTGCCAATATCGCCGTCTTCTGTTCCACCAGCTGTGGTGATGGGGACGTCTTTAGCGACTTCACGAATCAATTTTTCTAAGCCCTCGGCAACTTCCTTTACATGGGAAACTAACACGATACCGCTAGTCATGGTCTAACACCCCAGCTTCCATGAAGGCTTCAAATAAATATTTAGAAGACATTGCGCCGGGGTCAATGTGACCTTTGGAGCGTTCTCCTACATAGGATGCTCGTCCTTTAGTCGCGACTAAATCTTTGGTGGCTTCGACAAATTCTGTCAGTTTTGCTTCTGTTAAATCGCCAGCTTTGACTGCCGCCACTGCAGGAATCCATAGATCTAGCATCGTTTTTTCACCGAGTGTGGCTTTGCCTCGTTTTTCAATACCGGCAATTCCGGCAGTTAAAATGGTTGTGGGATCCTCAGTATCTTTGCTGGCTTTGGCCATTTCCATGAAGGCCGTACCGTAAAGCGGACCTGAGGCACCACCGACTTTACTAATCAGCTGCATCGCAACTAATTTTAATTGGTCAAACACGCTGCCGCTTAAATCCTGCTGGCGAATCGCTTCCATACCGCGAGCCATATTGTTACCGTGGTCGCCGTCACCAATTGGCGTATCCAGCTCGCTTAAGTAGGCTTTATTGGTTTCAATTTTTTCATCAAACAGACTGATGGCTTTGGTTAATTTTTCAGGTGTAAACATCTGCAACAATTCCTTTCAACAACTGCGAAAATTTTACCAGCCGATTACATCAACCGGTTCATTTAAAGCAGCCACAATTTTTTCATCGGTTTTAATTAGTGTCAACGATAGACCCGCCATATCAAGGGAAGTCATATAGTTTCCGACTTTACTGAAGGTGATGCTAATGCCATCCGCCCGCAATAGTTCTTCAACATCATTATAGAAAACATATTGCTCCATCAGTGGAGTCGCTCCCATACCATTGACTAAGACGCCGTATTCATCGCCAGCTTGCCAGTTAAATTCTTCTTTCAATTTGCCGACAATTTCATTGGCCATCTCTTTTGAAGCTTTTAATTTTTCACGACGATAGCCGGGTTCTCCGTGGATACCAACACCGTATTCCATTTCATCTTCGGCTAACACGAAACCAGGCTTGCCCACTTCTGGAACAGTTGCGCCAGATAGCGCGATGCCGATAGTCTTAATTTGTTTAACCAATTCATTGCCATAGGTTTCCAATTCTTTGACACTTTGACCACTGCGAGCTAAAGCACCTAAAATTTTATGCACTAAAACTGTTCCAGCAACGCCACGGCGCCCTTGCGTATAGGTGCTGTTTTCAACAGCGATGTCGTCATCGACTAAGACATAGCCGACTTCGATGTCATCCATTTCCGCTAAATCCTTCGCCATTTCAAAATTCATGACATCACCGGAATAATTTTTGACAATCAATAAGACCCCTTTGCCAGTTTGGGTAGCGTTGATCGCTGCCTGCACTTGGTCAGGTGTTGGCGAGGTAAAGACTTGCCCGCAAACTGCAGCGCTTAACATGCCATCGCCGACAAAACCAGCATGAGCCGGCTCATGGCCGCTACCACCGCCGCTGACTAAAGAAACTTGATCGGCATTTTTTAGCCGTTTGACAACATAAGTATCCGGCACTAACTCGATTTTACTGCTGTATGCCTTTGTCAAACCAGTGACCATTTCTGCAACAATATTCTTCGGATCGTTAATAATTTTTTTCATCATCAAAGCCTCCAATAGGTTAATATTGCTTCTGCTGTTAGAAAAATAACTGCTATTTCTCTACAGTAAAAGCATACGCTTTCTTAAAAAAATAAGCAAAAATTTGTCGGTTCCTTTTCACTAAAAAAGGGATAAGAGCATCAACTTTTGTCGACGGACCTATCCCTCCTGTTAAAATTTTTCATTTACTCCCAATTGAATTTGAAGTCAACGTGGTACTTGTCCCGCACAGCCACTAATGATTTTTTGACGGCTGGATTCAACGGTACTCCGTGTTCTTTACGGTCCAAATAAGCTAAATATTCTTTTTCGCCGGCCGTATAAATTCGTTCAGCCCCTTCAGCTTTTTTGGAAGCCCGCAAGTCCCTGAGAATATCACCGGCTATTTTTTTAAAATCCGCCGGGTCAGTGAAGGCATTGATATCAATGGCCATAAAGAAATGTCCGAGATGATAAGGCTGCTTTTCACCCTGTGCATCAACTCCTGTTAACTGATGCAAGAATGAACCGCCCTGTAACGCTGCTGAAAGAACCTCAACAACAGTCGCATAGCCATAACCTTTATAACCAGCCAATTCTTCACCGATACCACCAAGGGGTGTTAAGGCACAAGTTCCTTTCACTAAGCCTTCTAAAGCAACATCAGGATCAGTGACGGCTTCACCTTTTTCATCGATAACCCAGCCATAAGGCATCGTTTTACCGATTCTGGCATAGTGTTCAATTTTTCCCCGTTGTGTAATTGACGTCGCACAATCAATTACAAATGGAAAATCTTCATCCGTGGGAAAGCCGATGGTTAATGGATTGGTGCCTAGCATATTTTCAACGCCAAAAGTTGGCGCAATCGAAGGACGAGCATTCGTCCCGGTGATGCCAATCATGCCTGCTTCAGCCGCCATTAGCGGATAATAGCCGGCAATGCCGTAATGGGTGGAATTGCGCACGGCTACCATGCCCATGCCATACTCTTTGGCTTTCGCTAGCGCCATTTCCATCGCTTTAACGCCAATCACATGACCCATGCCGTCACCGCCGTCTAACACGGCGGTGGTTTTCGTTTCCCGAATGACTTGCAGATTAGTTGTTGTATGTTGAATGCCTTCTTCAATCCGATCTATATAAATCGGTTTAAAGCGGCCAACACCGTGAGAATCAATGCCCCGCTTATCAGATTCAATTAGGACTTTTGCGCAGATGGCAGCATCTTCTTTAGGCACCCCGACTGCTTCAAAGCCTAAATCCATAAATTTTTCTAAGCGTTCAAAACTTTCATAGGAAATATCCGTCATTGAGCCTCCCCGCTTTCTTTATTTTAATGGCCGATGTTTGTATTTCATCGTTGCTTCAACCGCTTCTTGCCAGCCTTCGTATAAATTGTCTGCCAATGCTGGCTCCATTGTCGGATCAAAGCGCACGCCGGCTTGGTTGAAGGCCTTCAATTCATCTAAATCTTTCCAGAAGCCAACTGCTAAACCAGCCAAGTAGGCTGCCCCTAAAGCCGTTGTTTCTAAATAATGGGCCCGTTCAACTGGTGTTTGTAAAATGTCTGCTTGGAATTTCATCAGGAAGTCATTATTCGAAGCCCCTCCATCAACCCGCAGCTCTTTAATTTCCACACCAGAATCTTTATTCATGGTTTTCACCACATCGGCTGTTTGATAAGCCATCGATTCTAAAGTTGCCCGAATGAAATGTTCTTTTTGCGTGCCCCGGGTCAAGCCAAAGACTGCTCCCCGCGCATCTTGATCCCAATATGGCGCACCAAGACCTGTGAAGGCCGGCACTACATAGACATTCAAACTATTTTCAACACGAGTTGCATATTCTTCAGATTCTGGTGAGGATTTAAACATTCTCAAGCCATCTCTTAACCATTGAATCGCAGAACCCGCAACGAAAATACTACCTTCTAACGCATAAGTTACTTTACCGTTAATGCCATAGCCAATTGTCGTCAACAGACCATTTTCAGAATGAATGGCTTCTTCACCGGTATTCATTACGATAAAGGCTCCGGTACCGTAAGTATTTTTCACTGAGCCCGCTTCAAAGGCAGTTTGGCCGAATAAAGCCGCTTGTTGGTCACCAGCCATGCCGGCGATTGGCACATTTTCGCCATAGAAATGATAGCTTTCTGTTTTACCGTAAACTTCTGAATTTGAGCGAACTTCTGGAAGCATTTCTTTTGGAACATCCAACAGCTCCAGAATTTCTTCATCCCATTTCAAATCAAAAATATTATACATCATGGTCCGACTAGCATTGGTATAATCGGTGACATGGGATTTACCGCCGGTTAGTTTCCAAACCAACCAAGTATCAATCGTACCAAACAATAACTCGCCTTTTTTCGCCCGCTCACGAGCGCCATCAACGTGGTCTAAAATCCATTTCACCTTGGTTCCAGAGAAGTAGGAATCAATAATCAAACCAGTTTTCTTTTGAATTTTTTCTTGATACCCTTTTTGTTTTAAATCTTCTGCGATATCACTGGTTTGTTTTGATTGCCAGACAATTGCATTGTAAATCGGCTTGCCAGTATCTTTTTCCCAAACAACTGTTGTTTCCCGCTGGTTCGTGATCCCTAAAGCAGCAATTTGTGTCGGTTGCAAACCACTTTCAATCAAAGCTCCTGCGATAACTGATTGCACAGAATTCCAAATTTCATTGGCATTATGTTCCACCCATCCGTCATGTGGGAAATATTGCGGAAATTCTTTTTGCGAACTCCCGACCGGTTTACCTGCTTTATTAAAAACAATTGCTCTCGAACTCGTTGTTCCTTGGTCAATAGCCATAATATACTTTTCTTCTGACATTCAATACCCTTCTTTCTAAAATATTAGTAAACTAATCCTTGGAAAATGGATTGAGATCCCCAGTCACCACCCTTATTTCACATTTTCCCTTACTTCGATTTTAAGCGCTTACAAAACCAGTTAAAAAAAGAGGTTCCTTTATAAGTCTAACACAAAATGAAATAAATGAGTAAGAAATTAGCCAAAAAAGCTGCTCATTTATTTCATCAATTTTTGTTTTTTTTAGGCAGTCCATTTGTTTACTTATTTCCGCGGATGCCAGCTTATTTTTTGCTGTATCCTGTTAAAATTCTTCGTAAACAGCTGGGTCTTGATTAAAGGTGCGGCCATCTGCGTGGGACAAGTGATTAATAGTTGCCATTTCTTCATTTGATAAAGTAAAATCAAAAATTGCTAAGTTGTCCCGCTGCCGACTAACATGACTAGCCTTAGGAATCGGTACAACTCCTAATTGCAGATGCCAACGCAAAATAATTTGGACAATCGACTTTTGATGAGTAGTCGCAATTTCTTTGATTGTTTCATTTTGCAGAAGATCATTGGCCCGGCCTAGAGGACTCCAAGCCTCCGTAATAATTTTTTTCGAGGCGTCAAACTTCCGTTGCTCTGCTTGGTTGAAAAACGGATGCAGTTCAACTTGGTTGACAGCTGGCAGAACGCCTGTCTCTTTTTCTAGGCGTTCGATGTGTTTCGGCAGAAAATTACTCACCCCGATAGAACGAATCCAGCCCCAACGCTGGGCATCGATCAAGGCCTGCCACGCTTCGACGTACAAATCTTTCTGAGGATTTGGCCAATGAATCAAATATAAATCTAAATAGTCAAGACCCATCCGTGTGACCGATTCTTGAATTGTTTCCAAGGCTTCTTGATAATGATGATGACGCCCGGGAAGTTTTGAAGTCACCGTAATCTGATCTCGTGGCACACTGCTGTTTTTGATTGCCTGACCGACAACTCCTTCGTTCTCATAATTGAAGGCACTGTCGATTAAGCGATAGCCAACGCTTAAAGCCGATTCAATCCTGCGGGCCCCGGCTGTTCCATTTAAGCGATAGGTCCCAAAACCAACCTTTGGTAAGTCAAAGCCATCATTCAATTGATACATTTCCATTGTCAATAATTCCTCCTTGCAAGTTAGTTTGCGAATCCGTGGTGAGAGTGTGGCTTAGGTTAAAACTAAAGATGAAATAAGATTTCCAGATGCTCATCTGGCGAAGGATACTAATGTTGTGAAATTGCGATTAGTTCCTGTTCAATCACAAAAAAAATCTGATTCAAAGCTCGTCTAAGAATAAAACCTGACACTATCTCTGTTAGCTTAATTTTAGCAGATATCCCTTGAGATTCAATTTCTGCGCTTTTTTCAATTAAAATCACCAAGCATGGGTTCGAGACAAACCTGCTAGAGAAGTTTTTCTTGATTCGTCAAAGTACCCGTCAAAATCCATAAAAATCTAGTTGGCAAACTTTTTTGAGGAAAGAAGGTAAGAAAACTTTCAAAATGATTTCTCCCAGAGTATAATAGCGAAGGAAAAGGCAGGTAATCATGATGAACAAAGATGTTTCACCCCACGAAACCTTAAAAATTGGTGCCCTCTTAGCGGTAACTGCGGGCATTTTAGATGCGTATACGTATTTGGTCCACGGCGAAGTTTTTGCCGGTTTGCAGACCGGCAATTTAATTTTAATGGGCATTCATATTTTAAATAGTAATTTTGCAGATTTAGTTCACTATCTAATTCCGTTATTTGCATTTATGCTGGGGGTTATTTTAACCCGGCTGTTCCAGCAACGTTATGCGGAACATCACGACGAAAGTCTACGACCGATTTGTTTGATGATTTTTGAAATTATTTTGATAATTTTGACGGCCTTTTTGTCACCATATTTATCTGACCGGCTGGCAAGTGCCTTGATTTCAATTACGGCTGCCATTCAATTACAAGAATTTCGCAAACTAAAAGGTGCTCCCTTCACTTCCTTGATGATGACCGGTAATATCCGCACTTTAGCCGAAAGTTTTTACGACGGTATTACACAAAAAAATAAAAAAGCCCTCGAAAAGGGCTGCGATATTTTAGTCATCATTCTCAGCTTCTTTTTAGGCGCTGTTTTCACCAGCCTATTAGTGCCAATTCTTAATGAAAAGGCCGTGTTACTGGCAGCTGTCACGTTGCTGATTGGCATCTTTATTCTCTTAAGAGTCCGCAGTAACCAAAAGCTTAAGAATATTGTGCCGAAGGTTTGAGAAATCTAGTCAATCGTAGTTAATATCACCTATTTAAATAATCCTGCTAGAATAGTTTGAATTTTGATTTTCTAGCAGGATTTTTTTGTGGTCTATTTGAAAATTGAGCACCAAAAATTAATTTTAACGCAACAAAAAAAGCTCAGCCGCAGTTAGCTGAACTTTTTTTATTTTACTTATCTACCAACTAGCTTTCTTGACGCCGGGGATTTGCCCCTTTAAGGCAAGTTCTCTAAACTTGACCCGTGACATGCCAAATTTCCGGTAATAACCACGGGGGCGACCATCGATTAGGTCACGATTTTTCAAGCGATTAGGGTTAGAATCTTTTGGTAATTTCCGCAGGCCATCTAAATCATTGTTGGCCTTTAATTCTTGACGGAGATCTGCATAACGAGCAATCAATGCCCGTTGTTTTGCTGCTTTCGCAATTTTTGATTTTTTAGCCATCTCAGTGCTCCTCTTTTCCTCTTAAAAGTTAAATTTTTTATCCTGCAAACTACTTTTCCTTTTAGCCTAAATCCACGTTCCTCTGAACCCAGCCTGAAAATTTCATCCGCATTAACAAATCGAAATAATTACGATTTGGATTATAATAATTTAACAGCTTTTTAGGAATTTGTCAAAAATTGTTACTCGCAGATTTTATTTATCTAAACGAATGGTATTAACAAAATCCCAGAGGCTAGTGCCCCGCAGCGTTCTGCTAGCGGAATCCAAGTCACTTACGCGATGAACTGGCTGTTGATTTAAAACCTTTTCGCCCCAGTCAGGATCAATAATCAAAGCCTGACCAACCGCAGCTAAATCAGCATGGTTCAACAATGCTTCAACGTCAGCGGCTTCTTCAATGCCGCCAACAGCTACTAATGGCACCCGACCGGCAATTTTTCCCTGTAGATAATCGACAATACTTTTTTCTTGGAATTCTTTTTGAACAGAAACACGTTGGTACTCATTTAAAGAGACATGGAGATAATCTAAATTTTTTTCTGCTAATTGGTCAACTAAATATAAAGTATCCTCCATGCGAATGCCTGGTGTTTCATATTCTTCTGGAGAAAAGCGATAGCCAACGATAAAATCGGTTGACTTTTCTTTACCGGCCGCCAATATTTCATCGACTAAGATATCAATAAAATGGAATCTTCTGACTAGACTGCCGCCCCACTCATCTTCCCGTCGATTGGAATGAGGAGAGAAAAATTGCTGAATCAAGTAGGTGTTAGCGCCGTGGATTTCGACACCGTCAAAACCAGCTGCCACCGCCCGCTTGGTAGCCGCCTTAAAATCGGCCATCACTTGTAAAACTTCTTCACCGGTCAAAGCCCGTGGCGTCGGTGCGCCTGGTCGTTCGGCCGCTACGGCGCTGGCTGAAACCGGCTCAGCACCATTTAAAATATTTTTTGGCGACATCCGGCCACCGTGAAAGATTTGTAAAATTGCTTTCGCCCCGCCGGCTTTAATCGCCGTCGCCAATTTAGTTAAATTGGGAATAAATTTATCATCGTAGACGCCAAGTTCACCAGCCCAGCCTTGGCCGACTACCTGCACGTTGGCAGCGCCAGTGATGACCGCTCCAATCGCTTGGCTACGATTTTGATAATACGTAATTTCATCCTGCGTGATTACTCCATTAAAAAAACTCATTTGCGTAGTCATTGGGGCCATCATTAAGGGATTGCGCAGGGTTACGCCATTTTTCAGTGTCACCGGTTGATTAATTTTTGTCATGCAAATCGCTCCTTTTTTGAATACTACAAATCTAGCATGAAAAAAAACAATCAGCAAAAATTTAGTCTGCTGATTGTCAGGTCGATTATAGATTTTCTTCTATTATAAGCTCAACCGCTTCACTTGGTTGGGCCCAATGGTTGGTTGGGCCGTGACCATGTCCCACTGAGATTCCCTCGGTAATTGCGCCTTGAATAAACCCTTTGGCAATAAAAATCGCAGTTTCTAAGTCGGTCCCTTTAGCTAATTCTGCGGCGATGCAGGCCGAGAAGGTATCGCCGGTCCCGTGGGTATTTTCAGTTTCCACTCGGGGCGTTTTCAGCCAAAATGCTTTTTGATTGGCCAATAAAATAAAATCGGCGGCCTGTGGATCGGCACTATGCCCGCCTTTGATGATTACATTTTTGGCGCCTATGGCTTGAATATCTTTAGCCGCTTGAATCATCTCGGCGGCTGTTTTGATTTCTCTGCCTAAGATCACTTCGGCCTCCGGTAAATTAGGCGTGATAACTGTTGCAAGCGGGAGTAATTTTTCTTTGATAACAGCCACTGCCGCATCCTGCAATAAAGGATGACCACCCTTTGCAATCATCACCGGATCAACAATTAATGGTCCAAAATCATATTTTTTCAAATTTTCAACGACGGTTTCCACCCGCTCAATGTCTGCCAGCATTCCTGTTTTGCAAGCTTTGATAGCAAAATCGGCGGCTAAAGATGAAAATTGAGCATCAATAAATCCGCTGGGAATCGCCAGGCTATCTTGGACCCCATAGGTATTTTGGGCAGTCAAGGCCACGATAATGCTCATGCCAAATGCATGGCGGGCTTGAAACGTTTTTAAATCCGCCTGAATACCGGCACCGCCCCCAGAATCACTGCCGGCAATTGTGACGACTTGCGGAGTTCTATTTTCCATTTATTTCTCCTCCAATAATTCATTCATTTTTTTATTTAAGCTGCGGACTTTTTCGGCCACTTGATCAGCCTTCATAATCTCACTGACCACTGCGATACCGGCAATCCCGCTGCCTGAGAAAGTCTGTAGATTTGTTTCATTAATGCCGCCAATTGCTACCACCGGAATGGCAACCGTTGCTGTGATATCCTTCAAAGTATTTAATGGCGTGACAGGACTGTCTTTGGTTTTCGTGGGAAACATCGCCCCAACTCCCAGATAGTCCGCTCCACTGGCTTGCGCTTCTTCAGCCCGAGCCACGCTCTTTGCCGACACCCCTAAAATTTTATCGCCGATTAATTGTCGCGTCACCGCCACCGGTAATTCATCATCGCCGATATGCACACCAGCGGCATCGACAGCCAGACAAATATCAACCCGATCATTAATAATCAAAGGAATCTGATAGGTGTCGGTAATTTTTTTCACCTTGACCGCTAAGTTAAAAAAATCGCCGGTGGTTAAGGTTTTTTCCCGCAGCTGGACTAAAGTGACGCCATTTTCACAGGCCTCTGTAATCACCGACAAAAATTGCGCCTCGGATAAATCAAATGCTCCTGTCACAAGATAAAGCTTCAGTAGTTTTTCCATCTTCATAAAACACTCCCCTTTAACTTTTCAAACCAGAGCGGCTGCTCCTTTAACAGCGCCAATTGATTGAGGGTCTCCTGGCGAAAATCAGCCAAAGCCTCTGGCGCTCTCAATGTTTGACTGGCAGCTTCACCGCATAAATTGAAATAGGTCACAGCGGCCAGCGCTGCCACAATCGTCCTTTGCCCGCTGCCTAAAAAGGCAGCTGCTAAAGCACCGACAATGTCTCCGGTTCCGGTAAAATTATCCAACTGCCAGACACCATTTTTCAAAAGCAGGCACTCGTTTTTGTTGACCAATAAATCCTGCACACCGGTTGCTAAAAAGATCGTTTCAGGATAATCTTGCGCAACTTTTTGTAGTGCAGCGGCTAATTCCTGTAAAGCGATCATTTCCTGATCCAATTGGCTGCCGTCAACGCCCCGGCCGTGGCTGGTTAACTGGCAAAAGCGCCGCAGCTCAGATATATTGCCCTTCACAATTTGCGGCTGGTGCGTCATCAGTTGCCAAGCCAAATCGTAGCGCAGCTGACTAGCAGAAACGCCGACTAAATCAATGACCATTGGCGTCGCCGTTTTTTCAGCAAAAGCAGCGGCGGCTAGTAAATTGGCTTCCCGTTCTGGCGATAAATGTCCTAAATTCAGCAGCAAGCTATCATTTTGCTTAAAGAAATCAGCAAACTCCCGCGGATCATCCGCCATCACCGGCTTGGCCTCGATATATAAGAGGGCATTTGCGACAGACTCACAGGTGATTTCATTAGTAATACATTGCACCAAAGGACCTTTTTTCAAAGGAAAAATTTCTGCTAGTGCTTTAGTGTAATCTTCAAGCCTTGAGTTTTCCATGGGATTTCCCTCCAAAAATTTGTTGAACACGTTTGAAACTAGGGAGCGGGCTGATTTTTTTCAGCAAAAGCCACGCAACGGCGGAACCAATCAGCGTTGCTCCGATAAATCTTGGTGTATAAATAGACCAATAAAGACTTTGGCTACTACCAGTAAAAAGAACCATCACTGGATAGGATAAAATCGAACCGAGAATACCTGTGCCGATAATTTCCCCCAGCATCGCTCCGATTGGTTTTTGAAATAGACGAAAGCCAATGCCTGCTAAGGCTGCTCCAAAAACTGCCCCCGTTAATGCTAACGGCGGAATACCTAATAAGGTCATTCGGATAATGCCGCAGACTAGCGCCATCACCGTTGCAAAAAATGGTCCCAGCAAAACACCCGCGATAATATTCATAACGCTGGACATTGGTGCCATCCCTTCAATGCGAAACAGCGGTGATAACACGACATCTAGCGCAATCATCAGTCCTAAAAAAGCTAGGCGAAATACTTTTTGCGAATGGGTCATCTGTTCCTCCTTATTTTCCGATTTAACTGTCTTAGTGATTTCTTAGCTTAAATTTTTAGTTCAACAACAAAAAGCCATTTATTTTCTATTCACTTAGAAAACAAATGGCGGCTAAAAAAAAGAGGCTGCGACAATAGTCCAACAAAGCGCAACTTTCAAAATATTCTCAGCGAATACTTAAAAATGGCTCCGTTAACAGATTAGCGTCACAGCCTCTGAAAAAATTCAGTCATTGACATTTCCCTTCGGCAGTTTTAACTGCGGCAGGTTCAATGGGTATAATCTCAGCATAGTGCACCCCAAATGTTTCTTTATTTAATTGTTTTTAGTATAGCACAAGTCTGCTAAAGAAAAGCCAGTCTTTATGAAAAAGCCATCCAAGTCGGCTCCATCAAATTGCCATCAGGGTCCTCCACTTCCAGTTGAACCATCTGTTCTTCGGGAATCCCCATCTCCAAATGATAGAAATCGCCGCCATTAGCTTTGGCGGTTGCGGCAAATTTTTTGACTGCATCGCCGCTAGCTAAACCAAAGGCTACCATCGATCCACTGTGGGTGTGGGGATTGGCAATCTTTTTATCCCGAATAAAGCCTTGGTAAAAATCATGGGTCAACAGCATAATCCAAAAGTTATCGTCCCAGACTAGTGCCGCCGAATGCTCATTGGAAAAATCGCGATTTTGTTGAAAGCCTAGCGCTTCGTAAAAATTGATAGAACGAGTCAAATCTGTTACTGGAAAGTTTACAAAAACCATTGTACTCATTAGAACACCTCCTTTTTTTAGACAAGTATCACAAGTTTCCACCATTTTGTAAAAATATCTGCTTTGAATTTTTACTTCCGGCCATCCTTGAGCATCACAACAACGCGAAATTGGCGTTCAGGATGGCTGTCTTTATTGACAGCTTGAATAAAGGCTTCAAACATTTCGCCGTAGCCATAATATAAGAGCTGGCTGAGCACTTGATTTTTGCCCCTAGGTACATAGCCAATTTTCTTATCTTGATAATAAACCGCCACAGCTTCAGGATCGTGGGGATTGTCCGGTTCAGCCTGAAGCGTCACTGGCTTGCCCCAGTTCAACTCTTCTGCCACATGAATCCCATCCCAATAGGCAAAGCCGGCCAAATGAAAGTCGCTGAAATGGCGACTTGGTTCACTTTTTTTGAATTCATTCATCATTTTAAAAGCGCCTCCTTTTCTTTTATTATAACAAAAGTTATCGGAAGCGGTAGCCTTCATCGGCAATAGCTGACTATTTTAAAAAAATTCCCGCAATCTTTTTATTTTATTTTTCCCGCTGATAATGCAGCTCAACAAATTCTCCCATGATTGTCGTATCCACTAGCTTTAAGCGCTGCTGGTAGTCCGCTTCTTCAAAAAGGCGTTTGCCTTTGCCTAGTAAAATCGGGGTAATCTGAATCCACCATTCATCAATCAAGTCTGCTTGAATCAGCTCGGTCACAAGGCCACCACCGCCGACAATCCAAATCATTTTTTCCTCTTGAGCTTTTAATTGTGAAATAAAAGCAGCCGGCTCCTGCTTCACCACAATTGCATCGGGCAAGTCAGCCGTTAGA
The DNA here is from genome assembly GCF_054871765.1 of Enterococcus sp. LJL120. Classification (NCBI taxonomy): domain Bacteria; kingdom Bacillati; phylum Bacillota; class Bacilli; order Lactobacillales; family Enterococcaceae; genus Enterococcus; species Enterococcus sp. LJL120. The sequence goes on from NZ_JBTXLV010000002.1 coordinate 14,925, forward strand.
GTGTTGGAAAACACATAATTTTGCTTGCCGGGATTTAACGGCTCGCCGGCTAGAATTTTTTTGGTCTCTTGATAACTGATGCGACCCATCACAGCCGAACCAATTTTTTCGTAAAAGGCGCTGTAAGTCTCGACACCTCCTTGATTGGTTTCAAATAACCATTGCAGACTGTCCTTTTGGTCTGCTAAAAAACCATCTAAACTGATGGCCCCGTAAAACGCTACTTTTGCCATTGCGCTCTGTCCTTTCTTGTCAAGTTTCTTCTATTAAAACCATTATCATCGGAAAAGAACCGTAACACAAGAAAAAACTATGACCAACAAAGTAGCCGCTGAATTTCCAAGTCCTTTTCCTGCAAATTTTTTTGCAAGTAAGAACCTATTCAGCAAGTTGTTAGGGCTACAATCAAAGTCATAGTTTTTATCTTTAAAATTTTCAATTAAAGTAGTCTTTACGTTTCAGCTTCAAGGCTGATCTTCACCGGGGTCTTGGCGACCATATCCTTTGGCAGTACGGTACACGCCCACTCCCAAAAGAAATAATCCTAAGCCAACTAGAGACAATTGGCCGACAGTATCACCGAAAAATGGCGTAATCCATAGATGCCAAGAAAAAACCCATGCTAAAGGAATCAAGGCAACCATGATCCACAATAATTTTTTTATAAGTGTCATCTTATCCCCTCCTATTTCATCTGAAGTGATTCCATTTCTTCCAATAAGATTGTTTGCTAGCCAACTGTCTTTCCTTTTACAAAACAGCGGACTGCAACAAACTAGAAAAAGTGGAACCAGTGCTTCTAATAATTTATTTCGCTATCAGGCACGTCATAATATTTATTAATCATATGATAGGCCGTAATCTGCAAAATTGTCATCAGCGGCAGCATTGCCGCTGATCCGACTGCTACCCACAATTGTGATTCCCGACCGCTAGCTGCGTCCATAATCGATAGTGCGGGCCCGGCACTGTTCACAATTACATTGGGATACAAGCCTTGGAAAATAATTCCCATAAAGGCGGCGATACAAACGACCGCCAGCCAAAAAATTAGCTGATGCCTTTGGCTAGTTCTCAGTAAGTAAGCCATGCTAAGGCTGCAAACTACTATAACCACAATTAAAAAGGTAATCGCTACAAAATGAGTGTTGAAAACATTGGTAGCATTTGCCAAAAGGATAACTTCAAGCACCGCAAGCACAATAAAAATTAGATTGACGACCCGCAATTTTTTGCCTAGTGAGGCCTGCAGTTCCGCTGAAACTTTTTTTATCACACGGGCTAAACCGATTTGTAGACAGGCAGCCATTAACAACAGTGCAGAACAAATCGTAAACGGGGTGAAAACATCCCCCATCGTGATATAGATAAAATTATCGCGAATCGGCACGCCTTTTAAAATGCTGGAAAACACAATGCCTAAGATAAAAGGCGGAACTAAGCTGCCTAAAAAAAGTCCCCAATCCCACAGCCGATTATAAGTTTTGGAACGCCATTTTTTACGATAATCAAAGGCCACGCCTCTAAACATAAAGAAGACTAACAGTAAAATGAAAAACAGATAAAAGCCTGAGGTCAAGGCCGCATACCAATGGGGAAAAGCGCCAAAGACTAACGCCATGCCGGCCACCAGCCAAGTTTCATTGCCACCCCAGACGGGTCCGGAGGTGCGGACGATTTCATCTCGGTCGCCGTTATCTTTGACAAAGAAGGTCGCCATGCCGGCGCCAAAATCTGTTCCTCCTAAGATGAAAAACATGGTCAACTCGATGGAGACTAAAATAAATAAGGCAAATTGTAAATTCGTTGGTGAACTCATGATTTACTGACCCCCTCAAAAAAATTATTTTCCAGGCTTGCCGGAGGATCGTAATTGCCGTGAATATTCGGCGCACCTTTTTTCAGCGTGCGATGGGTAATGGTCAGCACGGTACCGAGTAAAAGTAAATCCATGATGGCTAACAGCGTGACCGAGGTAATAATTTTAGCCGGTGTCATATCCGGCGAGACGGCGTCTAATTGGGTAAATATTCCATAGACGACAAACGGATAACGGCCGACCTCGGCAACTACCCAACCGGTGACGACAGTTACGTAAGGGAACCACATACTGACTCCAAAAGCCTTCAGCAGGCGCGGATGCTCTTCGATTGATTTTTTCTTGCGGTAAAGCAACAATAAGCCCACCGTTCCCAAGACAACATAATAATACCCGGAATAAAACATCCAGCGCATACACCAAAAGAGCAGTGTTACCGGCGGATAATAGCTCATCTCGCCATCGTAAGAAGCCGCGACCTCTGAATCATATTTTTCATGATAGGTTTTGGCAATCTCATTCATCCCTTCCGCACCGCCGACAAAGGTTCCGTTGCCAAAATAACTCCCTAGCCCCGGAATTCCGATTCCAGTGGACGTATGCTCACTTTCATTAATCCAAGCGGCAATGTCCCACGGGGCACCAGTTGTATCGCTACCTTCGTTTTCATAGCGGCCTTCAACGGCAGCGAATTTCATCGCCTGTAACGCTCCGCTGGCAGTAATTTGATTGTCCCCCATCTGCTGTTGGATAATTGCAAATGGTAAAAACATCAAGACACCGATTTGAATTGATTTTTTAAAAATTTTGCGGTCACGATTTTTGAGAATCTGCCATGCCGAAACGCCGCAGACCACGAGGCCGCCTAAAATCATAATGGCGCCTAAAACGTGAAGTGCCTCTGGCCAGTATTGTGGATTTTGGACTAGTGACAGCACGCTGTCTAAGCGCGCGCGGCCCCCCTCCATCGTAAAACCAACCGGATTTTGCATAAACGCATTGATCATAATAATCCAGACCACTGAAAATAATGAGGTAAATAAGAGCAGTGCTGCAAATAAAACGTGGAGCTTCTTGTTGATTTCCCCCCAAGTGAACCGCCACAGTCCGATTAGCGTGGATTCCATAAAGAAAGCCATAATCCCCTCCAACGCTAACGGAACACCAATGACATCGCCGAAGAAGTAAGCGTATGCCGACCAGTTCATCCCAAATTGAAACTCCATAATCAAACCAGTAACAACCCCTGTCGCAAAACTGAAGAAATACAGCTTTGCAAAAAACAAAGCTAAGCGGCCATAATGCTCGTTTCCTTTTTTGCCAAATACATAAATTAATTCAAAAATCAGCGTCGCCGCCATTAACCCAATGGTCGTCGGCACAAAAAAGAAATGCATAATCGCCGTCATAGCAAATTGAATCCGTGACATCGTCGTCACAAACATCATTGAACCAATCATAAACCTTCCCACCTTTCCCCTTTTTTGAAAAACCGCTTTCTTTATATCTTTAATAATACTACCATCTTCAAATTTAAGCTATTTTTTTTAGTTTTCCGACAAAAATTAATTTTTTTTATCATTATTTCTGTTTCATTTTTAACAAATCCCGCTAGAAGACTGCTTAAATTCCCCAAGGCTATTCCTTAGTCCCGCCTTTTTTGGTATACTAAAAAGTGTCTGTCAAGAATCGAGAATTTTTTTATGAAATTAGCATTTTCGTTTTCAAATTCATTTTAAAAATCCCGGTCGTTTGACTACTTTGCTAGTTAAATTATTTTTGACGAAAAACATGAGCTACATCAAAAATAGATATTGTCTTACAGGTGACAAATGATACAATAATAAAAGGATGAGCGTCGTTTCTTTCTATATTAGGGCGCTATTTTTTACATATCATTTGGCAGCGGAGTCTATCTTTAGTTAAACGTATTTACCAGATCGAATTATTTAATTAGGAGTTGAGAGAATGAAGTCAGCAGAAAAAAATCTTTTTGCGACAACCAAGTTAATTTTTAACAAAGACCGCATTATCGAGCAACGTCCTCTAGGAAATCGGGTATCTCCTTGGGGAACTAGTAACCTGCTATTGTACTTGGCAGTGTTACAGGATTTAGAAAACAACCGTTTGACCCCGACGCAAGAAATCGTCTTTTCTCAGGCTGCAGCCCAAGAAGGTCAAGCCTTGCGGGGAACACGGGCAACTGAAGGAGAAAAACGCTTATTAATCGACGTCTTAAACCAAGCGATTTCTCTAAATGCACCAGACTGTATTATGGCGTTATTTGAAGTCTATGGCAGCCGTAGTCAAGGGATTGACCGCATTAATCAACTGGGCAATGAGTTAGAAATTTCTTTCTTCTCCCGTCTAACTGGTACTGGCCGGAAAATCCAAGGCCAATTATCAAATGTTTTTGATTATTATAAAATTGGTGTGGCCTTTTTAAACTTATCTAAATCAAGCTTCCAATATATTGCCAACCGTGACCATGTCATCAATGGTCAATTGTATCCTGCGCAATCGGTTTTAGATAAACAAGGGATGACTTTAGCCAGCATTTTCTGGGGCACCGATCAATCTGACTGCTTTGTCTTTTATGAAGACCAACAGGAAGTTTTGTGCTCTATCGTAATCAACGGGGCTAGCTATGTGCACACTTCGCAATTAGCCTTTAACCAATTACCAGAAACTAGCGAGTTCGATGAAATTGAAATTGAATCACCAATTATCAACTTCTTAGGCGACACTTATTTCGGTGAATACTTTACTGATATTCGCCGCAGCAATCGGATTAAAGATGCGTTGCAAGAACATGGTTACGCTCATTCTATGGCAAACTTAGCGACTAAGATGCCAGAAGATCAATTTAATATTGTGACCTATGAAGGTGTCTTAACAAAACCTGGGCAAGAAAGTACCTTAGCCCGCAAAGTCTTCTTATTTGGCGGCGACGAAAAAGCGACGGTTGGCGAATTAGCTCACCGCAATACGTCTTTAGTCAACTTAGGGACTAACCACAGCATGGACTTTGGGGATGAATCTTTAAGCGAAACCATTGACGCCTTCACTCATCAACACATCAACACAATCGGTGCTGGCAAAAACTTAGAAGATGCGTTGCGACCAATTGTCTTAACTTACAATTACCGTCAAAAAACGGCGATTTTCTCTGGTTATTGGTACCGCCGTTTTGTCGATGAAAACTATGATTTTTATGCCAACAAAGCCAAAGCCGGCGTAGCTGCTTTAAATGGTTTATTGCTTGAAAAAATCAAACAATTTAAGAAACAGCATCCAGATATTTTCGTGACTGTCTTAGCTCATTGGGGCAACAGCTTTGAAAATATCCATGAAGACCAAAGAGAAATTGCCCAGCAGTTAGTAGCTGCCGGCGCTGATTTAATCTTGGGAACTGGCCCCCATAAAGTCCAACCGATTGAAGAAATCGACGGGACAACTGTGGTTTACAGCATGGGAAATGGTGTCTTCAACAGCGATGGAGAAGAGTTCAAGCAAACCGATGCTTTACCATATGGCTATTTCTTAAAATGGGATATTTCTAATCACAAGATTCAAACCTATCCATTTAACAACTACAATCCAGAAACTTTCTGGCAGCCAAGCTTTATCAAAGCGTCTGAACCAGGCAGCGTCTTCGCTGACTTGAAAACAGTCGATCCGGCGAATAAATTTAATCATCCAGTGATTGATCAAGAAGGCTATTTATTATTTGAATTCCCATTAAATAATGCGGAACCAAAAGATGAAAACCACAATCCAGTCTTTAAAGTGCGGGATGAATTTTCTAAATTATTTGAAGGCTATTTCTTAAATGAAAATCTTTTATATGATTTGAAAATTGATCACATCAGCTTTATGGCGCAAAATATTAAACAGCGGAAATGGCAAAACGTGGCCTTCTTGGCTTTAACGCCAGAAAGCCAAAAAGCTTTAGTTCCTGCTAACAACAACTGGCAGCCGGTTCATGGCAATCAAGACTACATGACTCAAGGTATCAGCAGTCAAGTCTCTTTAATTGTCACAGATGAACCAATTCAAGAATTGGCCAATGAAGTCCCACAATTTATCGTGCCAAATACTCTGCGCTTCGTTTACGAATATGCAAGTATGGCAGCGGAAAATTATAAGGGCGAATTGATTACAATTACTGGTAGCACCGGCAAAACATCAACTCGTTTAATGCTGTCTCATCTATTGAAGGACAAAAAGCCATTTGAAAATACTGGGAATGCCAATCTGCATTTACCAACGCTAAATATGACGTTAGAACTTGCAAGCCAACCAAAAGTTTCACTGTTTGAAGTTGCTGCTTCAGCACTGAACGGTCTAGCTTACGGAAATAACGCTTATCTATGGGAAAGCGAAGCAGCTATCTTCACTTCCTTTGGTTCTTCACCAGAAGCGAAGGGCGACGAGCAAAATCTACGGATTAACAACGATATCTTTAAAGGCGTGAAAAATGGCGGCTACGCAATTATCAATGCCGATATCGATGAAAAATATCTGTGGCGCATTATCAAACAAGCCAAATCACAAAACTTAAACGTTCGTCTCTTCAGCCTGCACAATTCAGCAGCCGACTGTTACGTAATTGATAAGATTGTGGATAAAGATAAGACAACTGTTTCACTATTGCTGTCTGGTAAGTTTGTTCACTTTACTTTAACCAATGATAGCGACGGCCAAATTCAAAATGCCTTAAGCGTACTCTTAACCTTGGATAGCTTAGGCTACGATGTTAAAGAATACACCGACAAGCTAGAAAGTTTCCGCAGCCTGCCGCGGGTATTAGAAACAATTGACGTAACTGTCAACAAACATCAAGTGACTGTTTTAGATGATACGTACAGTAGCTCAACTGAAGCTGCCATTGACGGAATTAAATTATTTACCGAAAAGAAAGTCTTCTACGCTGGTAAGAAATTTATTGTTCTCGGTCAAATCGCTGATTTCGGCCGCTTTAGCCGCGAGGAACATCTACGCCTGTTGCCTTATTTAGAGGCTGCTGGTGCAGATAAGATTTATCTATGGGGCGAAGCCTTTGAAGCCTTAGCGAACGATCTGCCAAATGGCACTTGGTTCAAAGAAAAAGACAATCTTGTTCAAGCCTTGGAGGAAAATCTTGATGATAATTCTTTTATCTACATCAAGGGTTCCCATGCGAGTCGCTTCTATGAAATTGTCGACCGTTTGAAATCTCAACGCAACGTACCATTTACAAATGTTGCTGAAGATACAGCCGCTGAAGTGGTTGAAACCCCAACGGTAACACCAGATATTCATCCTTCTGTCGCTGCATCATTAATGGATGCCACTGAAGACGAAGCTGATACAACAGAAACAGAATAAGCGTAATCTAAAAAGATTCTTTTAGGAATGTCGTGTTCCTGAAAGAATCTTTTTTTCTGTAAGCTATTTTACTTGTTAGAGAATAAGCACTATGCTTTTCTAATTTGCTTTTGAATGCGGCTTAGTCTCTGCTTTTGTTCAGTCCATCAGTAAGGAACAACCTGTCCATTTAATAATTTTCAAATTTAGTTTAACTAAAAATTCTAATTAAAATAACGTCAGTTATATGTCTTTTCTATGAACTTCCTAAAGAAAAAATTAAGATATTTTCATATTAATTTCTATTTAAGTCTAAAAGAATTAGCTCATTTTAAAGGGATTGTCCAATTAAAGAGGGCTTTCAATAAATTTAACCCCTTTAATTTTTCATAATATGAAAACAAAATAAATAATTCCGGTATTGGAATAAAATTCAAAATATAACTAACAGTTCAATAAATTGACGATAAATCTCCTAAAGAATAGACTAGGCAACGAGTCAAAAACAAAAATCTTAGGAGATGTTACATTATGTTTAAAAAAGCAATTATTAGCGGGGTTAGCCTTGCAGCCTTAACAGTTTTATTAGCAGCTTGTGGATCAAGCACAACTTCATCCAGCTCAAGCAGCACAAGTGAATCGACTTCTATGAGTTCTTCCATGAGCACTAGCTCTTCTAGTGAAGCAACTGCTACTAGCGCAACAGCTGGTGAAATTATCGGTAGCGATACAAGTTCAGACGGTTCTGCTAAAGAAATTACATTACCAGGCGATACAGTAACTTTTGAAGTGCCGGTTTCTAGCAGCGAAGAATATTTACACTTTGCCTTTATGCATGCAGCTTCTGGTGAAAAAGGTTGGTACTTTGCTCCTGAATCTGAAGACGGTATTGCCTTGAGCTCTTCAATGTTTGATGATACTGACACAGTGGATATCACTGATCAAATCGCTTTGTTTGCCGCTCCTGATGCAACAACCTCAACCGCAGTGACAGCTAACGATGGTGATTTAGTGTATGGCACTTCTGATAACTACTTGAAAGCTACTGTTACAATGGAAAATGATATGTATGTAATCACCATTGAAAATACTTCAACTGGCGACTACGAAACTCCATTCTCTTCTGGTGTTTGGGAAGTAACTGACATGAAAGAAACTAGCTTTGACCACACTGCCTCTGCCGCTCTTTCTACATTGGCAACCTCTGGGAAACGGGCTGACCTTTACACAGAAGTTTCAGAAGCTAGCAAATAATTTTTAATTCGCATATTTCTCAAAAAAACAGACACAGTTATTGCCATTTCTGCTGTCTTTACTATAAATCAAAAATCCCCCCGATTTTTGGATAGTTACTAACTATATATATAAATAAGTTTTTTAGCCTTCTGTTCCAGTATTTTTGGACACAGGAGGCTATTTTTAATTCATGGATAGCAGGAAAAATCTCAGGACGAAAAACACAATAACAGCCTCTTAAAATAATAAATTATTTACCTGATTAAAAATAAAAAATCGGTGACCCACTTTGGCGTATCCTCAAAAAATCAGCTTTTTAAACTAATTTTTTGAGGTTACACTTAAATGGACCAACCGATTTTTATTTATTTCAACTACTAGTGACTGCTTTCGAATTTTTTTGTCGCTGATAGACTATCTCAATCCGTTCCAGTGCTTCTAATAATAATTTTCTAGGCATGCCAATACTTAAGCGAACAAAGCCTTCCCCGTCTTGGACGAAATAGCTACCCACCACCATTGTCAAATTGGCCTCCGTGAAAAAGGCGGTCATCTCTGCCTCATTATCAAACCAATTGTGGACGTCGATCCAAGCTAAAAAAGAAGAATCGGCTGGCATAACGGTGGCTTCAGGAATTTTTTCAAAAAATTGATAGACGATTTGCAGATTTTCGGCAACGTAATCAATCATCTCATCCAACCAGGCTTCGCTTTCGTTATAAGCGGCAATTATTGCTGGCACTGCAAACACATGGGGTGACGTGATAGAATTGCGTTTTAATTGTTCCAATAAAATTTCTCTGACCGCCTGGTTGGGAATCACCACATAGGAAGTCTTCAGGCCGCCGAGGTTAAAGCCTTTATTCGGCGATACGCATAAAATACTCTGCTCTTTAATTTCGGGGCAAGCATTCCAGATGGAGGTGAAGTCCTGATCTTTAAAGACAATATCCCGATGAATTTCATCGCAGACTAGGAGCACTTGATACTTTAGACATAGCTCCGCCACTTGACGTAGCTCGTCTTTCGTCCAAATTCTACCAGAAGGATTTTGTGGACTACAGAAGATAAAAACTTTAATTTGACCAGTTGCCATCAAGCTTTCCATATTTTCAAAATCTAAGTAATAGCGATTGTCGCGATTGATTAGCGGACTGCAAAATAATTCCCGCTGATTGTGAACAACGGCTTCGGCAAAAGGATCGTAGGCTGGGGTATTGATTAAAACGCCGTCCCCGATTTCTGTATAGGCCTGCACAATATAATGCAAGGTTGAAACTGTGCCAAAAGTCAGCTTAATCCAATCTTTTTCAATTGTTGTTTGATAGCGCCGCTGATTCCAGTTAATCACGGCTTCATAAAATTCATCGGGGATATAGGTATAGCTGTAATCACCGACACTGGCCCGCTGCTGAATCGCCCGTTGAATGGCCGGCGCTACTTCAAAATCAATATCCGCTAAATCCATCGGAATGGCCTCTTCATCAAGGCCGAATTTTTCTTTTAAAACGGTGTTGCTCCACTTGCGGGCATTACCAGCCTTACGGTCGATTACTTTATCAAAATTGTACATCTACTCACCTACAATCAACAATTCTTTAGTTGTTTTATTCAATGGAACACCCCGGCCATTTTGAATCACGACATCGTCTTCAATTCTGACGCCGCCAATTTCTGGTAAATAAATCCCCGGCTCACAGCTCATCACCATATTTTCTTGTAAAATCGTTTGACTCGCGGGATTTAAAATCGGCAAATCGCCGCCCATGCCAATCCCATGGCCGAGACCGTGACTAAAATACTCGCCATAGCCGGCCTCAGTAATCACTCTGCGGGCCACCTCATCAACATCATGACCAGTGACACCGACTTGAATAAAATCAGCTGCTGCCTGTTGGGCTTTTTTAACAACGTGATAAATTTCTGCCAATGTTTCAGAGGGCTGACCTAACGCAACGGTTCTCGTCATATCTGATTGGTAATTATCTAAGATAACGCCAAAGTCAATGGTAATCAAATCACCGGCGATAAACTTTCTTAGAGTTGGCCGACCATGAGGCATGGCACTGCGAGGACCGCTGGCGATAATCGGATCAAAGGCCATCCCACTGGCACCTTTTTTCAACGACAGATATTGCACCAGTGCGCCTAATTCATTTTCCGGCATTCCCGCATGAATCTGCGGCAAAATTTCTTGAAAGACTTCATCGGTTAATTGACAAGCTGCTTTAATTTTGGCAATTTCTTCAGCACTCTTGATGGCCCGCAGATTCATAATCTGCTCCTGCCATAACGCCACGGTAAATTCTTTGGTCAGAGCAATGTATTTCTTCAGCGATAAGCCATTTGCTTCAATGGCTAAGTTAGTCAGCTGATGTGCCTTTAAATATTCAAAAATTTTGGGCAGATAACTGCCTTGCGGGACCTCAATATTTTCAAAGCCCGCTGTTTTTTCTTTGATTTCTTGGCGATAGCGACCATCATAAAATTGAATTTGCGAAGAAGGCGTGACAACTAGATAGATGCCACTGCCTCCTAATGAGCCGAAATACAGCTTATTTTCTTTATTTTTTATGATGATGGCATCGCAGTCGGCTGCTGTTAGCAAAGCCTGTAATTTTTCAATTCTCATCCTGCTACTCCATTTCACTTGGCGAAATTAGAAGTCTAAGTCAAGACCATCCAAGATATCACTATCTTTTTCGTCGAAGATTTTCTTTTCTTCTTGTTTCTTGTGTTCATTTTTCAATTCATTGCGTTCCATAATCTTGAAGAATGGCAGATACAAGGCAACTGTCAACACTAGTTGCAAGCCGTTAGCCACGATGGAGCGCCAGTCGCCATTGGTTAAGAAGCCTTCTAAGAAAACACCCACATACGGCGGATCGAAAATTGGTTTGCTGAGCCAGCCCCAATGCATCAAGAACATTGGTAACGTTCCGATGATTGCCCCACCAAAAACGTGAGGGATAAACATGATGGGATTTAAAATAATCGGTGCCCCGAATAAAATCGGTTCGTTAATCCCAAACAAGGCTGGGAACAAGGAAACTTTCCCGATTTGACGATAGCGTTTGCTCTTAGACAACATGCAGGCAATCACACAGCCGATGGAAATCCCGCAGCCGGTAAAGCCGAAGAAGGCGCTGGAAGCTCCCGCTGTGTAGAAATGCGGAATTGGTTCGCCAGCTTGGAAAGCGGCAATATTTTCCGCAATAAAGGCCACCATAATTGGCCGTGTAATCGGACTGAACACTGACGAGTGAATCCCAAAGAAGAAAATCAAACAGATACAGAAGTTCAAGGCCAAGACTGACCACGGATTATCCATTGAACCAACTAATGGTGCTAAGAAACGCGTTAAGATGGTTGGCGGTAATTCCCCAACTGTATTCATAAAGATAAAACGGCCTAAAATAAAGGTGCCACCGACAATTAAAGTAACCGGTATCAATTCAAAGGAGCGGGAAACAAAGTCCGGCACACCTTCGGGCATTCTGATGGTTAAGTTTTTCTTTTGACAGAAGTGATACAATTCAACCGTGATTAAAGAAACAAACATGGCGGTAAAGAGACCTTTTGCCCCTAAGTTGGTCATATCTAGGGCGCCATCTTCCGTAAAAGTTGCGACCATGAACAAGAAAGCAAAGGTTGATAAGGTAATGGCACCAGGAATATACAGCTTGTAATGATTGGCTAAATTGTAAGCAATCGCCATACAGGCATACAAACCAATCAAGCCTGTCGATAATGACACTGGCAAATTAAATAATTCCGCGTTGTTTAAAATAAATTGACTAAAGGCATTGCCTTCTCCCAGCATATTCGGCAGTGCTGGTAAAATGGCGAAGAAACTGCCTAGGATGGTAAAGGGCGTCATCGCCACCATCCCAGCTTTAATTGCGCTGAGATGAGGCTGGTTATCAACTTTATGGGCTAGGGGGACAAAGAAACGATTCATAAAGGCTTCAAATTTTGCAAACATGGTTTTTCCCTCTCCTTATGTGAATTTAAACGGCTTTTTGATTCGCCAGCTGATGTTTTTTATAAGTGACTAACGCTAGTTTCATCACGGTGGCGCCATCCATTTGACCGTAGACATCTTTATCAATCACTGCAAAGGGAATATTTCTTGGTTCTAAAACCGACTTGATAAAGTCAACTTTATGGGTGATTTGTGGTCCGACTAAAACTAAATCCCAGCCGTCAATTTGATCTTCAATGGAATCTGCAGGAATCGCTGTAAAATCAAAATCTTCATCCTTTAATTTGGCGCTTTGTTGGACAACCTTGCGCATATTTTGCATTAACATATTTGTTGAAAAGCCTCCGGCACAGCATAGTAAAATTCTCATGATACATTCTCTCCTTAGTTGGTTTAATATAATTTTTATTCAAATACCGTGATTAGTGTTTCGATTAAATCTCTCGCCAATTGGCTGGTCATATAGTGATCTTGGGCATGGACCATCAAAAGACCAATCTCTGATGATTCTTCGTCTTCATTCAGCTCTTTTGAAATTAATTCCGTTTGAATATTGTGGGCTTCTAAATCCAGCGAGCGGGATTCTTTGATTAATTCCCGCGCTCGGTCAAATTCTTTGGTCTTCACACATTTCAACGCTTCAAAGGCTTTGGCCTTGCTGTCTCCGGAAATGGAAATCAATTTCACAATGTTTAGTTCTTCTGTTGTCATCTTTTACTCTCCTAAATAAAATTCACCATGCGGCGATAAGTTTCTTCATTAAAATCAAGTAGCAATTGTTTATACAAAGCAATCATCTGGTCAACATCTTGACCGTTAACAATCGAATAAGCGCAGTGTCCATAGCGAACCGGTAAAATAGTAACCACAGTTGGCTTGCCTTCATTAACTTTATGGGCTTCGCCGCCGTCCGTACCGCCGGCGTTAAACATATCCAGTTGCAGCGGTAGCTCGGCCTTTTTAGCTGTTTCCTTAACATATTGCAGCATTTCTAAATTCGGCGCTAAGGTCCGGTCAAAATGAGTTAAAATCGGACCGGCACCGATTTGCCGCTGATTGGTATGATTGCGGACAAATTGTGTACTGAAGGTGGCAACATCAATCACAAAGACGATATCTGGATTGATTTTTTGAACGGCTGTCTTAGCGCCACGAATGCCGACCTCTTCACTGGAGGTATTAGCAAAATGGACAGTCAGCGGTAGTTCAACTTCCGCCAGCTCCTTCATCAGCTCCGCCATCACAAAGCAGGCTAGCCGATCATCAAAGGCTTTGCCGGCATAAATATTTTTAACGGCAAAGGCTTCAAATTCAGTTGCATAACAGACCATATTGCCGACTTCAATTCCCAAAGCGGTAACTTCTTCGGCACTGGTTGCACCTAAATCACAGTAAAGATTTTCGGTGGCACCATTTTGAAAATCACCGTTGATGACAGCGCTGATTTTGCGACCGTCAAATGTTGTGATGCGGACTTTTTGCAAATGTTGGGCCAAAGGTTTCACGCCGCCGACCACCATCAGATGAATCAAGCCGAACTCGCTGATACTGCGGACCATAAAGCCAACCTCATCCATATGGCCGCAAATCATAATGCTCTTGTCAGACTGCTGACTTCGCTTGGTAAAAATCAGACTGCCCAACCCGTCCGTCGTCTTTTCATAGGGCAGCTTACCAACCTCAGCTAAAATGGCTTGGCGCACCTCTTTTTCATTGCTGGCAATTCCGTCAGCGTTTGATAAGGCTTTCAAAAAATTGCTGTTCAACTTACTTCCTTCTTCCTAAAACTTTCTTTAATGTATAGTAAAATTCTTGAAAATTATTACTCTTAACTAAAATCGCTACCGCCGCTGGATTACTCATCAGCTTGCTGAGCTCTTTAGAAATAATCCGATGCCGCTCCAGTTGTTTTTCCTCTAAAGAGACCATAAAAATAATTTGTGGATTATTTTGGGCCTCGCTAGCCCCCTCCGGCAATACGCCGACAAAAATCTGATTGCGACTGCCCTGCATGGTCAGCGGATGGGGAATGGCAATTCCATTTTGATAAACCGTGGACAGATAATCTTCCCTTTCTAAAAGGGAAGCGCTATAGCCGGAACCGCCACCAGCTGCCTCTAAATTTTTCGATAGCTCAGCTAAAATCCGGCGATAAGGTTGCTTAGGTAAAATCGCAAAATTTTCTGCTGAGAAAAGTTCGAAAAAGCTTTCCTCAATCGAAAAATTTCCCTCCTGCTGCAACAAGTCGAGGTTTTCACTGACCTCCAGATAATCTAGCTCGCTTTGAACTTCATTGATTAAAATCACCGGACAATTTAATTCCAGCTGCAATTCAATAATCGAAAAAACTAAATCTGGAAAATAATCTTGAATCTTCTGAACTTCAAACATTGAAAAAGTTTGAATCTTAGCCTGTGGGAAAATCCGCCGTAGCTTCATTTCCACCAGATAAGCCATCCCGCCCCCGGAGGAACAGACGACAGCGATGCGGTAAATATTTTCAATCAGCTCCTGCTGCCGTTTATGAAACGGCACTGTCATATGGGTCGCCAGATAACCGATTTCTCCTGATGAAATCGTCAGCTGATATTGCTGCTCTAGCCATTTGGCAAAGAGCACCGCATAATTGAAAATCGTCGGATATTTTTTGCTGATTTCTTCGACATAGGGATTATCCAAAGGCAGCGCCTGCCGTGAGCGCTCAATCAATGAGGCGACATGCAGATAGACCAGATGGATAAATTCTTGATCTTCAGCAAAATGGGTCTGCTGCTGTTGATCTTGTTCTTTAAAGTAGTTTAAAATTTCCAGCTGCAGCTCCTCTCGGTTGCTGCGGATAGCCAAAGTCTTGGTCTTGGCTAAAATACTGGCTTCAAAATACTGATAGGCTTCCTCAGAAAGCTGTAACGAAAGCCCCGCTGCTTGAAACAGCTCCGCCAACAGATAGCCCTCTGACTTAGCAACTGTCCCTTGACTTTCAATCAGTATCAATAGCATAATTTCCTCTTCTAAATGACGAAAGTCGCTGTAATCAATATCCCACTGCCGTTTAGCAACCAATTGGAACAAGGCTGCTTGCAAAGCCTGACGTTTAGTTTCGGTTAATGCTTCAGCTAATAGCTCCTGCAGCTTGGGATTTTCCCGCTGCAAGCGATCCATCAACAACAAAAGTCGGTTGCGTAAATCACCGATGATTCTGACACCATAGTGGGCTTTGCGCTCTAATTTAAGTGCGGTACCATCGAGATACTCGGCGAGCTTGGCCAAATCATTTTTAATTTGGCTTTGACTGACTAAAAAAGTCTCGCTGATTGCTTGAATCGTTTGATATTCCTCTTTGACTAATAAAATAATCAGCAGCGATTCTAAACGCATCTGCTGCATGTCAATTGAAGAATCGGCGGCATTTTTTTGATACTCTTGAAACAATTCTTGATTGGTAATCACTAAATGATAGCCCAGCTTGCGGGAACGTTCGATGAGAAAACCGTTCTCCGTTGCCACCAGCTGCTGAAGATCATTACGGATTGTCCGGGGTGACACGCCGACAATATCCGCTAGTTCATCCGGCTTCAGATATTCCTGGGCTAATAAAGCCATTACAATTTTTGCCTCCCGCATCCCTTCAGCTCCTTTATTTAAGCGCTATCATTTGACATCCCCAGTATAGAAAAATCTTTCGCAATAGAAAAGTCCATCTTTTGCCATTTCTTTTTGCAAAAATTAGCTGAAATGAAAACAACGCAGCGCTAGTAAAATTTTTTTAAGATTTGTGAATGAAATCACTTTTAAAAGATAACTAATTTCCCGGAAAAATACGAGAAATTTCGCGGTTAGTTCTTTAATAAAAATATGAGAGAACTATCATTGTTCATATAAAAAAAGCTGAAGGCGTCTGCTTCAGCAAAATTTTAGAACGTATTATCGACTCTTTTCAAGCTCACTAAAGATTCACCACCAGCTGCTCAGCAAAAACTTAAGCAGCTGCAATAAAAAACAATCAAACCGCCGCTAGCGAAAATTGCCATCAAGAAAGCTCAGGATGCAGCTGAATATTGCCTGAAATCCAGAGAATAATTTCAGTGGTTTTGTGCAACCCTGCATTACCGATTTTTACCTATAAGACATAATAATAGATAAAATAATCCTCAAATTCCCCAGAAGGCAACCGAAAACCCTGTGGCACAGCACCGGCTTTTTGAAAGCCGATTTTTTCGTAGAGATGAATCGCGCCGGCATTATTAGCGACAACCGCATTAAATTGCATCAGCTGAAAGCCAAACGCTTTGGCGATTTTCAATGAGTCTCGAACCAGCTGCTCGCCGATTTTTTGGCCTTTGACATCTTGCTTGACACCATAGGAAGCATTGCCCACATGACCAATCCGGCCGACGGAATTTGGATGTAAGATGTAAAAGCCGACCACTTCACCCACCAATTCCGCCACCTGCGTGCGGGTCTGTTCAGCAAAGAAAATTTCAGCTTGGGCTGCTGACAGCTCGCTCTCTTGGGGAAAATACAAGCCATCTGCTACCACTTCATTCCAAATCGCCGTCACTGCCGGCAAATCTTTTTGTTGATACTCCCGTAAAATCATCTCTCATCCTCCGAACCTACTAATAAGATTTAAGTATACCCCAGACAAGCAAAAAAAGCCCCGCCTTGAGGGAGACTTTTCTGATAGTTACTGGTAATTATTGTAATAATTCTTTGACGCCTTCTGTTAGGCTAGTAAGTGGTCGGCCTAACGCTTTGGCAAAATCAGCAGACGTAACATCCAGCACATCCGCTTTGATATCTGCTTGGAAGCCGTAAAAAATTTCAGCGACTGGGGCTGGTAAACCTGCTGCTACGAGGCTCGCCTCGAAATCTTTTTGATTGGCGTCCTTAACGGCTAATGTTTTACCGGTTGCTTCTTCTACAGCAGTCACCAGTGTTTGATAGGTAACAGGCGTGCCAGAAAGTTCTAAAATTTCTGGATAGTCGCTGCCGGCAACCGCTTTAGCGCCGACTTCCGCATATTCCCGTCGTAAAGCCCAACCAGTTTTACCAGCACCACTAGCATGAACAAATTCTCCGCTTTGCAAGGCAGCGCCAATTAGTGGCAATTCATTTTCCAAATACCAATTATTCCGCAAAAAAGTGTGGGGAATGTTCGCTGCTTCAATGGCTTTTTCCGTATAGGCATGGTCGGCTGCTAATCCGCTGACTGAATTTTGCGCATCAGCAAAACTTGTATAAGCGATGTAAGAGACCCCTGCCGCCTTGGCAGCGTCGACAACATTTTGGTGTTCCTGTTGGCGATTGCCCGGCGCACCGGAAACAAATAATAAGCGATCGATTCCTGCAAAGGCTGCGTTTAATTCTGCTGGTTGATCGTAATCGGCAAGACGGACATTAAAGCCGGCCGCTGTTAAGTCAGCCGCCTTTTCAGCGCTGCGGGCCAGTGCAAAAATATTTTCTTGAGGCACTAAGGCCTGCAAACTTTTTAACGCTGCTGTTCCAAATCCTCCAGTGGCACCTGTGACTAAATAATTCATAATAAATCGCTCCTTTTTTTGGCTGCCAACAAATTTCCAGAGAAAACCGAAAATTTTTGATTGCTGACAACTGATTCCTTTTTGAATTTTTTATTTCGTCAGCTGTAACTTTTTTAATTACAGCATTATCTTACAGTTTGTGCTAAGATTAGTCAAGAATTTAATTCGGAGGAATTTAGATGCGTTATTCAGTTAGATTTTCAGATGCGATTCACATCTTAGCTTATATAGAAATTTATCAGGGAACTGATTTGTCCAGTGAGATGATTGCCAAAAGTATTGAAACAAATCCCGCCAACGTTCGCAAATTGATGAGTTATTTGCGGAACAGCCAGCTGATTCTCACTCAAAATGGCAAGGCCAAACCGACGTTAGCCCGCAAGCCTGAAGAGATTACCCTCTTTGATATTTATCGCAGCATCGAAGGGGAAAGCAATTTGATTCAAGTCGATGAAAAAACTAATCCGGCTTGTATCGTGGGTGGAAATATCCAAAAAGTTTTACAAGCAAAATATGACGATCTGCAAGCAGCCGTCGAAACCGAAATGAAGAAAATCACTTTGGCGGAAATTATTCATGATATTTCTGTCGATGAAGTCGCCCAAAGACCGGAAAGTTTCCAGACGGTCAGCCGCTTTTTATAAAGGAATGAAAGAAGTTTAACGAATGAAAAAATATTGGGGTATTGTGGGCGTGGGTCTGCTGCTGCTTGCCGTTTTTATCGGCATCAGCTGGTCTCAGGCCACCGAAAAACAAAGCTATTTGACAACTGAGGAACAAACCGATTTTTGGCTGATTACCGATCCGCATTTTTTAGCACCTAGTCTCCATGATGACGGTGAAGCCTTTCAGTTTATCCAAAGTACCGCCGCCGGTAAAGATTTGCGTTATCAAGAAGAAAGTCTGACAGCCTTTGTCGATCAAGCTTTAACGGCTAAACCAACGGGCATTATTATCACCGGTGATTTAACCTTGAACGGTGAAAAAGTCAGCGCTGAAAAATTGGCGGAAATTTTAGCACCACTGGAAAAAGCCAACATTCCAGTTCTTTGCATTCCGGGAAATCATGATATTTATGATGGCTGGGCCCGTAGTTTTGCCGACGACCAGCAAAATGTCGTTGCTAGTATCACCCCGGATGACTTTAAAAATTTATTTCCTGATGGCTTTACGCAGGCTGCCAGCAGTGATCCAGATTCTTTAAGTTACACGATTAATCTCAATCAAACCTACCGGCTATTTTTCTTGGATACCAATATTTACAGTGAAGCCAACAGCAGCAGTCAACCAACTACTAACGGTGTGATTGCTGATAATTCTCTAGAATGGCTGACAGAGCAGCTACAAGTTACCAAAGATGAAGGCCAGACTCCCGTCGTTTTTATGCATCACAATCTTTATATGCATAATAGTCAAGTCAATAAGGGATACGTGTTAGATAATGCTGACGAGGTAAAAAAACTTTTTACTGAATACCAAGTTCCCATTGTCTTTTCAGGTCATATCCATGCCCAAGACATTCTCGGCGGAACAACAGGCGAGCCTCAAGAAGTTGTTACTAGCTCCTTTGCGATGACGGATCAGGCCTATGGAGTTATTACGCTAAATGAGCAGGAAATCACTTACCAGCGGGAAAATTTATCCGTCGATGAGTGGGCGCAGGCGCAAGGCTTGAGCAATCCCGATTTGCTTAACTATCGGGATTATTTGAAGGATTTATTTTTAAAGGATAGCCAAGCGATGACCTATTCCAGCGCCTATCGGACCGGCGATTTTGCTGGCACAGAATTAACCGCAGCCGCTGATTTGGTGGCTGAGTTAAATTGGAATTTTTTCACCGGCCATGATTTATACACGGCTGACGAAAAAGCCGCCATTCAAAATTCAGCAGAATATCAATTTCTCAGCAGCCGCTCTGATTTTCTGCCCAGCTATTTAGACAGCTTGATGACCGATACAACTAGCGACCAAGAGATTAGCATTCCCCTCTCTGAAAAATAGAAATGGAAATAACTTGATATGCGTTATTTTCCACTTCTAAAATCTTTTTACGATAAATAAAAGCAAAGCACTGGATTAAACAGAAATTTTATAATTCTGTTGATTATGGCTTTGCTTTTTTATTTTATCAGAGCATAGGCAAGTAAAATTTATTCGTTAAATTTCAGCTAACAAAACTGTTATCCAAATCGCCGTTCTGATATTAGCCAAGAATTTTTTCTTCCTGTAAGATAGAGTAAAAAGGAGGCGGTTAACAATGGCAAAAATTCCGGATGTCCTGCCGGCTGAGATTACAGGTCTCACCTTAGCAGAAATCAGCCAGGCCCAAAAAAGCGGCCATGTAAATCAGAGTGCCTCAACGACTTTAAAAAGTACCAAAGATATTCTGCGGGAAAATATTTTCACTTTATTTAATCTGTTAAATGTTGTCTTAGCCGCACTGGTTGTCTGGGTTGGTTCCCCGCAAAATGCTTTATTTCTAATGGTGATGATTATCAACAGCGGCATCGGCATCTTCCAAGAGCTGCGGTCAAAAAAGACGATTGATTCCTTGGCAATTCTAGCAAAAGTTCCGGTTGTCGCTGTCAGAAATGCTCAGTTTACCAGTCTTTCTGAAGAGGAAATTCTGTTAGGCGACACCTTATTTTTACAAGCGGGGGATCAAATCCCCGCTGATGGTATTGTGATCAGCCAGCCGGCTTTTTTAGTGGATGAATCTTTATTGACCGGTGAGTCTAATAAAATTACTAAGAGCCGTGGCGATCAGCTTTTGAGCGGCAGTTTTGTGACTGCCGGTGAAGTGTATTATCAAGTAACGGCCGTTGGTGCCGATAATTATGCAACAAAATTACTGAATGATGCCCGCTTTAAAAAGCGGCCGCAGTCAGAACTCTTGCTGATGCTGCGGAAGCTGACGCGGGTTTTGACGCTGGTGATTATTCCTTTTGGGATTTTGATGATTTATCAGCAGCTGCAAAATGTGGAATCCTTTCAACAGGCTATCTTGGGCAGCGTGGCAGCAGTCGTGAGTATTATCCCCGAAGGTTTAGTCCTGTTAACCGGTGTCGCCTTTGCCGTTGGTGCCGCCAATCTGGCCAAACAAAAAGTTTTAGTCCAATCTTTACCTAGCATTGAAACTTTGGCTCGGGTCAACACCCTGTGTTTAGATAAAACCGGCACCATCACCGATGGCACCTTAACCGTTGAAAAAATCGTGCCGTTGCAGGACTTATCTGAGATCCAGCTTGGCCAAAAAATTGCGACTTTGTTAGCTTCTTCAGCTGATCAAAACGCAACCGCTCAAGCCCTCAGGGAAAAATTTCCCGCTGACCAGCCGGTTGTCCCAGAAGAAGTCATTCCATTTTCCTCCGATTACAAATGGAGTGGCGCCAAATTTACTACTGGATTTTTAGCAATGGGGGCCGCTGAATATATTTTTGCCGAGGTTCCCGTTGAGGTCGCCAAACAAAGCCAAGCCTTTATGGCAGAAGGCTATCGCGTATTGGTCATCGTTTTGGCGGCGCAAATGTCAGCCAATTATCGTCTCGTGGAACCTCAAGCGTTGGGGCTGATTGTCTTAGGCGACAGTCTGAGGGAGAATGCGACAGCAATTTTCCAATTGCTGATTAAACAAGGCGTTTCTTTAAAAATTATCTCCGGCGATCATCCGCTGACCGTTTCAAAAATTGCTGAAAAAGCTGGTATTCCTGAGACAAGTCACTTTGTCGATATGTCGAACATTCCTGATGACACTGATTTTGCTCAGCTCGTTGAAAATAATACCGTCTTTGGTCGGGTTTCTCCCTATCAAAAGCAAAAACTCTTGCAGGGCTTGAAACAAAATCATCAGGTCACCGGGATGGTCGGCGACGGTGTCAATGATATTCTAGCTTTGCGGGAGGCAGACATCGGTATTGCAATGGCACAGGGCAGCCAAGCGGCTCGGGCAGTCGCCGATGTGGTCTTACTGACGGGGGATTTCTCAGTTATGGAAAGCATCATCAAAGAAGGCCGCCGCGTGATTAATAATCTGCAGCGAGTCTCCTCCATGTATTTAGTCAAAACTATTTATGCGATTTTACTGGCGCTGATTTTTATTTTGTTAGCCACAGCTTATCCCTTCGCGCCTTTACAATTAACGCCGATTAATGCCTTAACCGTCGGCATTCCCAGCTTCTTTTTAGCCTTGCAGCCTAGCTATGAACGGCCCCGCGGTAATGTTTTAGACAATGTCTTACGGATTTCTGTCCCCGCAGCTCTAAATGTTGTCATCAGCGTGCTGGGAATTAAATTTATCGGCGATATCTGGCAGCTTGATTCCGCCGTCACCTCCACGTTAAGCGTCTTTTTAGTCGGCGTGGTCGGCTTAAAAGTTTTACTGCGGGTTTCTTTACCTCTGAATTCAAAAAAAATCTGGCTTCTCTTGGCGATGACCGCCAGTCTGATTTTCTGCTTTTTATTCTTAGGCAAAATTTTTATGTATGACAATGTCTTTGATGCCGATTTATTGATTTTAATTCCTTTTATTCTCTTTATCCACTTCTTCTTCGACTGGACTTCTCGGTTGATGAACCAAGTGATTTACTGGAAAAATCTGCGCAAAAAAGAATAGCAAAACCGCCGCCAGTCCCTTGAGGAGTGGCGGCGGTTTTTGGTTCACTATCAAACTAAGAAAAAAATGTGAATTCTTCAGATGCTAAGACATCCTATTCATTTTTCTGAAATTCTAAAGTCATTCATAAACATACAAAGCAATCATTTCTTCTTAAAACTATTCTTCGCTCAAGCCTAAATCTTCCAACTGAGTTGCAAGTTCATCATAGGCAACATCACCAGTATCGGCTGTCATTCCAGTTAGATCGTTAAAGACTGTTGGGTCGACATTTTCCAAATCCAAAGTGATGGTAACGCTGAAAACATTGTCGGTAAAATCATTTTCGATTGTTACCCCCTCGCTGCCATCATACTCCTCATACTGGGCGGCCAATTCATCCTCAATGGCTGCCTGTTGAGTTTCATCCAAATCCGCCGTATCTAAACCCAATGTTGTTAAATCAAAGCTCGATACCATTTCAACTTGATTGACAGTTTGATCTTCGTGGGTGACTTTGACCGTCACATCCGCACCAGAATAAGAACCGGAAAAAGTGTTTACCTCTGTCTGACTGCCTCCGCAAGCCCCCAAAAAGACTAGTCCCAATGCCAACATTCCCAAAATTTTTCCAATACGTTTCATTTTCTACTCCCCTATCCACTTTTTTAGCTACTTTTTAGCAAAGTGATTAATTTTACAGCTTTCTCACTTTAACAAAAAAATCCAATAATTAATTGGTTACGCTTCCTTAATGGTAATATAGACGTTTTGGGAATGCAATCTCATTTTTAGCGGAGCGGCTACTTTTAAGGCAAGCTGTTCGGTAAAATCGAGCTGTTCTCCGTGTTTAGCTAAAAAAATGCAACTCAGCTAAAGTCAGCGAGCCATAATTTCTATCTGAAACTACAACTAAATCTCCAAGCTCATTGCGAATAAAACTTTATTTGATAAATCACTTTTCAATTGTAGTCTTCAGCTGAAATTAAATTTTGTTGAATAGACCAAGAAATTCAACAATAGTTAAAAACTGATTTTTTCAAAAAAAATACCGCAAGCAAGGTTTTCATCAAACAACCTAACTTGTGGCGACATTTCTTTTTTCAATTATTTTAATGACAGCGAGTCCGGAAAAGTTTTAAATCTTTTCCTGATTGCTAATCACAATCTTTCCACTGGCATGATGAGTAGCACTTAAATCATGGGCGGCTTTTATGCCGTCTGTGGTTAGAGGATAGGTGGCGCCAATCACGCTTTTGATTTTTCCAGCAGCCAGCAAATCGGCTATTTCTTGCAGATGCTTGCCACTCGGTTGCAGCCAAATGCTTTTGGCCAATTGAACTTTGGCAGCTTGGTCGGCTGCGGGTTCGCCGACAATCGAAATCAAGCGACCTTCTGGATGCAAAACATCAAAGCTTTTAGCCTGAACCTCGCCCCCCATCGTATCAAATACTAAATCGACCTTGTCGATGACTTCGGCAAAGTCAACTTTTCGATAGTCAATGACTTCGTCAGCGCCTAGGCTTTTTGATAATTCATGGTTTTGCTCGCTAGCAGTAGTAATTACTCTGGCACCGGCATTTTTAGCTAACTGAATGGCATAGATACCTACACCGCCGGCTCCAGCATGAATCAAAACTGTTTCGCCGGCTGACAGTTTTCCGTGGGTGAATAAAGCTTGATAAGCCGTTTCACCGGCTAACGGCACTGCCGCTGCTTCAGCAAAACTAATATTTTCTGGCTTTTTAGCTAAGAGATGGTCGTCAACAATCGTTAAGTCGGCGTAAGTTCCAAAACGGGTTGTTTCCGGTCGGGCAAAAACCAAATCCCCTACATGCCAATGGTTGACCTGACTGCCGATGGCAACAATTTCACCGGCAACATCCCAGCCTAAAATAATCGGAAAATCCCAAGTCATCATTTGTGACAAATAACCTTCCCGTAATTTCCAATCGATTGGATTGACCGAGGTAGCGGCTACCTTAACTAAAACTTGATGTTCGCCAAGTTCTGGCAGGGTTACTTGAGCTTCTTTCAAACGACTGCTGTCGCCGTATTCTTCAATGACAATGGCTCTTGTTTCCATAATAAAATCTCCTTTAGTGTTGCGCTGAATATCACTCATTATAAATCTTTAGCCAAAAAGTTGATAACCTTCTGCTTAAGGGAGTGACTGCCACATCAACTCAATGGCTTATGCTATACTTTATTTAGTATTTAGGAGTGGAGGGGTTAAAATGGGTTGGTTTTTTAATCGCGAAAAGCAAGAAGAAAAGGAGCGGCAAGACGCCAGTCAATTCCGGAAGGTGATGCAGACTTATCAGAAATATGCAGAATTTCCTTATATTAATCCGGACGAGTCGCTGTTAAACGAGCGCATTCAACAGCTGGCTACCGGGGCAATCCCTTTTGTTGAGCCGGCCGTGATGGAGCGCAATCAAGATGGTTATTTATTAGGCGAGCTGATTTTATTAGATTGGCTACATGGGAAAAGCTCAGAGATTAACGATTTCCCGGATTATTTTGAACTTAAATTGGGAATTAATGCTGCTGAAACTGTTATGCCGCTGTTAGATGATGATTGTCTAGATATTTTAGAGGATGAAGGTGCCTTGTATTTCTGGCCTTTAGAGGAATTGAATGATTTGGCTGAAGAATATGGCTTAGAAAGAAAAGCCACTTATGATGAGCTGATTGCTAGTTTTAAAGCGGGCTTCACCCCCGATTTTTTGGCGGATTTGATTGGCCGAGGTGTTTATGTGCCGATGGAATATGGTCAGCAGCTATTGACTAAATACCAGGCAGACTTCGAAGCGTTTCAAACAAAACATCAGCTATAAACAATTGCCCATTTAGCAAAATTCAAAAATTTTGCTAAATGGGCTTTTTATTTGTCCTTAAAATTTTTGCTGGTTACAAACGGCAGCTTGTTTGATTTGCAGCGGCTTAACTAAGTGCCGCTGATTTCCTTGTGTGTTGTGAAGAAAATCAACGATCAAGATTAACAGCAAAATCGCCAAGCAAAATTTTAAGCAGTTTCAAAACTTGTAGGCACTTTTCGCAGCAAGACCAGTCAAGGCTTACCTCTTTAAAATTTCTCCTTTTAAAAAGGCTAACTACACAGAGTCTTCCGCAACTCCAATTTCACAATCCCAAAATCAAATCCTGCAAATGTCATAAATTTGTCAGGATTTCCAGAGAAAAACTGTAGAAACCCAAGACGGAAAGCGCAAATATTGATTTTGCATCCCTGTTAGACTGGCTTTAAAGAACAAGTTAGGGAGTGGGAAGATGAAAAAAATTGCGTTAATTTTTGGCGGAACTTCTTCAGAGTATGAAGTGTCTTTGGCGTCAGCAGCGGGAGTTTTAGCGACTTTACATGAATTGGACTATCAAGTTTTTCCAATTGGTATCACGAGAGATGGCGGTTGGTTTTTAACTGACGCTGATGTTGAGCAGCTTCAACAGGATACTTGGCAGACCTCCTCATTATGTCAATCAGCTACGCCGCAGTTTAAGGGCCAAGGTTTTTGGCTCGGTAAAGACCAAAAATTTTTCAAGCCTGATGTTTTATTGCCGATTTTACATGGCGGCAGTGGCGAGGACGGTAGCTTGCAGGGTCTTTTTGAAATGATGGCCCTGCCTTATGCTGGCTGTGGCGTTGCAGCTTCGGCCCTGTGTATGAATAAATTTCTCCTGCACAAATTTGCAGATACGCTAGGTATCAAAAGTGCCGCCACTGTTTTGTTGGATAGCATCACCGATCAGCAAACGGTTGAACAATTTATAAAAAATGTTGGCTTGCCGATTTTCGTTAAGCCTAATGAAGCCGGTTCGTCTAAAGGCATCAGCAAAGTGACTGAACTAGAACAGCTGCCACAAGCTTTAGCAGAGGCCTTCAGGTACAGCCGGCAGGTAATTTTGCAAAAGGCTGTCAGCGGAATTGAAATCGGCTGTGGTATTTTAGGCAATCATGGCCTGCAGCTGGGAGCCTGCGATGAAATTTCTTTAACCGGCCAATTTTTTGACTACGTGGAAAAATATCAGCTGTTAACCGCCAAAATCACCGTGCCAGCCCAAATACCAGCCGAAATCAGCGAAAAAATTCAAGTCCAAGCACAGCGTCTTTATCAACATTTAGGCTGTCGCGGCCTAGCCCGGATTGATTTCTTTTTGACGGATGATGGCACTATTTTATTGAATGAAGTCAACACCTTACCGGGCTTCACGCCTCACTCTCGCTTTCCGGCGATGATGGCAGCGGCCGGTATCAGCTACAACCAAGTGCTAGAAAAATTGATTAGTTTAGCAGAGGAGTCCTATCATGAAAAACATTTACTTGCAATTAGTTAACCGCCAGCATCCCCTCCTTAAAAGCAATGAGCCGCAGCATTTGGTTTTAGCCCCCTTCAGCGAAAAAGATATTTATCTGCAGCCGGAAGTTGCCAAGCAGTTACAAAAATTATTAACCGACTGGCAGCTGACAGAAGACATCATTCTGTTAGACGGCTACCGGACTGAACAGGAACAGCGAAAATTATGGGAGTTTTCGCTGGCAGAACACGGACCTAAATACACGGCTGAATTTGTCGCCTATCCCGGTTGCAGTGAACATCAAACAGGACTCGCTGTCGATTTAGGTTTACGGGGAGCTGATAATGACCTGATTGCTCCCAGTTTTCAAACTGGTCCAACTGTGACAAAATTTTTAGCTGAGATGGCCAACTACGGCTTTATTCTCCGTTATCCGCCCCATAAACAAGAAATCACTGGTATCGGCTATGAACCGTGGCATTTTCGGTACGTCGGCGTACCCCACAGTCATATTATCAGCGGGCAAGATTGGACTTTGGAAGAGTATCTGCAATTTTTACAGGATACTAGCAGGTCAATCGCATGAACAAACAAAATGCTAGTATCAATAATTTCCGACTGCTCGCTGCTGTGATGGTGGTGGCGATTCACTGCTATCCTTTTCAAAGTTTCGCACCGGAGCTGGACACCCTCATCACCTTAACTTTATTTCGAGTGGCAGTCCCGTTTTTCTTAATGGTCACGGGCTATTATTTAATCGGCCCGCTGGCGGAAAAAAAGCAATTTCCGCAACGTCTGCGGGTCAAAAAATTCCTAAAAAAGCAGCTTTACCTTTATTTAGCGGCGAATTTACTCTATTTGCCGCTGGCACTTTACAGCGGCGAAATTTCTTTGCAGATGTCGTTAGCTAAATTTTTACAAGCGCTAATTTTTGAAGGTTTTCTTTATCATCTATGGTATTTTCCGGCGTTGCTTTTGGGCGTTTTCCTCGTCAGTCTGCTGCTAAGAAAATTCTCATTGAAATCGGTACTCTCCGTTGCCATTGGTTTGTATCTGATTGGTTTAGGCGGCGATAGCTGGTGGGGGATTACCCGTCAGCTGCCGTTTTTAAAAACTTTTTATAATGGTCTCTTTCACTTCTTCGGCTTAGCTCGTAATGGTCTCTTTCTAGTGCCGCTGTTTTTAGTCTTGGGAGCCATTTTATATCAAAAACGGAGCTTTCAAGCTCAGCGCAATACGCTGTTCTTAATCGTTTCAGCAATCGGTCTTTTAGTAGAAAGTTTTGCTCTGCACCACTGGTCTCGGCCCCGCCACGATAGCATGTATCTCTTATTGCCATTGGTCATGTATTTTCTATTTCAGGAGGTGCTCCATTGGCAGTCGCAAAAAACTTTGGGAAATGCTAGCAGGCTTGCACTAGGAATTTATCTTTTTCATCCTTATATGATTGCCGTTTGGCATTTTATCGCAAATAAAGTACCGCTTTTAAAAAACAGTTTAATAAATTTTTTAGTCGTTCTACTATCGACCTTTTTAATCTGTTGGCTGACCTTCAAGCTTCTGGCGAAACTGACCAAAAAAAATTCAAAAGGACCAGCACGAGCCTCAAAGCAGCTGTCAACTAAAGCGCTGAAGGCTAACTTAGCTGAAATTAACCGGATTATTCCTGAAAAAACCAAAGTGATGGCGGTGGTGAAAGCCAACGCCTACGGGACCGATGCGAATATTTATGCCAAAACTTTGGCGCAAAACGGAGTCGATTTTTTTGCTGTGGCTACCTTAGAGGAGGGGATCGCCCTGAGGGAAGCCGGAATTGCCAAGCAAATTTTAATTCTCGGCTATACTTCTGCTCGCCGCATAAAAGAGATTAAAGCCTATGACTTGGTTCAAACGATTGTCAGTGAAGCTCATGCGGCCGCTTTAAATCAACAAAGAATAGCGATTGATTGTCATTTGAAGGTCGATACCGGCATGCATCGCTTAGGCGTAGAGGATGATGTTCAAAAAATTAAAGCTCTCTATCAACTGCCCTATTTAAAAATTAAGGGCATTTATTCCCATCTAGGTTCTGCTGATGAGCAGTCAGCGGCGGCTAAAGAACGGACCGAAAAACAAATTGCCATTTTCAATCATTTGTTAGCGCAATTAAAAGCCCAGCAAGTTCCCTTTGGCGTGACTCATCTGCAAAGCAGTTACGGTATTTTGAATTATCCAGACTTAGCCTATGATTATGTCCGTCCCGGCATTCTTTTATATGGCTGTCTCAGTAGTCAACGCGATGTGCCTAAAGAAAAAATCACCCTCACGCCGGTCGTTGAAGTGCAGGCCCAATTGATTTCTAAAAAATGGGTGGCTGCTCAGGAATATTTGGGCTATAGCCTAACTACGCAACTATCAGAAAGCCGTTTAATCGGCGTAGTCAGCATTGGCTATGCTGACGGCATCCCCCGCAATTTAAGCCAGACCGACTGGCAGCTGACTTATCAAGATCACCAGCTGCCGCAAATTGGTCGGATTTGCATGGATATGCTGCTGATTGATTTAACAGCTTGCCCAGAAATCCCTTTAGAGGCTCAGTTGAGTGTGCTGCCGGATATTTTAGCTGCCGCCACAGAAACTGCGACCTTGACCAATGAAATTCTCAGTCGCTTAGGCGGCCGTTTAACCGTCGAGGTCTCCAGTTAAGCTGTAAATTGTGCTACACTGAAAAAGAGATTTCTTAAAAATCAGAGCTGGAGTGAAGGAAATGACAGATACAATTGTCGTGGTGGATGATGAAAAGGAAATTGCCAATCTGATGGCAACCTTTTTGAAAAATGAAGGCTTTCAGGTGGCTGCCTTTTATAACGGCAGCGAGGCTTTGGCCTTCATTGACCAAAATGCTGTTTCTTTGGCAGTACTGGACGTGATGCTGCCGGACATCGACGGCTTTCAATTATTGCAAAACATTCGGGAACATTATTTTTTTCCAGTGCTGATGCTAACCGCAAAAGGCGAGGACTTGGATAAAATTACTGGGCTGACTTTGGGAGCAGATGATTATATCACCAAGCCCTTTAATCCATTAGAGGTTGTGGCACGGGTCAAAACGCAATTGCGCCGCAGTCAGCGCTATAATCAGCCGACAGCCCCGCAAGCAGATACGGAATTTGCCAAAGACGGGCTGTTTCTTCAAAAAAACAGCCACAAAGTCTTACTTTTTGAGCGGGAAATCATGATTACCCCGATTGAATTTAAAATCTTGCTGTATTTATTTGAACATCAAGGGACCGTCGTTTCCTCCGAGGAGTTGTTTGAGGCCGTCTGGCAGGAAAAATATTTAGACAATAACAATACGGTGATGGCCCACATCGCACGGCTGCGGGAAAAGCTCAAGGAGCAGCCCCGCAAACCAAAATTTATTAAAACTGTCTGGGGGGTTGGCTATATCATTGAAAAATAACTTGAAAAATCCGTTAATCAGAAGAATTCTTTTCCGCTACGTGGCGACAATCGTGATTGCCTTTGCCATTTTGACGCTGATTCCTTTTACGATTTTAATCGTCATGAATTTTTGGACCTGGTATGGAGATGAGTTTATTTATCGGCTAGTTTATTTCTTCTATAATAATCTGATTGCCACCTTTTTAATCAGCGGCATTGCTCTTTGGCTAGCTATCACCTTTTATTTCTTTAGTAAAATTGCCAGCTATTTGAATGAAACCATCCATGGCACTAGTCAACTGCTGGCCAATCCCGAGCAGCGCATTAAATTGTCACCAGATTTGGTGGCGGTTCAAGACGAAATGAATGAACTGCGGGAAAATAATAACCGCACGCAGCGGGCCGCCAAAGAAGCCGAACAGCGGAAAAATGATTTAATCGTTTATTTGGCCCATGATTTGCGGACGCCTTTGACCAGCGTCATCGGCTATTTGACTCTCTTAAAGGAAGAGCCCCAGCTATCTTTAGATATGCGGGCCCGCTACACTGATATTGCCTTAGACAAGGCGGAGCGTTTGGAACAATTAATCAATGAATTCTTTGAAATCACCCGTTTCAATTTGACTACCCTGACATTAAATAAACAAGTGATTGATTTGAGCATTATGCTAGAGCAGATTAGCTATGAGTTTCTGCCAATTTTAGAAGAAAAAAATCTCCAATGGCAATTGGAGATTGAAAAGGAAGTTTTGGCAACCGTCGATGCAGAAAAAATGGAGCGGGTCTTCGATAATCTGATTCGCAATGCGATTAATTACAGCTTTGCTGATTCAGTCATTACCTTGGAACTAGCCAAAAAAGAGCAAATTGAAATTACGTTTAGCAATAGCGGCTACACGATTCCACCGGAGAAATTGGCCCGAATTTTTGAGCCCTTTTACCGGATGGACAGCTCCCGGGCCAGCGCCACCGGTGGCACCGGCTTAGGCCTGCCAATTGCAAAAGATATTGTCGAGGCTTTAGGCGGCATGATAACTGCCGCCAGTCGTGACAACCAGATTATTTTTACCATCAGCTTGCCTTTGCGCAATTAATTTTTGTTGACCGTCATGAGGCTGTGACATTAGTTAGAACAAAGCCGAACTTTACGAAGGACAACTAGTGAAAACGACTAGCTAGTGTTAATTTGCGATTCGGACCTACTGGACCACAGGAGCAAGTATCATATAGTTCGGGGGTTCAGCTGTTAAAAAACTAATGACACAGGTTCTTTTTTTTCTGATTTAAACTGCCCAACGCCCGCAAAATACGGTAAACTAGTGAGTAAATAAATGCAAAAAGGAGATTTGAAACCATGTTGCCAAAAGAAATTTTTGATACGTTAAACTCTGGTGAGCTCTACTTTGAAACCAAGGAAATGAATCAGCTACAAGCCCATTATCGGGACTTGTTATTTGAATTCAATCAGCTGCCCCCCAACGAACCACAGCGCTTAGCGGCGATTGCTGCTGAATTATTCGGGGATTTTGCTGAGGGGGCTTACATTGAGCGGCCCGTTAAAGCCAATTGGGGCATCAACACTTATTTTGGAAAAAACGTTTATGCTAATTTCGGCTTGACCCTCGTTGATGATGCTAAGATTGATCTAAAAGACGATGTTATGATTGGACCAAATGTGACGATTATCACCGGCACCCATCCTTTAAAGGCTGCCGAACGAAAAGAGCGGGGGCAGTACAATCTACCCGTCACGATTGAAAAAAATGTCTGGCTAGGCGCCGGTTCCATTATTTTTCCCGGCGTGACCATCGGCGAAAATACCGTGGTTGGCGCCGGCAGTTTGGTGACCAAATCTATTCCGGCAAATGTCGTCGCTTATGGCCAGCCATGTAAAGTAATTAAAGAGTTAGAAAAATAAAAAGTGAGGCTGTAACCTTAGTCTTGCTAGCAGATGCAATTCCCAACTATCTTGTATTTGATAGTGCTTGCCAGTTATTGTTCGGAAAAATCAATTCTGTTTTAAACTAAGGTCACAGCCTCACTACCTAAAATCAAAAAATAACCGCAACCTGCAAGAGCACCAAAGCCAGCTAACGAAACTGGCTTTCGGCGAAAAGCTTGGATTGCGGTTTTTTTTTTAATATTTATCCGCCAAAAACAAGTTTTCCATCTTCAATTTGATACACTTCCTCAGCGACGGCCTCCACAAAATAGCGGTCGTGGGAGGTAAACAACAGGGTTCCCGGATAAGCTCGTATTAATTTTTCCAGGGCGGAAATAGTGGCTGCATCGATAAAATTAGTCGGCTCATCCAAAATCAACACGTTGGCTGGCCGTAAAAAGACTAAGGCGAGGGCAACCCGCGTCGCTTCGCCGCCACTTAACGCTGCTAGCGGTTTGGTGATTTCTCCTTGGGCAAAGCCTAAATTATTTAAAATACTGCGGATGGTTGTTTCGGCAAACTCCGTTCGCTGACTGAGATAATCCAACAGTCTTTGCTGACTAACTAGTTGATAATCCAACTGCTGATAAGTCGAAAAAACAACCTTTGGCGAGACGGTGATGCCGGGAGCACCGGCCTGAATTGCCTTTAAAAAAGTTGATTTGCCAGCACCGTTGCTGCCGGTAATCGCAATTTTTTTACCTAAAGGAAATTGAAAGTCGACGGCCTCCAATATATTTTTCTCACCAAAGGCTAGGCTAACAGCTTCACCACGAATCGGAAATTTATTGTGGAGCGTCAGCAATTCATTTTCGGGAAAAATTATTGCTCTACTAGTTTTAACGGGGGCCACCTCCGTCAATTGTGTCAATCTGGTTTCCAAGCTCTTAGCTGATTTTTGCAGCCGTTTTTGCACGGTGTCCTTTTGCTTAGAAGCAGACAGGCGGTCAGGACGGACAGCTTGCTGTCGCTGTTTTTGCGTGACCTTGCCAGCCTTTTGCGCCTGCTCCTGTTTTTTAGCGATTGCTTTCGTCAGCCGCTGTTTTTCCTGTAAATATTGATCTGCCGCCCGCTCCTGCACTAAGGCTGCCTGCTCTTTTTGCTCCTGATAGGCGCTAAAATTGCCAGCAAATTCCCGTACCTGACCCTCAGCTACCTCCCAAATTTTGGTTGCCAGCTGATCTAAAAAATAGCGGTCATGACTGACAAAAATCAAAGTGCCATAATAATAGGTCAGCTCTGCTAATAAACTATCAATCCCCTGTTGGTCCAGATGAGTCGTTGGCTCATCCAGCAGCAAACCCATTTGATAATTGCCCAACACTTCAGCCAATCTCAACTTGGTCGTTTCGCCGCCGCTTAAGACAGCGGCGGGTGCATGGGGCACTCGAAAGCGGCTTAGTAATTCGCCGACTTCGCTGTTTGCCATCAGCTGATCAGTCCCATTTTCCATCTGCGAAAAATAATTAAATTGGATTTCCCGCTGAACGTGGCCTTTTTCTGGGGCAAGCTGGCCTTGAATCATCTTTAATAAAGTTGATTTGCCAGCTCCATTGGCCCCAACAATACCGATACGCTCCTGTTGATAGGCACTTAGTTCAGGGATTGTTAAAATTTCTTGATTGCCGTAGCTATGTTCGATATTGCTTAATTTAACTGCTAAGGTTTCCATAATTTCCTGCTTTCTTCTCAGGAAAGCTGGTACAACAAAAAAGGTTCTATCATCGGCGCGCCACTCAGCAAATCACCGCCGAAGCACAACAGGTTTAGCAGCTGGCTAAAGTCAGCTTTTTAACCTGTCCCACTAAGGCGCCAATTAGTCTGGCGGCCGCTTCTGATACAACCACTGATTTTTCATTGAAACTGAGGGCAGACTCCCCCCTTGAAACAGCTTTTCCCAAGACTTTTGAATGTTTTATTTAGTTATGATTCAAAAGTGGTAAGCGTAATTTCATGGATGCAGTCATCTGTCAGTCTCCTCATCAATTTAATAAATTAAGCTTAGCAGAAATTTTTCCGAAAGGCAATTGGAACTTATTTGGCCAAGCCTGTTGCAATCTGTTCAAAATTCCAGGCCATCATACTGTAATAGCTGTCGCCTTCTTCACCGGGCTCAGCTACTGAATCTGTAAATAATTTGGCATCATTGATGGGAATGCCGGTGTCCTTGGCGACCGTCTGCATCGACCGCGCGTCAACACTGCTTTCGACAAACAATGTCGGAACTGAAGAGGCCCGCAGCTGTTCAATCAAGCTTTGAATTTGCTCAGGAGTGCCTTCCTCTTCGGTATTTATTTCCCAAATATAGGCCGCCGGAATTCCGTAAGCCGCTGAAAAATATTTCATACAGCCTTCACTGGTCACCAAAAGCTTTTGCTCATCCGGCAGAGCCGCAAATTTTTCTTTGGCGGAGGCGTCTAATTCCCGCAGTTGACTGAGATAAGTTTCTAGATTAGCTTCATAATAATCCGCATTTTCCGGATCTTTAAGGCTGAGCTGCTTTGCAATATTTTCTGCGTAAATCATCCCATTGCTTAAATTCAGCCAAGCGTGGGGATCTTCTTTCCCCTGTTCTTCGGCCCCCTCCAGATAAATCACCTCGACACCGTCACTGACGGCAAAATAATCTTGATCTTTGACTTTGCCGGCATTCTCCATCAACGTCGTAAACCAGCCGTTGCCGCCAGTTTCCAGATTGATGCCGTTATAAAAAATCACGTCCGCTTCAGAGGTCTTTTGGACATCCGCCGGTAAAAATTCATATTCATGGGGATCACGCCCGACTGGGACAATGCTGTATAAATCAATTTTATCCCCGCCGATATTTTTAGCGATATCGGCGATAATCGAATTGGTGGCGACGACCTCCACTAAATCAGCATTTTCCTGCTGATTTTCTCCTTGACCAGCTGTCCCGCTACAACCTGTCAAAACTAACAAACTCCCAAATAAGGCAGCCAAAACTAGCTTAATTTTTTTCATTTTCCAGAATCCTCCTCGTAAAAATTTTTGCTTCGGTGATAAAAAGAAGCCGACCACAAAAAATGCGGCTGCGGTTAAGACAATCGTCGAGCCCACCGCCAAATTGAAGCTATATCCGATAAAAAGTCCTAGCAACGAAGCTAAACCACCGAGGCTTGCCGATAGTAAAATCATCGACCGTAAGCGATTGGTAAAGAGATACGCTGTGGCGGCGGGCGTAATCAACAGGGCGACGATTAAAATCGTGCCGACGCTTTGCATAGCGGCCACGGCAACTAATGTCAATAAAATCATCAGCAGATAATGGTAAAATTGGACCTTCATGCCCACGGCTTTAGCTAACAGTGGGTCAAAGGAGGTCAGCAGCAGTTCTTTGAAAAACAAGCCAATTATCACGAGCACAAATAACGACACGCCAATGGTTAAATACATATCGGTAGTCTGAACTGCCAAGACATTGCCAAATAAAATATGGAATAAATCCGTCGAGCTGTTGGCAACACCGATTAAAATCACCCCTAAAGCTAAAAAGGAGCTGAAGGTGATTCCGATGGCTGTGTCCCCTTTGATTAAGCTATTACTTTTGATAAAAGTAATTAGCAGGGAGGCCAGCATGCCAAAGAAAATTGCGCCGACGAAAAAATTAATTCCTAAAATATAGGAGAGAGCGACCCCCGGTAAAACTGCATGGGAAATCGCATCCCCCATTAGAGACATCCCTCGCAGGATAATAAAACAACCAATCGCACCGGCCACGATGCCAATCGTCACCGAAGTAATCAAGGCATTCCTTAAAAATTGAAACTCTGTTAACCCGTAGATGAAATTTTCAATCATGCAACATCCCCTCCAAAATAAAGCTGCCCGTTAAAGGCTTGCCCCAAATAATTTTTATTAAAAACTGTCGCCGTCTCGCCATATGCAATCACTTCTTTATCGAGAATCAAGAGCTGATCAAAGTAGTTTTGCACCTTTGCTAAGTCATGGTGCACCACAAAAATAGTTTTTCCGGCCCGTTGCAACTCCCGCAAAATCTCAAAAATAATTTCTTCGCTAACGGCATCAATCCCGACAAATGGTTCATCTAAAAAAATATATTGGGCTTCCTGCACCAAACATCTAGCAATTAAAATCCGTTGGAACTGTCCGCCAGAAAGCTCGCTGATTTGGCGGCTGCCCAAAGCCGCCAAGCCGACCTGTTCCAAAGCCGTGGCCACCTGCTGCCAATTTTTTTTCGTCAAGCGCCGCAAAATGCCCACTTCCCGATACAAGCCCAAAGAGACAAATTCAGCCACGGTGATTGGAAAAGTAAAATCCAAATTGCTTTTTTGTTCGACATAAGCCACCTGCTGCCGCTGTTCTTTGATTGGCTTGCCGTCAATGGTGATATTGCCGGCAAAGGGAATGATTCCTAAAATCGCCTTGATTAAAGTCGATTTACCAGCACCATTCGGCCCGATAATGCCGGTGATGGCATGATCTTCTAAATGCAGATTTATATTTTTTAATGCTAGCTGCTGCTGATAAGCAACAGACACATTTTGACAGATAATCATTTTTATTCTCCTTTACATTTTTTAGGCGCGCCTAACTTTTTATATTTTTAGGCTAACCTAAAAATTATTTCTTGTCAATAATTTTAAAAAAATTTCATCTGTGCCGATTTATTTTTTCAAAGAAAAATAGCCTTAAAATCGCTGTATAGTTTTTTTAGTGTTTTTTTCGGTAGCCAGCTTTACTTTTAAAAAAAACTGGGTTAAAATTTCGTTAACCAAAAAAAATAAAGGTTAACGAAAGGAAAATTATGAAATCTATTAGTTTACGAGAATTAATTTTAGCTGCTATCTTTGCAGCCGTTATCGTGGTCTTATCCCAAATTACGATTCCCGCCGGTTTAGTTCCCTTCACCATGCAAACTTTTGCTGTTGGTTTAGTGGCAACTATTTTAGGCAAAAAAGTCGGCACCATTTCCGTCTTCATCTACTTATTGTTAGGTCTTATCGGACTACCGGTTTTTGCCGGCTTCAGCTCAGGCTTTGCTGTTTTATTCGGCCCGACTGGTGGCTTTTTAGTCGGCTTTTTGGCGAATGCCTTTGTCACCGGCTGGTTGTGTGAATTAAAGGAAAACAACTTACCGATGGCAATCATTGCCAATCTAGTCGGCGCTTTGCTGACTTTAGTCTTTGGTACTTTCTGGCTGCAGCTTGCTGCCAGCATGAGCTTTGGCGCAGCAGCAGCGGCGGCCTTCACACCATTTATCATTCCGGGTATTGTCAAAGCGGTAGCCGCAGCCTTCGTCGGAATCTTAGTGACTCGCCGGCTACCAGTAGCAGCCCGCAGCTAATTTTTATTTATTCGAACACAAAAAGCGCCGAATCCTGCTGGATATCGGCGCTTTTTTTACATATACAACTGTCCTATACTTAAATAACTTTGCGCTGCTTTTCTTTAATCTGCAACTTTTTGTATCGATTTTTTAGCATTTTACTGGCTAAAAGAGTCCCGCAAATAATTGTCACGCCGGCTAAGGCTTGTTGTCCGTTAAATTCCAAATCATACGAAAATCCCTCAGCTTTAATACTTAGCTTCATTTCCATCACCTTCTCTTTCGTCAATTTCATTCAGTCTATTTCAGCTTACCCGAAGTAGCGGAAATCACCAACTCCAAAAGGGGCGATTCTTCAAAAAATCCAACATAAAAATTTTTATGAGACAGAAACGTTAAGAAATGTTTAAGGCGTTTCACAGAAAAATCATGAATTTAAATCTTTTTCCCTCACTATTCCATAATTTTTAACATAATAAAAAGCAAAATATTCTTTCTTTGATTGCCCAACCACATAATTTTCGCTCTCGATTTTCAGCAAAATGCATTTTTTTCATTTCTTGATAACATTTTGAATTTTAGATAAAAATTAGTTTCATTTTTATATTCTAAAAAGAGCGTTTTAAAAAACTATTTTTTAAAATAAAGTTTCTTTTATTCAACGATAAAATCGGTCTTTTTCCATGAAAAACGCTTCCTATAATCTCTTTCCGATGAAATAAAATAACAAGCACCAAAACCTGTTTTCATTCATTTCAAATGCCCCAAATAATGTTTACTGCTCTCAAGTCTTTCATTATAAGGCGTGCATTTAATTTGCCAGATTGTTTAGTAAACGGTTATGGTTTCCCATGAAAATAAAAACACACGTAAATATCTTTTTCCATGAAAAGTGGCTAGCTGCTTTAAGTCATTTTTTAACTTGTTGGTTAAGAGTTACAGAAGGAAGGTTTCATCAATGAAAAAAATAAAAAAGGGTTTTATCTTGGTGGTTGCTTTAGCAGCTGTTTTAGTGCCTCTTTATCACGTTTTTGCGGCGACGGCAGAAACCGGCACCGTGACCGATGATTTAACAGATACCAGTGACAACTTGCTGGGGATTGCCTCACAGTTTCACATCTTTGCCGAAAATGCTAGCTTAAATGCCCACACTGAAGGAAATTTGGCCGTTGATAATTTAACTGGTAGTGCCAATTTTGGCACAAATGGCATCGCAAACAGCGGCAAACTGGATTTATACTATATTGAAAATATTTCTGCCATAAATGGTGGTTCATTTGTGTCGGGAAATAATACAAAAGTTGTTCTCGGCAGTAGCATTACCGTTACCAATAATGCCAATCAAGTTTTTGCCAATGGCTCAATGTGACGCTGGATGACGTCTATACAGATACAAACGACTCCTATTTAAATATTGCCGACACTTTAGCAACTTTAGCCACCACTTCAGCATCCTTGGCAACCGCCGCTACTTCTGATGGTGTCGTGGAAAACTTTTCGGATATGAACAATCGCACCATTGACTTAAGTAACGCCACCCCAACCGATGGCGTGATTACTGTCGATTTGACTGCTGCTGATTTGGCTGCATCGACACCGATTTATTTCACCGGCATCAGTTCATCACCCGGTTATACAGTGGTGATTAACGCAACGGATACAACGACTGTTAACAGCCATATTTATATGCAAATTGACGGCCAAAATGTCAGCAACGGTGAAGTTGCAGATTACAGCAATAACGTTGTCTTATGGAATTTCGGAACTACTGCTAATGCGATTAATATTAACGCTGATTTTATCGGCAGCTTACTGGCGCCAAATGCCACTGTTGCCACCGGTCAAAATCTGAACGGTAATATCGTGGCTAAAAATGTTACCGTCAACGCTGAAAGTCATCGCTGGGATTTACAACCAAAAACGATGATGACTACACCGAGCAGCAGTTCTAGCACAGACAGCAGCTCATCAACAAGCACAAGCAGTACAACTACCGATTCAACGACGAGCACTTCATCTACTGATAGCTCTTCGTCTACTACTGATTCAACGACGAGCACTTCGTCTACCGATAGTTCTTCGTCCACTACTGATTCAACGACGAGCACTTCATCTACCGATAGTTCTTCGTCCACTACTGATTCAACGACGAGCACTTCATCTACCGATAGTTCTTCGTCTACTACCGACTCGACGACGAGCGATTCGACTACCGATAGTTCTTCGTCTACTACTGATTCAACGACGAGCACTTCGACTACCGATAGTTCTTCGTCTACTACTGATTCAACGACGAGCACTTCGTCTACTGATAGTTCTTCGTCTACTACCGACTCAACGACGAGCACTTCGTCTACCGATAGTTCTTCGTCTACTACCGATTCAACGACGAGCACTTCATCTACTGATAGCTCTTCGTCTACTACCGATTCAACAACGAGCACTTCGACTACCGATAGTTCTTCGTCTACTACCGACTCGACGACGAGCAGCACGACGCCAAATTCTGGTACATCGGGTAGCACTTCTACCACAGATTCGACGACGAGCGATTCTTCCACTAGCGGAAGTTCCACGACGGACTCGACGACAAGTAGAAGTATGAATTCAACTAACTCAAGCACTTCGACTTCCAATACTCCGACAGGAACGAGTTCTTCAAATACCAGCAGCGGCTTACCACAATTAAGTGATGTCTCAAGCTGGAGTTTAATTGCGTTGGGTGGAGCGTTGATTGGAGCCGCCATCTATCTCTTCAAACTTAAAAAATAGTTAGTAGTTTGTGAGTCTAACAAAAATTGCCCTCCTTTGAAATAAAAAAAACGAGTTCTGCAAAAATCATAGCAGAACTCGTTTTTTCGTTTTTAAAGCCTATTGATAATAGATTGGCTCGGGTGTTGTAAAATCAAAATTTGTTATCCAGTTAGCAATTTCTTTGGCCAGCTGCTGCGTTAATGTTGAAGCAGCCGCAATCTGGGCTGATGTAATCTGATTGACATGGACACCGGCTGTAATCACACAGGTGCCGGGTAATAGCGGTTGAATTTTTTTCGCGACTATCAACGCTAAGACATCGTCTTTATGCAGGCGACCATCATGGCTGGGAAAACAGCGGGTCTCGATGGCCGCCGTTTTAGTTAAGGTGGTGACTGTCCCGATATGCGGCGTGTCACCGCCGCTAATTTTGATTGCTAAATCTTTGCTGACAATCGCCACTTCAGCCGAAATGGTCAACCCCAGTTCTCCTGCTGAAAAAATTTTTAGCTCCGTCATCCTTTAGCCCTCCCAGCGTTGACTTAATTGATTGTGAATGCCGAGGGCGTCCAAAATCTTCATCGTATGATGGTCAATTAAATCTTGAATTGTTTGCGGCTGATTGTAAAAGCCGGGAATCGGCGGAATAATTTGCACGCCGAGTTTTGCCAGCTTCGTTAGATTTTCCAAATGAATCACACTCAAAGGCGTTTCTCTAGGCACAATAATTAATTTTCGCTGTTCCTTTAAGGTGACATCAGCGGCCCGGCCGATTAAATTATCGCTAAAACCACAGGCGATACCGGCGACTGTCTTCATGCTGGCCGGCAAAATCACCATGCCGTCCACTAAAAAGGAGCCGCTAGCAATTTTTGCTCCAAGGTCACGATTTTTATAGGTGAAGTCGGCTAATTCCGCCACTTCATGGAAGGAATAGTCGGTTTCAATTTTTAAATTTTCTTTGGCCCAGTCGCTGAAGACTGCGTGGACCTCGACTTCAGGATTATTTTGCAGCTGCTGCAATAAATTGATAGCATAAATTGTACCTGAAGCTCCTGTGACACCGACGACGATTCGTTTCATTTTCGATTCCTCCATGATTTTTAATTTTCACCTATAATGGCTATTGCAAATATTTTTGCCAATCCGTTACTTCTTTGAATTGGGCCCGCTGAAATTCCCCCTTCAAATCAAAGGGCACTGTGCCATCCAAAACTAATTTGGAAGACATGCCTTTAAAACGGATGATGCCCGGCGAATATTCCGGCCGCTCCGATGGGTCCAGCGGATGATTGCGCATCCCTTCCAAGACCATGATGTCTTGGTGGGCTTGAAAGCGGGTATTGATGGTCCAGATAACATCATTCATATCAAAAATATCAACATCATCATCCACTAAAATGATGGTTTTCAGCTCTTTAAAAGCTGAAAAAGCTAACAAGGCTGCCTGCCGTTGAATCCCTTCATCAGCGGCATTTTCCTTATGAATCTGCATGATGGTCATAAATTTGCCACCGCCGGCTGACGGATTGTACACATTGACAACTTTTCCGGGAATGGCTTTGTCCACTAGATTTAAAATACTGGCTTCAGTCGGAATGCCCGCCATCGAAACATGTTCTTCACTAGGGCCGATGGTCGTTTGCATAATTGGACGGTCTTTGCGGTGGGTGACTGCTTTGACTTTGATGACATTGACCGCCGGATTAGCCTCACCGTTATAACCGGGAAACTCCGGCATCGCATAACCAGTGTTGGTGTTAATATCTTCGCGGATTGCTTCGTGGGGCAAAATTTCCCCTTCGATAATAAATTCCGCCCGCGCCAAACCAACTTCATCAACAGCAATGCCGTCAACTAATTGGACAGGTTCATTTCTCAAGGAACCTGCTACCCACAGTTCGTTGTAGCCTAATGGCGTGGTCGGCGGTTCAAAGGTGGTGCCAATACTAATCGCTGGATCCAAGCCGATGCTAATCGTAATCGGCATTGGTTTATCGAGGGCTTGATATTCTTCAAGAAAATGCCCGATATGCCGACCGCCGGGCATGATATAAATCCCCAATGTATCTTTATCCTCCAACACCATCCGATGAATCGTGACATCGCTGATTTTTTTGTCAGGACTGGAGCCGTAGACAACACCCATCGTGATATACGGTCCTGCGTCATATTCTGTATTGGTAGGAGCGGCCACCAGCTTACGAATATCAAAATCCGCATCGCTAGCTAAATGAACAACTTTTTGAGCAGGTGCCTGCTCCCGCGACACTTTAATCGGCTTTACCGGATTGCTGACAGCCTGGTTTAATAATTGCCCCAAAGTGCGGTAGTCATGTTTTAAAATTTGACCGACCCGTTGACGGCTGGCCATAATGCCCGTCAGCACCCGCGTTCCCGGAAAGCCTTTGACATTGTTAAACATCATCGTCGGACCGATTTGAGTCTGACGCATCACGGTTCCGCCCGCACCGATGTAACGATAGACTCCCGCCAATTCAGCATGGGGATCAATTTCAACATCTGTTTCATGATACTGACCAGGCATTTCCTTCAACTCAGCTAATACTTTTCTTAAATCATATGGTTCTGTCATCGCTCATACTCCCTTTCGTTTCTTCTTCTTTAGTTTAAGGAGAAATTCAGAGAAGAACAATTCGGATTCATAGGCAAACTATTCCAAATTGGAATAGTTGCTAGTTGCTTTCTCTAAGTTGAATTGCTAGGCGAAAAAAAGTTACTCCTTAGCGGAAATTAGAAAAGCATTGCGCAGTTTTTTGAGAAAAACATTGCCGAGAAAGTGAATTGAGGGCAATGTAAAAAGGCTGGCAGCTTTTCAAGTTTTAAGGGCTGGTAGCAATTTGAGTTATCCAGATTGAGAAGTGACTGCTTTATGCAGGAAAATCCTTTTTTGAGAAAATCAGGGGATTTGTTGCTAGATTGTCTCAAGAAGCGGCTAAGTCTTTTTGAAAAGCTTAGCAATATTTTTCTTGGATGTACGGCATTTTTAGGAGAATTTTCGGTATCTGCAAACAATAAACAATAGCTTTGTTTCTTGATGCTTGCTTTTTGCTGATTGCTTTTTGCATCAGGCTTAGCTGTTAATTTTGCTTGTTTTCCAATTTCTGTATTGAGCGAAGCAGTAAATTCTCCCTCGCCTTTTTCTGTCACAGGCATTTCCTCCAACTCCGCAGCAATCAACTTCTGCTGAGAAGGTACCCCGCTCCTTCTTTTCAAAAGTTGCAGTCGGTTAAAAAGCGGCGTTACTTTTTTCTCGACATACTTTGCCCCGATGATTTCCGTGCAGAGTTGGACCCCATTACGCTCAAATAGTTTCAACTCAATCAACTCCTCCATAATAGTTTTCACAAATTCCGGTGCTAAGTTTTGCTGACAAAGGTGAATAATCAGTGTCTTTTTGCTTCCATCGCCATTTTTGAACATTAAATGTAATTTTCGCATCATAGTCCCTCCAAAAAAATTTCCTTAGTTACTATAAACACAACTTTAGCTAAGGAAAAATCAACACCCTGAGTAAATTTTTTCAAAAAAAAGCAGATAACTTTTTTCGTCATCTGCTTTGAATCTATTTTTTTTATTTAAATGCTGCTAATCAATATTTTTTGGAAGATGTTCGTGCAAATATTCCCAAAATAAGTCGCTGCTTTTGGAACCACGATTCTTTTTTCGCATAAAGCCGACTTCGCTGTACTCTTTTGAATCCAGCGGTACCACCGCCACTAAGTTTTTGTCAAAAGAAGCCGCCGCCCGCTCCATCATAATCGAAATGCCCATTTCATTGGCCACCACATTTAAAATAACTTCTACCCGCCGTCCATAATAACCGATTTTCGGCGTGAAGCCCGCCTTATGACACAGCGCCATCACCGCTTCATAAATATTCGTGCTCTTACCTAAAAGAAAAAATTCTTCACTCTCCAAGGACTTCAACGAAATCTGCTTTTCCTGAGCCAGCGGATGATTTTTCGGCAGCACCGCCACAAAGCGTTCCTTAGCCAATGGTACTTCCTCCCAATCCGGCTCCAAAGCCTTAAATCTGCGGGCCACAATCACATCACATTGATCTGTTTTCAGTTGTTCAAACAGTTGATAGCTTTCAGCCTCTGCCAAATGCAGCTGAATCTCAGGTTCTTGCTTATGAAACTGACCAATGATTTCCATCGCATGATAGGTCGCCATCGTCGGAATCCCATGAATCGCCAATTTGCTAGCGGCCGCTTCTTTAAAAGCCGCGGCTGAATCAAGAAAAGCCCGATAATTTTTCAAAATTAAGTCGGCCTGAGGCAATAATTCTTTGCCAGCCGCCGTCAACGCAACTTGTCGGTGTTCCCGCTTAAACAGTGGCAACTCCAATTCCTTTTCCAAAGCCATAATTTGCTTGGAGACATTGCCTTGAGTGGTAAAAAGGCGTTCGGCAGCTTCGCTATAATTTAGCGTCTGAGCCAGCATCACAAAATATTCCAACTTTTGAATTGTCATCCTTTAAACTCCTCATAATTTTTGAAAAAACGAGTGGCTAACCAAACTGAACTCCCTTCGAAAAGATCCC
Organism: Enterococcus sp. LJL120; assembly: GCF_054871765.1. Taxonomy (NCBI): domain Bacteria; kingdom Bacillati; phylum Bacillota; class Bacilli; order Lactobacillales; family Enterococcaceae; genus Enterococcus; species Enterococcus sp. LJL120. Next base: position 59,756 of record NZ_JBTXLV010000002.1, read on the forward strand.
TTACACTAGCTTCTGTGGTTATTTTTGTACTATGTTATTGGGCAATCTTGTAATGGATTTGCCTCAGTAAAAAACATCTCAACTACTTCTAAATTTCAGAAGGGTCGATTATTTCGACAACTGTAAATTTCCCGTCCGCAAAGGTCAATTGAATAATACCCGCATTAGGAATGCTGGTGGTTCTTGAAGTAGCATAGTCGCCGGAAATATAGCTTAAAAAGCTATAGATAGCTCCACTGTGGGAAACTGCCAACACTGACTGATAATCTGGCATTTCCATCAGAGATGTCAATGTTCCGCTAACTCTAGTTCGTAATTCTTGAATCGTTTCGCCGCCAAATTGCTGATAATAATCGCTGTATTTTTCATGGGGCATCGGCTGCAAAAGCTGGCGCTCGCCTTCATAGGCGCCAAAGCTCATCTCTTTAATGCCTTTTAACCGTTGATAACTTTGATCCGTGACAATTTCCAAGGTGTCAGAGGCCCGCTCCTGCGTCGAACAATAGGCGTGATCAAAAACAATTTCCTGTTGAGAAAAATAACGGGCCGCCGCTTGAGCTTGGCTGATACCTTTTTCAGTCAGCGGAGAATCACAGCTCCCTTGAATCTTATTCAGTACATTGAACAACGTTTCCCCATGGCGCATCAAATAAAGTGTTTTCGTCAAAAAATCTCCTCCTAATTCCGTTACTTACGTTAAATTAAGAGTAATATACTTTGCCGCCGCAAACAATCAAAAAAAAGCGAAAACTGGTTATTCATCGGCAGAACCCAGTGGAAAACAAAAAAATCAGCCAGCAATGACTGATTTTTTGAGATGATTTATGTGTCTTATGCAAGGTGCTGTCAGTTTCTGCAAAAAAGATGATGGGTTTTAAATGCTTTATTGCAGACGCATATTTTTTATTGAGCAATAACTCTATAAATTCATTCTCACAAGCCAGAGAAGAAATTCAACTTATTTTGCGGGAAAATTAGCCCACTATTCCCCCGGCCACCGCATCTCCAACAAATATTCAACCTGATACTTCTCAGCCAAGCTTTTCAAAAAGCTTGGCAATTGGTCGTCAGTGGGTTCACTCGCCAATAGCGCCATCAATTGCTGATAAGTTTCCCGCTCTGCTGGATTGGCTGATTTTTTGAAATAGCCCCAAATATGCTGATAAGCGACTGTCAAAGTCTTGACGGTCGGCTCTTTATCCTCTAATTGCGCAAGAATTTTGTTGTAGCGGGCATCTTTAGCCAGACTCCATTCATTATTTTTGGCTAATAAACGAATTTCATTATAAGCCTGCTGACTGCGGGACATGACCCAGTATTTATTTTGGCTCCAGGAGTGCTGGAAATTTTTCAATAAAGCTTTAGTCATCTTTTTGCTTTCCTTCGCTGGTCTCTCTGGCAAATTCTTTACTGGCTTCATACTTGGAAATCGCTTGTTTGCGCCGCTCTTTGTGGTCAACGATGGGCTTGGGATAGTCCTCGCCTAAAACCACTCCGTACTCCTCCTGCTCTTCTTTGCTTAAGGATTCTGGTTGATGGATAAATTTATTTGGTACATTGGCCAGCTCTGTGACATATTCCCGGATAAAATCACCCTTTTGATCAAAGCGTTCTGATTGTGTCGTCGGATTAAAAATTCGGAAATACGGCACCGCATCTGTTCCGGTGGAGGCGGCCCACTGCCAGCCGCCAATATTGCTGGCGGGGTCGTAATCAATCAGCATTTTCTGAAAATACTGCTCGCCCCAGCGCCAGTCAATGAGTAAATCCTTCGTCAAAAAAGAAGCCACAATCATTCGCAGACGGTTGTGCATCCAGCCGGTTTTCTGCAATTGGCGCATCGCGGCATCGACAATCGGAAAGCCGGTCTGCCCCTGCTTCCAGCAGTCAAACAAAGCGACATCGTTCTCCCATTTAATATGCTGAAATTGGTCCTGCAGTGGCTGATTTTTCTGCTTAGGGGCAAAACTGTAAATCATATTATAAAAATCCCGCCAGCAAAGCTCCTGTTGGAAAACTTTGCGGCCTTCAGAAGAAGCGGCCGCCTCCACTAGCTGCCAAACAGTCCGAATCGAAATTTCTCCAGTGCGCAAAAACCGCGACAAATGGCTTGTCTGATCGAGGCTAGGAATATCTCGAGATTTATGATAATCTTTGACTGAATTTTTAATAAATTTCTCCAAGCGCTTTTTGGCGGCAGCTTCCCCTAAAGGTCGCTGGTTTTCCGGTAATTTTTTAAGCATTTTTTTAAACTGCTCTTCATCTTTAGGAAATAAAACCTTTTGCTGAACGGCTTGCGGCTGAAAATCCACCTTCAACGGCGTCTCCTTCGTCTGCTCGGCCCATTTTTTATGGTATGGGGTGAACACTTTATAATGCTCCTCCTGCTGATTTTTGATTTCATCGGCGCCGTGAAGATAAGCATCTTGATAGGCGTGGCTAGTAATCTTATTTTCCTTGAAAAATTCCTCGGCAGCCTGATCCCGCTCAGCTCCAAAGCCGCTAGTATCCTCATTATAATAAATCCGTTGCCAGTCGGGCAGTTGCTTCTTCAATTTCTTAAACAGCTCCACAGGCTCGCCCACCATCACCTGCAGCTGAGCCTGCTCGTCAATTTTTTCTTTAAAATAACCAACACTGGCAAAAAAAGCCTGATGATTGGGACTGTCTTCAATAAACTGCTCAGGATTAGCCTGAAACAGTAGAATCAGCTCGTCTTGACCCAAATCACGGCAGGCGTGGTATAAAGCTTTATTATCTTGAATTCTTAAATCACGGCGAAACCATACAACTGTTTGCATCTTACTACACCTCAAAATTTCTCAATTTAACGTTCCTGTTACTTTTCAACGTAGCATAGATCGCTTGAAAGTGCATTTGATAAGCTAACTGGTCAGCTGGATTTTTTTAAGATTACACTTGAGAATAACCACCATAAATTTCAAAGTTCCTGCTATTCTCCTACGCAAATTTAAAACTATTTGCCCGCAGCTATTCCGCCAACTCCAGCATCTTTAAAACTGTGCGGGAATTCCGAATGGTCACCCGTCGATTCACGGCTGAGCTGGCAATTTTCGACCAACGGGATTTATTGAAAGTCTTCAGCGGAGTTGACCAAAAGATAACGTTCTGGTAAACAGAAAGCTGCTCATACTGCGGGTCTATTTCACCAACGGCCTCCACTACCTCCGCCACAGTCAATGGCGGCAGCAGAAAAATGGCATAGGTCACGATTTCTTTATTCGTGGTCCACCATTCCGGCGCATGAGCGACCACTTCCTGCAACTCCTCCACAGAAATAATGGCGACGGGAATCGTCAAGTCAAATTCTGCCAAAATAATTTGCTGGCACAGCTCAACTAAAGCAGCTGGCTCTTGTTGTGGGGCGCTGAACAAAATATTCCCGCTATTGATATAAGTTTTAACCTTCGTAAAGCCGGCAGCCGCAAAAACCTCCCGCAAAATCGGCATACTAATTTTATTTTTCCCACTGACGTTGATGCCTCGTAAAAAGGCGATATATTGTTTCATACTGGCTCCTTGTCCTCTATTATTTTAAATCAAGTGATCATTGCTTGCTTCAACTTTTTTAGTATTACTAAAGTCAAAATTATTACTCGGTTTTTCCTCAGCGATAACGGCAAGTGCGCCGCTCGATGACATCTAAGAAGCTGAAAATCAAAAAGCCCAGCAGGCCGATGGCTAAAATACCGGCAAACATTTCCGGATAATCCATTTTAGTCCAGGCGCTTAAAATCAGATAGCCCAAACCGTAACGGGTATTATAATTCTCCGCAAAAAATAGTGAAGCTAATGAAATCCCCACACTAACCCGCAAGCTTGCTAATAAATTAGGCAGCAGCGCTGGTAAAATCAGCAGACGGATTTTTTGCCATTGGCTGCTGTTGTAATTTTCCATCACTTGATTGTAGCCTGCGGGAATATTTTTGACGCTGTCCCGCACAGAAACAATCACTTGGATGGAAACAATCGCAAAAATCAGCAAAATTTTCGATAGATTTCCCAGACCAAAGAAAATCATAAAGACTGGTAAAAAAGCAACTTTTGGTAATGGATAAAGAAAATAAATCAGCGGGCCTAAAAAACGATCCACCAGTTCACTGCGTCCCATAAAAATTCCAAAGGGCAGTCCAACGGCAACCGCTATTGTTAAAGCGGCAAGAATTCGTAAGAGACTGGCGCCGGCATGAAGTAGGAGTGGACCTTTTATTTCCCAAGCCTTCACTATGGTGGTCAGGGGACTCGGCAACGACTGATTATTGGTCACTAGGCATAAAAGCTGCCATAAAAGCAGCGTCGATAATACGCCAAACACCAAGACGCTTATTTTTGATTTATTCATGGGCGGCCCCCTTCAACAAAGCTCTTAAGTAAATACAGAATTCATAAAAAGCTAAATCTTCTCGACGGTTTTCCAGTTGAAAGACTGGATTTTCAACAACCTGTAGCTGACCAGCCGCCATAATTAAAATAATTTCCCCCAGATAGGCAGCCTCTTCAATATCATGAGTCACCGTAATCAGCGTATTTTTACGTTTTTGCTGCTCCCGCAAAATTAACTCTTGAGCCATTTCCTTCGTCTCCTGATCTAAAGAAGAAGTCGGTTCATCTAAAAGCAGGTAATCGGGATTGGTCACCAACCCACGAGCCATCGCAACTCTTTGCTTTTGACCACCGCTTAAAGCCGCCGGATATTGCTCCTTGAACTCAGTTAAGCCTAATTCTGTCAGCAGGCTGTTCACCTTTTCACGTCTTTTATCCTTGGCCAGCCGCTGAATTTTCAATGGCAGCTCGACCCCTTGAAAAACTGTCTGCCAAGGAAATAAAAATAAATCTTGAAAGACAATCTCCACTGCTTCAGGCGTCGTTCCCTGATAAATAATTTCGCCGGCTGCCGGCTTTTCAAAGCCCTTCAGCAAAGACAGCAATGTACTTTTGCCAATACCTGAACGCCCCAGCAGGACATAGCTCCGTCCTGCTTCAAAACTAAAAGACAGCTCTTCTAGAATTTTTTTTTCGCCATATTGAAAGGAAACCTTGTTGAACTCAATTACCATTTTTAAACTCCTCGTGAATAAAACTACAAAAATCAGCTTGATTCTATGCTATACTGTTATCCGAAATGAATCTAAGAAAGTCAGGTGAAATGCGTGTTTAGAACTCTAGTCTTCCACGAAATCCGGCCGCAAAATGAATTGAACGGCCAGCAGCGGCCCATCATTGTCCACGATGGCTACCAAGATGCGCTACCGTTGCCTCTTTTTGATAGTTTACCGCTTTTTGAAGAACGAATAAACTATCTCGTGGAAAAAAACTATCATCTTTTAACTCTTACTGAGCTGAAAGCTTTTTATCAACAACAAACTCCGCTACCGGAAAATTCGGTCCTGTTAACCTTTGACGATTGCTTCCAATCTTTAAAGGAATATGCTTATCCAGTTTTAAAAGCTGCCGGGGTCAAAGCCAGCGTCTTTATAGCCACTGGCTGGCTTTTTCCAAAGCCCGCTGCTTATCAAGCGGATGTCTCAAAAGTTTTGAGTCCTGAAGACTTAACAGCGATGGCAGATGTCTTTGAATACGCCAATCACACGGCCCATTTCCATCAGCGTCGAGGAACGACAGCAGCCCAATCAATGTGGGAAACACCGGCAGATTTTAAAGCGGATGTTGCTTTGGCTAATCAAGCTGAGATTATTCAGCATAAAGATGTTTTCGCCTACCCCTTTGGCCTATACGATCAACAAACCGTCACTTCTTTAGAAGAAATGGCGTTTAAATTAGCCTTTACCACTAAGCCTGGCTACAACACAGCGGCGACCAATCCATTAGAGCTGCGGCGGGATGTTATTCCGGCAGTGATGTCGCTAGCAACCTTTAAAGAATTAATGACCGCACCAGCCGACTGATTACAAAAAAACAACTTAGACAAATGAAAGGAATGGAATAAGAAAAATGAAAAAAATTTGGGGCACTTTGGGGATTATGTTATTAGGAATCGGTGTGTTAAGCGCCTGTGGTTCCGATACTGCTGACAGCACCGATACAACTGACAGCAGTACGGTTACCAGTGAGGCGGCGGTCACCGACCAAACTTTAAATGTCGGCATTCTGCCATCCGAATCAGCGATTCCAATTATTTTGGCCAAGGAAGAAGGCTACTTTTCTGACTTAGGTTTAGATGTCGAAATCAAATCCTTCTCTTCGCCAAATGACCGCAACGTTGCCATTCAAGCCCAGGAAATCGATGGCACCATCAGCGATGTTATGACAGAGGCTACTTTTAAAAAGAACGGCATCGACTTAACAATCACCTCTGATATTTTAGAAGATTTTAAAGTCTTGGCTTCACCGGACTCTGGTATCACGGAGATGAGCGGCCTAGCGGATAAAACTGTTACCTTAGTACCGAATTTTATTTTGGAATACATCATGGACGAATTTGCAGCGGAAAATGATTTCACCTATGAAATTGTTGACATCCCTTCTTTTTCTGCCCGCTCAGAGGCCCTTTTAAATAACCAAGTCGACGGTGCCGTTTATACGGAACCGCAGGCCAGCATGCTAGCTGCTCAAGGAGCCATCGTCTTAGGCAGCTCCAAAGAACAAGGCATCAAAGGCGGCACGATTCAGTTTATGGACGCTGTTTTAGATGAACGTCCACAGGATATTAAAGCCTTTTACACTGCCTACAATCAAGCAATTGATTATATGAATGAGCACGCCGCTTCAGAGTACGCAGACATTTTGGCCAACTATCAATTTCCTGATGCCATGAGCCAATATTTGGACAGCCAAGAGGAAGACTATCCTTATGCCCAAGCAGTACCACAGGATCAATTTGAAAAAATCATTACTTGGACCAAAGACAAAGGCCAGATTGACGAAGAATATACCTATGAACAATTAACCGATTTTAGCTATCTAAGTAAATAAAAAATAAACAAAAACTCTTTTGCAGCTGTGAAGCTTTGCTGCAAAAGAGTTTTTTTAGACGCCATCTTAAAATAAATGTTCAACTTTCTCTACAGTCTGAATCACCTTGTCAAAGGGTGATTTTGATTCGCAAATCTTCAATACACCTGCGCAGCCTCGCTGCCATCCAAGACCCGCTGAGCGCCGGCATACAAGGCTTCCATTTCCATTTCGCCTGGTGCGACTGCAACTGGGGCAATCCATGCGACGCCCTCGGTAATTTTTGCAACAATATTTTTTGAATAGCTGACGCCACCCGTTAAAATTATGCGGTCAACTTTCCCGTGGAGCACAGCTGCCATCGCTCCAATTTCCTTTTGAATTTGATAGCACATGCCGTCGATATAATACTGGGCTTCTTCATCGCCAGCTTGAATCCGTTTTTCAATCACCCGAATATCAATCTCATCAAGATAGGAGCTTAACCCGCCATTGCCGGCAATTATTTTTTTGACTTCAGGTAAAGTTAATCCCTCCTGCAAAACTTTGGCAACGAAGGGAGTTACTGGCAGAGCGCCGGTTCTTTCTGGCGTGTATGGACCTTCACCGTCTAGGCCGTTGCTCAAGTCAATAATGCGGCCATTTTGATGGGCGCCGACGCTGATGCCGCCACCGAGATGCGCCACCACCACTGAGCTAGTCTCATAGCTTTTGCCAATTTCCGCTAAAATTTTTCTAGCCACAGCTTTTTGATTCAGCGGATGCCCGACCGACCGCCGCTCAATCCCCTTCAATCCTGAAATGCGGGCGACTGGAGTAAACTCATCCACCACCACTGGATCCACAATATAAGCCTTCACGCCAAATTTTTCAGCAAAATCATTGGCTAAAATCGCCCCCAAGTTTGAAGCATGACTGCCATTTTTTTCTGATAAAATATCGGCAAGCATTTTTTCATCCACTAAGAAAGTTCCACCCGGAACCGGATCCACTAAGCCGCCCCGGCCCACAACGGCGGCAATATCTTGCTGATCGATGGCCTGTTGATCTAAAAAGCGTTGAATTTCTGCCTCCCGAAAACTCCTTTGCTGAATCACACCCTTATATTGTGCCAATTCTTTTTTTGAATGGCTGATGCTTTCTTCAGCGAGACGCTGGCCCTCGGCAAAGAGGGCCACCTTTGTTGAGGTGGAACCAGGATTAATCACCAGTACGATTGTTTTCATTTTACCCTCCTAATTGTTTTAAGGCTAAATCCAAAGCGGCTAATTTACTGGCGGTTGAGTCACTGCGGGAGGTTACGACAATCGGTACTTTGGTGCCGACGATGGTGCCGCCCATCGTTGCGTTGGTAAACAACAGCAAAGACTTATAGAAAACATTTCCGGCATCAATATTCGGTACTACCAAAATATCGGCATCCCCTGTAATCGGGCCACTAAAACGTTGTGAGCCACGGCTTCTTGCGAAAGCGATAAGTCTAATGATAAAGGGCCATAAATTGTAGCATCCTCCAACACTAAAGATTGTGTCACCTCAGTTGCCAAGACTGAAGATGGCATTTTCGGATTATAAGTTTCCGCCGAACTTAACAGGGCAACTTTCGGATGAGTTATGCCAATTTGGTGTGCCACTTTGACAGCATTTTTGACAATCATTTTCAGCTGCTCTGCATCGGGTTCAATATTCATTCCCGAGTCAGTCATTAAAATCGGCCGGTCCAACTGTTCCAAATGCATGATTGCCACATGGGAAAGCAGTTTTTGATCTCGTAGATTGTATTCTTTTTGCAAAACTTCCTTTAAAATATCATGGGTGGAGACAATCCCCTTCATTAAGATGTCCCCATGGCCCGCCGCTACAAATTTAACGGCTTCTGGAATTCGATTAGCTTTACTCGTTTGATGATAGTCCCACGGTGCGCTCGGGTCGAGATTTTCTCCTTCATCAAAAATTACAAATTGCACTGTCTCGCCGTATAAATCTTTGGCAGCTTTAACAACCTGCAAAATTTCGGAGTTGCCGCCACCGGGAATTGCAATTGTCGTCATATCTTCACCTCTGTCTTTCAAAATTTAATCCAAAAAAATGAGTTGAATCCATGAGGGAACCACCCGCCATTGATTCAACTCAACTCAAGCATTGTTACTTTTTTATGCAGAACCTTTTTACATTTCGAAACCCCTTATATTAATACTCGAAAAAGCCCTTGCCGGTTTTACGGCCTAATTGATTCGCGCGCACCATTTTCCGCAACAATGGATGCGGCCGGTATTTAGGATCGCCGGTTTCGCTGGTTAACACTTCCATAATCGCCAAGCAGACATCCAGTCCCACTAAATCCCCTAAAGCTAGTGGTCCCATCGGATGATTGGCTCCCAGCTTCATCGCTGTATCAATGTCCGCAGCATCTGCGACACCCTCAGCATAAATGCCGATTGCTTCATTAATCATCGGAACTAAAATCCGATTGACAACAAAGCCAGCTGAGTCTTCTACAACTACTGGAATTTTGCCGATGGATTCAGAAATCGCAACGATTTTGTCCACGACTTCGGTTGGTGTTGTTAACCCCTTAACAACCTCAACTAATTTCATTACTGGTGCCGGATTAAAGAAATGCATTCCGACAACCGGTCTCGATAATCCGTTGGTTAATTCGGTTACAGATAATGAAGAAGTGTTGGTGGCAAAAACTGTTTCAGGCTTACAAAGTTCATCTAACTCTTTGAAGATGTTCTTTTTCAGTTCCATTTTTTCTACAGCTGCTTCCACTACTAAGTCACAATCTGCGACATCTTTAGACGTTCCGGTGCTAATCCGCTGCATCACAGCAGCTACATCCGCTTCCGTCATTTTTTCTTTTTTAACTAAACGATTTAACCCTTTTTCAATTTTCTCTTTGCCCGCTTCGGCCCATTCTAATTTTACGTCACAGAGCATCACTTCATACTCTGGTTTCACCGCAAACGTTTGAGCAATACCAGAACCCATCGCACCGGCACCGATTACCGCAATTTTCATAAGCTTCCTCCTCACAAACTGCTCTTAAAGAACAGCTAATCAAATTTTACTATCATGTAGCTGTGACATCAGCTCTGTATAGCTTATGTCACAGCTACAGTAATTACCCTTTACTTTTGCCTGTGTATGGCTCATGCTTTCTTTTTTCTAAGAAAGCTGCCATGCCTTCCGCTTGGTCTTCCGTTGAGAAGCATTGGCCGAACAATTCGCTTTCAATCCGGTAACCATCCTCTACAGATAAACCAATCGTCTTATTGGCAACTTCCTTCACCGCTCTAACGCCAAACGGTGCATTGCCAGCAATTCTTTGGGCCATCTTCATCACGCTGTCCATCAGTTCTTCTGCTGGTACAACCTGATTGACTAAGCCAATTGCCAAAGCTTCTTCCGCTTTAACGTTTCTGGTAGTGAAGGCCATTTCTTTCGCTTTGGCCGCCCCAACAGTTCGAACTAAGCGCTGCACGCCACCATAACCTGGCATAATACCTAAGCCAACTTCTGGCAAGCCGAAGACACCTCGGTCGCTGGAAATGCGAATATCACAGCTCAAGGCAATTTCACAACCGCCGCCTAACGCAAAGCCGTTGACTGCCGCAATCACCGGCATCGGTAGATTTTCAATTAATTCCATCATCCGATTGCCAGTTTCGGAAAAGACTTGGGCTTCTTTTGAAGGCAAATCCTTCATCTCAGCAATGTCCGCTCCAGCTACAAAAGCTTTTTCGCCGGCTCCGGTAATCACCAAGCAGCGAATATCTGATTCCGCAATTTTTTCTAACAAGCTGCTGGCTTCTGCCACCACTTGGCTGTTTAAGGCGTTCATCGCTTTCGGGCGATTATAAGTCAACAGGCCGATTTGATTTTGCTCTTCATACGTTACAAATTCCATCGCCTACATCCTCTCTACAATTGTGCTGACACCCATTCCTCCACCAACACAAAGCGTTGCTAAACCATAATCAGATTTACGTTTTTCCATTTCATGCAATAATGTCACCAAAATTCTGGCACCAGATGCCCCAACTGGATGACCTAAAGCAATCGCTCCGCCATTCACGTTAACCTTGCTTGGATCCCATTCTAAGCCCTGACCAACTGCAAGAGCTTGCGCTGCGAAAGCTTCATTGGCTTCCACTAAATCCATTTGATTGATATTCATGCCAGTCTTCGCAAAGACTTTCTTCGTGCTTTCGATTGGTCCAACCCCCATGATGGCTGGGTCAACACCAGCAGTCGCTCCGCCAACAAAGCGGGCCATTGGTTTCACGCCTAATTCCTTGGCTTTTTTAGCGCTCATGATAACCACTGCGGCTGCACCATCATTAATTCCTGATGCGTTGGCAGCTGTAACAGTACCGCCTTCTGGCTTGAAGGCTGGGCGCATTTTCGCTAATCCTTCCGCTGTAATGCCATCCCGTGGAAATTCGTCTTGTTCAAACATGACAGTTTCCCGTTTAACCTTGATTGGAATTGGCACAATTTCATCTTTAAATTTGCCTTCTGCAATCGCTTTGACTGCTTTTTGCTGACTTGCAGCCGCAAATGCATCTTGTTCTTCTCTAGTGATGCCATATTTTTCAGCAACATTTTCGGCAGTAATCCCCATGTGATAATGATGGAAGGCATCTGTTAAGCCATCCTCGATCAAACTATCGAAAATTTCATTGTGGCCCATGCGGTAACCAAAACGGGCTTTCTTTAAAACATATGGCGATGCGGACATATTTTCCATTCCGCCGGCCACGATAATATCAGCTTCGCCGGCTGCAATCATCGTTGCTGCCATATTGACACTCTTCAAGCCGCTACCACATAAAATATTTAAAGTTTGTGCTGGGACTTCTACTGGAATACCGGCCTTAACCGCTGCTTGGCGGGCAACGTTTTGTCCCCAGCCAGCTTGTAAAACACAGCCCATTGTTACTTCATCCACCATGTCTGGCGCAACACCGGCCCGATTCAAGGCTTCTTTAATTACGGCTGCACCAAGGTCCACCACTGAAGTATTAGTTAGAGAACCCCCGAATTTACCGATTGCAGTTCTAACTGCACCTGCTAATACAATTTCTGTTTCCAAATGTTGATCCTCCTAATTCTTTTTAAGATAATAAATTTCTCGTGAGAAATTTAGTTTGATATTCATACGTATATCATTCCGCTAAACAGCTGACAGTTAAATTCTGCGAAAAGCGGAACTGACAAGCTAACTCTTTTTAAGGTATTAAATTTCTTCACAGAAATTTAGTTTTATCTTCGTACGCATATCATTCCGCTAAACAGCTGACAGTTAAATTCTGCAAAAAGCGGAACTGACAAGCTAACTCTTTTTAAGGTATTAAATTTCTTCACAGAAATTTAGTTTTATCTTCGTACGCATATCATTCCGCTAAACAGCTGACAGTTAAATTCTGCAAAAAGCGGAACTGACATCCTAATTCTTTTTAAGGTATTAAATTTCTCGTGAGAAATTTAGTTTGATTTGCGAATTCGACTTTTCACGATAATTCCAAATAGTTGAATCGCAAACATGTCTTTTTCTTACCACTTCATGCCGTAGCGTTTTTCCCATTCAGCTTCTAACTCTTCCCGGAAGTTAGGATGAGCAATTTCAATCAGAGCCCGGCTGCGTTCACGGATAGATTTGCCGCGTAAATCAGCGATACCATATTCTGTAACGATCACAGCTACATCGTTACGACCGGTTGTTACAACGGAACCTAGGTCTAAGAATGGCACGATTTTACTGATGGTATTGTTTTTAGTTGTCGAAGGCATAGCAATAATTGAAATGCCGCCTTTAGACATGTTGGCACCGCGAACAAAGTCCAACTGTCCGCCGACTGAAGAAATTTGTAAAGGTCCAATTGTTTCGGAAGCAACTTGACCAGTTAAGTCCACTTGAACACAGCTATTGATTGAAATTAAATTATCATTTTGGGCAATCACATATGGATCGTTAGTATAATCAACTGGCGCCATCATAACGCTTGGATTATCATCAACGAAATCATAAAATTCCCGTGTGCCCATCAAGAAAGTTGCGATCATTTTTCCAGGATTTAGGTTTTTCTTGCTGTTATTGATAACGCCCATTTTAACCAACTGCATGACGCCGTCACTGAACATTTCACTGTGGATACCTAAATCTTTTTTATCATGTAGCTGATCTAATACTGCATCTGGCAAGCTACCGATACCTAATTGTAACGTATCGCCATCTTTAATCATGCTGGCACAGTATTTGCCGATTTGGACTTCTTCTGGTGTTGGTGCAGCTTTTGGCAACTCTAGAATTGGAGTATCTTCCTCCACGATATAATCAAACTCATCCACATGCATAAAGCAATTGCCGTGAGTCCGTGGTAGATTATTATTGACTTGGGCAATAACAATCTTGGCATTTTTTGCGGCTGTCATCGTATAATCAACAGAAATACCTAAACTAGCATAGCCGTGTTGGTCCACCCGACTAACTTCAATCAAAGCTACATCTGCATTAATACTGCCGTCGGTAAATAAAGCCGGCATTCTTGAGAAGAAGCGCGGTGTATAATCCGCATAGCCTTCAGCAACAGCTTTGCGGTCTTTGCCGCCAACATATAAACTGTTATGGCGAACATGGCCAATTGCCTCTGGTTGTGAATAAGGGGATGTTCCTAATGGCAGCATTTGTGAGGTCACAACATCTTTTAATTCTGGTATTCTTTTGCCGAATTCACGAATTACGGCGCTCGGTTCGCCACATCCCAAACCAATAACGACGCTATCGCCATCTTTAATTACTTTGACTGCTTCTTCTGCTGTTACATATTTACTCATAAACACTCTCCTCTTTTCAATTCAAGCTAATAAGTACAAAGCAGGCCTTTCCAGTAAAATATCCAGCAAATCTCCTTAGATAACCCCTAGAAAAAGCCTGCTAACCCAAGTTTCCAACAACTATGTTTTGACCTAACCCGTTGATAAGCAGTCACATTTTGGTCTAGATAAGATAAGGACCAAAATGCGACTGAGCTTAATTATTCTTTTGTAGCTTCGATTAAAGCGTCTACGAGACTATTTAAATCTGGTACATCCAAATCAGTAATAGCGGAGTTGATGCTCAGAGTTTCATCCATGATATTCATCATCTTCAACTCTTCATCCAAGTATTCGCTCATTAACGTACCTGATTGCGGTGCCCATGAACCATTTTCAATTAACGCAAAGGTCCGATTTTGCACATTTAGCGCCTTCATATCGTTCAGATAATTCTTCATTGGCGGATAAATGCCTAAGTTGAAGGTTGGACAGGCTAGTACGATATGGCTGAACTTAAAGGTTTCGGCAATCAAGTAGGATACATCAGTACTGGATACGTCGTAAACCCGTACATTATGCATACCTTTGTCGTGTAACAAAGATGCTAATGATTCTGCAGCATATTCAGTATTTCCATACATGGATCCATAAATGATCAGCACGCCTTTTTCTTCTGGCTCGTAACGGCTCCATTTGTCATATTTATCTAACAGATAGCCGAAGTCATTGCGCCAAACTGGACCATGCAATGGGCAAATCATTTTGATATCGATTGTAGCAGCTTTCTTCAAAGCAGCTTGTACGAAAGGTCCATATTTCCCTACGATATTGGTGTAGTAACGGCGAGCGTCATCAATCCAATCCCGGTCAAAGTTCATTTCATCGTTGAACAATGCGCCATGCAAAGCTCCAAAGGAACCGAAGGCATCGGCAGAGAATAATGTTCCTGTGGTAATATCATAAGTCATCATTACTTCAGGCCAGTGAACCATTGGCGCCGCAACGAAGGTCACTGTATGCTTACCAAAGTTACGAGTATCGCCTTCTTCCACTTGGTCTTCATGACCATCCACATGATAGTTGAATTGGTGCATCAGCATAAATGATTTTTCTGAGCTGATAATTTTTAATTTCGGATAGCGCAGAATTAGTTCTTCAATCGAACCGCAGTGATCTGGTTCCATATGGTTCACGACTAAGTAATCTAATTCCCGATCGCCTAAAACCATTTCTACGTTGCGGATAAAGTCTTGGGTGATTGCCCAGTCTACCGCATCGAATAAAACAGTTTTTTCATCTAAGAGCAGATATGAGTTATAGGATACGCCCCGAGGAATTGGATGCATATTTTCAAACAATGCCAAGCGGACATCGTTGCCTCCAACCCAGTATAAATCTTCTGCTACCTTTCTAACTGTATACATATATTAAATCCCCCTATTTGGTCTGACATTTAGTAAAAGCACAGCTGTTAATATCCTTCGATGAAGGCTGTTTTTTCTTCGCCACAAGAAGGACAAGTCCATTCTTCAGGCAGGTCTTTAAACAGTGTTCCTGGTGCTACTTCACCCTCTGGATCACCTTTAGCAGCATCATACTCGTAGCCGCAGCCGCCACATACATAGAATTTATATGAAGGAGCAGATTTTTTAGGTTTAGAGCGTTTAATTTTCACCATTGGCGGAGCCTCTTTCTTCGCTTCTCCGGTATCTAATGCTTGTGATAACAATGGTAGAACTTCTTCGATATCACCGACAATACCGTAGTCAGCATTTTTAAATATTTTCGCGTTTGGATTTACGTTGATTGCCACAATTGTTGAAGCGTCTTTAATTCCCTTCAAATGCTGACCGGCACCGGAAATACCGCAGGCAATGTATAAGTTGCCTTTGAATTTTTGACCGGACATACCAACATAACGGCTTAATGGCAGATAGTGAAGCGTTTCTGCAACTGGACGAGAACAGCCGATAGCTGAGCCAGATTGTTTTGCTAATTCTTCAATTAGCTTCATGTTTGATTCTGGTCCTACGCCGCGGCCGGCACTGACCACCCGCTCTGCTTGGGCAATTGGTGTATCAATCGGGATTCCCACCGAGAAATCGTAGCCATCCTTCTTTAAGCTTTCGACTAAGGCTGCAACGTTTTTCTTTTGATCCGCGTCCTTGAAAATCATCTTCTTGCGGTCCCCCGTCGCTGGGCCCTTTTTTACTGGGACCCCAGTCGCTTTCGGTTCTTTACCAACCAAGTAAGAAGAAATAACCACCCGTTGAATTTCATTGGTTCCTTCGTAAATTGTTGTAATCTTAGCATCACGATAGAAGCGTTCCACGTCGCTGCCTTTAATGTAGCCGGCACCGCCATAGATTTGTAAGGCGTCATTAACAATTTTCAGCGTGTTATCTGAAGCAAATTGTTTCGCCATTGCAGATTCCATCGCAAATGGTTTGCCTGTATCTTTCAATTCAGCTGCGCTGTACACCATCAAACGGCTCGCCCGTAATTCAGTTGCCATATCAGCTAATTTGAAGGAGATAACTTGTTGGTGAGCAATTGCTTTACCAAACTGCTCCCGTTCTTTAGCATACTCTAAAGCACTTTCAAAGGCCCCTTGACCAATTCCTAACGCTTGCGCTGCAATCCCAATCCGACCGCCGTCTAGCGTATTCATAGCAATGTTAAAGCCTTTGCCTTCAGGTCCTAATAAGTTTTCCTTCGGTACTTTCACGTTGTTAAAGATTAATTCAGCAGTTGAAGAAGAACGAATTCCTAATTTGTCATAGTGTTCGCCAAATTCAAAGCCTTCCCAGCCTTTTTCAACGATGAAGGCGCTGATGCCTTTAATACCGATGCCCGGTGTCGTTACCGCAAAGATGATGTACACATCAGCTTTAGGTGCATTGGTGATGAAAATTTTATTACCATTTAAAATATAGTTTTCACCATCAAATTCAGCAGTTGTTTCCGTTCCGCCGGCATCACTACCCGCTTCACTTTCAGTTAAACCGAAGGCCCCTAATTTTTCACCTTTTGCCATTGGCACCAAATATTTTTTCTTCTGTGCTTCTGTACCATAATTGTAAATTGGATAACAGCCTAACGAAACATGCGCCGATAAAATAACCCCAACGCCGGCATCCACTCGAGATAACTCTTCAACACCGATAGCATAACTTGTTGTATCCATGCCACCGCCGCCATACTTCTCTGGAAAAGGAATGCCTAGAATACCCAGTTCACCCATTTTTTTGACAATTTCATCAGGAAATTGGTTTTCAAGATCTAAAGTCGTTGCAATTGGTTTAATATCTGTCTCTGCAAAATCTCTGACTTTAGCGCGAAAAGCTTCGTGTTGCTCAGTTGTGTTTAACTGCATGTGATTGACCTCCAATATAATTTTTATCTACAATTTGCTATCAAAGATGATCAGCAAATTAGTATTCAAATAATTTTTATGCAGTAAGCGTTTTCAACACTCCTTACTGCAATGACCCTGTCTAACACCTTTTGGTTTAATAAAAGATTTTAGGCATCTCTTTCATAACTTCCTCAGCTTCGGCAAACATGTCATCGATAATCGATTTAACCGGCCGGATACTGTGAATCGCGCCGGAAATCTGGCCGGCCATGATGGACCCATTGACCATATCGCCATTGACCACCGCTTTTCTCAGTGAGCCCATGGTTAATTCCTCTAGCTCGCTGCGGGGCACTTTCAAATATTCCATCTCTAAATATTTCTCAGACATCGGATTTTTAATCACCCGGACCGGTGCGCGAGATGTACGGCCAGTGACCACCGTTGAATCGTCCTTCGCTGCTAAAACTGCTAATTTATAACTCTCAGGAATTGGCACTTCCTCAGAGGCCAAGAATCTAGTCCCTACTTGAACACCTTGAGCGCCCAAAGCGAAACTTGCGACAATGCCGCGGCCATTGACAATCCCACCGGCAGCAATCACCGGAATCGAAACGGCTTCACTCACCTGTAAAACTAAAGACATTGTGCTGCTTTCGCCAATGTGTCCACCAGCTTCGGTTCCTTCAGCTACTACGCCGTGAACCCCTAGAGCTTCCATCTTTTGCGCCTGATCAACAGTCGCAATTACTGGAAAGACCTTGACACCAGCTGCCAATAATTTTGGCACATGATCTTTTGGAGTACCGGCACCGGTTGTGACAATCGGGACACCCTCCTCGATTACAATGTCGACTAATTCTTCAATATTATCCATCATCAGCATCAAGTTAACAGCAAAGGGTTTGTCTGTTAATTCTTTACATGCCTGAATTTGATAGCGTAAGGTGGCGCCATCCATTGCGCCTGAAGCGATAATTCCCAAGCCGCCAGCATTGGAAACTGCTGAAACTAATTCATAACGGGAAATTTGTGCCATCGCCCCTTGAAATAAAGGGTATTTAATACCTAATAATTTTGTTAACGACATTCATTCTTCACCCATTTCATCATTTTTTTCAATCTTTGTGTCGTTAGATTGCAACCAAATTTTTGAAATAATTCTTTTCTGTGCATCTGTTGAACCGCCATATAAGCCGGTCACTTGAGCGTCTCTTGAAAAACGCTCAATCACATTATTACGGGTATAACCATAGCCTCCAGTCATTGCAACTAGGGCTTCTGTCGCTTTTATTGATGTTTTGGTACAAAACAATTTCACTTTTGCAATCTGAACCGTCGCCGTGTAATCCAGCATATCGGTATTCTTTAAAAAAGATTCCGCCGCTTCAATATCGGTCACTACATCCGATAAAACCTTTTGACATTCAATCAAATTGATTAACCGCAGTCCAAATTTGCGTTCCTTGGTCACGTATTTTAGACCATAACCAAAGGCTCCTTTGGCAATGCCGATTGACTGCGCCGCAATCGCTAAGCGAATCCGGTTGAAAATCATGCCCACCTGTTCTTCGTTGACCAAGTCGCCGCTGAGAATATTTTCCTTGGGAATTTTCACCTCGCGAAACTCAAGATCTGCCACCGGCAAAGCATGGAGGCCGACTTCTGTTGTTTCCGGTCCAATTTTTAAGCCAGGTATCTTCTTATTTAAAATGAAAATGCCATAGCCCTCTTGCCCGTCCATTTTTTTGACTTTAGAAGCCACCATGAACAAACCAGCGATTGGCGCATTGGTGATTGTCGCCTTGGCCCCATTCAACAGCCAGTGATTGGAATACTCCACGGCCGTTGTGCGGACTTCTGAGAGCTGACTACCTGAGCCAACTTCATTTAAAGCAAAAGCCCCCCAGATTTTCCCCTCCAGCAACGGCTGCAGATAAGCCGCTTTTTGCTCTTCGGTACCAAAATGATAAATTGGCCAAACCGCAAAGCTCGACTGGGTCAAAAAAATACTTGAAAGGGTGGGAAAGCTGGTTGATAGCTCTTGAATAACCTCCAAGTGATCTTTAAAGCTGGTCCCGTCACCGCCGATTTCTTTTGGAAAACCGCAACGAATAAACCCCTGCCTGCTGAGATCTTTCATTAATTCTAAAGGGAATTCATTGGTCCGATCAAAGACAGTTGCTTGTTCATCTAAGCCGTTTTTCTTTAACTCCTGTAGATATTGCATCAATGAGTTTTCCAAAAGTGGGTCTCCTTTTTAGCAAACTAAAGCTCGTGTTACTCGACTGGCTGATAAAAGAATTCCAAAATCGATTCGTATAAAAACTTTTCCTCCGGCGAGTAAAAATTTTTGACCGGCCGGCACAGCAATAAGACAAATTGCAAGGAATCTTTAATTTCACGTTTGGTAACCACTGATTGATCCGCCAAGCGATACATCGCATTTTGCAGGATGACAATAATATCCGAATGACCGGTCAGATCCATTAAATACTCCAAAGAGTCGCCGGTAAACTGCAATCGCGGCTGCTTCAAGTGTTGCTTCAAGCGTTTGCTGACTAAATCAAAAGTAGTATAGCTTTCATTAAAGGTGCCCAATGGATAATCCTTTAAATCTTCCCAAACAAGACTCTTTTGCTCGCTAAGAGGATGGCCGTAGCGCATATAAGCGACAAATTCGTCAATTTGGATGACTTGCTGTTCAAAACTCTTTAAATCTAAATCTGCTGGATCAACTAAAACGGCCAAATCCAAATCATTTTCGACTAATTTCTTTGTCAAATCCTTGGCACCGCCTTCGACAATTTCAATTTGAAGCTCCTTGTGATCTAAGATGAACTTTGGCAGAAAGGAGAGAAAATACATTCTTAGCACCGCTGATGGGATACCGATTCGGATTGTTCCCTTTTGCTTCAAAGATTCCCGGCGAATCATCGCCTTCATCTCTTCATACTTGGCTACAATCTCTACCGCATACTCATACAAGAGCTTGCCGCTAGGGGTCAACTCCTCAAAGCGACCATTACGCCGCTCAAACAGCAGCAGTTCCTCTTCCGTTTCAAAGTTGGTAATCATCTGACTCAAAGCAGGTTGGGTAATATGAATTTTCCGTGCTGCTAAAGAAAGATTACAGCCGCTTTCCACGACCTTGATGAAATAGCTTAATTGGGTAATATCCATTAACAGCCCCCTCTCAAATCACTTTGCCGTCACTCGCCGCTTTCAGACATTCAAAATTTTCAGCAATAACTTTCGTGCACAAACACACTAGGATTGCACTGCTTCTTTAGTGAATGACTGAATTAGCCGCCAATCAACGATTGCTTGTCGAACTAGCAAAAAAAGATTTTCTAAAAAGAAACAACTATTTCTGATAAAAAAATTACGTCCAAAAACAGCATAACCGACAATTTTAAATGGAAATAAAATTGCCATAGCATAACTAAAACAGAGAAAGATTTTTTGTAAGCACTTTCAATTACAATTTTAATACTTTGTGATAAATTTGAAAAATTATGTAATTTTATCCTACCTATTAGTAAAACTTATAGGTATCCGGTTTGTAATTATTTATTTTAGCTTGAGAACTACTGGCAGTAATTGTTTCTAGTTTGACTAGCGTTTTTTTATTTTCAAAAAAACACTTAATTTTGCCGCGTTTTAAAAATATTTTTTTATATCTTATTCAATGTTTCCCACAATGTCATTAAGAAACAGATAACCTCGTTCATAAATTAATTAACTGCCGCCTTCTGGATAGCTGCGATTTTCAACGTCAGCCAATATTCTCACTTTTCATTTTAGCCCTTACTAAAATTCTAGCAAAAAAAATAGCAAAAATCTATTTTAACTTTAAAATAATTCATTTTTTTACATAATATAGGTTTTTTTATTTTCAAGAAGTTTTTTTGCCATGACGGACTTATCTCCCTATAAAACAACGAAATCACCTTTTCTAAAAATAATAATTAAGAATAGTAAGTTTTTCATTACCAATGAATTCTCCTTCAAAAAACAACCAACCGGGCCAAAAATTTAACAATTTTATGAATTAACTTTCGCGTATTTTTGAGGGATCAAATAATCCAGTAAAATTATTTAGATTTATAGACCCTATAACTAACGCTAATAGAAATATTTTTCACAAGCACGAAAAGTTTAACTCTTTGCAGTTCAGCTTAGCTGATGTCTCCCTTAGAAAACTGTCTTTTACAATTTTAAAGAATCACAAGCGCCTCAAATAATAATAAAATTTCTATATTTAACAGGAATCGTCAAAAAAATGCTTGACCAAGCTAGTTAAACGCTTAATTAGAAACATTCACTAGCCACTGAAACTAATTTATTACGAAAAAGAAGTTTTTTTGGAATTATTTTTAGTTTATTCATTTTATTGTGAAGAATTCTTCAAGTTGTTTTTGCCAGCCAAATTCTTTTGAAAACTCAGGTAATGCCTGATAAACAGTAGTCTTTTTGGTCATTTAAAATATTTATTTTTCACAAACTATAAGCTTAGCTTATGGGAATAGTAAATAGAAGTTTTTGGACTTTAAAGCAAATCCTTTTTAAAATTATTTTGTAAGCGCTTTATAAAAAAGATCGGGGGAAACATAATGGAGAAAACGAAGAACAGATGGGCCGTCCTGGTTGCCGCTATCGTCATTAACATGTCTTTAGGAGCCGGCTACGCTTGGTCAGTTTTCCAGTCTGCGCTTTTGGAGGTCAACAGTGATTGGGCTTTAAGTCAAACGTCTTTAGCTTTCAGTATTTCCTTTGCAATGGTGCCGATTGCGATGATTATCTGCGGACCAATCATTGATAAACAGGGCGGTAAGAAAGTGGTCTTATTATCCGGGTTATTATTTGGTATCGGGATGTTTGCGACAGGTTTTGTTACCAGCATTCCTATGCTCTATCTTACTTACGGCTTGATTTTAGGTCTAGGAATTGGTGCCGGTTACGGTACGGCAACTTCCTTAACAGTTAAATGGTTCCCTGATAAAAAAGGTTTGGCCGGTGGATTGACTGCAGCCGGTTTTGGATCAGGTGCGATTATTTTAGCACCGATTGCCACCAGCATGATTAATTCAGTTGGTATCTATAATACCTTCAGAATTTTAGGCGTTGTTTTATTAGTAGTTGTCTGTGCGGCTTCCTTCTGGATGGAAAAAGCACCGGTTTCAGCAACCGCCAATACTGCTGTTCAAGCAAATGAAAACGACAAGAACTACAAACAAATGTTAAAAGAACCAAATTTCTGGCTGCTATGGGTCGTGTATACCTTTGCGGCTACAAGTGGCATGATGATTATCGGTCACGCTGCCAGCCTTGCCGATTATTATTCTTTAGGTACCGGAACAGTCATCGTAATGATTGTGGGGCTATCTAATACATTAGGTCGAATTATCTGGGGCGCCATCTCCGACCGTTTGGGCAGATATGTGACAGTATTGCTGATGTTTATCTTCTCAGCTGCTGGATTATTACTATTAAACTTCAACCAGAGCATCGGCACATTTGCCGGCATTCTCGGCTTGATTTTAATTCCTTCTTCCTTCGGTGGCTTCCTGGGATCATTCCCTGGTATCACAGCCGAAAACTGGGGCGCTTCAAAAGCCGCTTCCAACTACGGCTGGATGTTTACCGCTTATGGGATTGCCTCCATCATGGGACCATCTCTGGCTTCGCAAATTCGTGAAGCAAGCGGCTCTTACTCCATGGCCTTCATTATCGCAATGATTATGGCCGTAATTGGTATCTTGTTAATCCTATGGTACATGGCACAAAAGAAAAAAGCAGCTGTAAGAGAAGAAGCATCAGATTAAATTTTGCTGATTTAAATGAAACACCCCCCGGCTTCGATTAAAATATTAATCGAAGCAGGGGGTGTTTTTTTGTTTGGAGGCTGAAGTAGAAATAATATTTTGAATTAGGCTAGTCACATCCGCAAACAACAAAAAAGACACGGTAAGAACCTCAAGTTTTTCAATTACAAAATTTGAGGTCAAAAGTATTATAATTCTTTCTCTTGTTGTTAAAAAAGAGTCCATGTTTCTAAAGGAAGTAATCTTGCTGTGACTGTGCCAATGATTTGCTCAGCATTGATTAAGCCATAATAACGACTATCGGTGGCATACGGACGATTATCACCAAGAAGCAAGTATTGATTCATCGGCACTTCTTGCTGAGAAATAATTTCCATGAGCGAAAAATCCTCAGTAAATTGATGCCCATTACTCTGACTTTCATTTATTTCAGAAACGATAAATTTTTCATCGACTGCCTGATCATCTACATACAAAGTGTCTTCTCGGTAGCTTATCTTTTCACCAGGCAAACCAATAACCCGTCTAATTTGAATCGCATCCCCTCTTTTGAATGCCACGATGTCAAAGCGCTTTATATCGATTTTTTTTTGAATTAAAACCAACTCGTCATTGCGCAAAGTAGGTGACATTCCATACCCTTGAACCTTTTTAAGGGACATAAAAAATGAAGAAATTAGGAATACTAGCACTGCTGCTAAAAATATTGCAACAAAAACCTCTTTCAACAACTTGTTCTTTCGTCTCTTTTTATACTTAAACCGTTTTTTTTTTCGACAAACTTTTTTTGTTTTTCTGTAGTGATGGGGTATTTTTCTTTTTGGATTGTTTTCCCGCTTTTTTAGATGCGGGATTATCGATTGTTTTAGTAGTCTTCTTTCTTGTTGTCTTTTTTATGCTGCTTTTCTTTGAGGAGGCTCTGTTCAAATCCAGATTTGGCTTGTTTCGACTGTTTTGTCTCTTCTGTTGATTATTTTTTTTGCCCATGAAAAACACCTTTATTCCTCAAGAAGAGCAGCTTCATCAACATTGTAAAAATCAAAAACTTGTTTTTCATAACTTTTTACTTTTTCAATATCCTGTAAATATTCATCGGATAGTTCTGTGTTGCCATAAAATCGGGTATAGTTGGCACTACCATTCACCCCTAACTCCTTAATCGCATTATAATAACGATTTAAGGCTATCTGTCCCTCCGTAGTATTCAATTCACTTGCCTTCAAAGTACCATAGCTAGCCATCGAAGTGGACAAGTAACGAATATTTTTTTGCAGTTTATCCTGCTCGTCCTGTTGGTCTTTAGCCAATTGAATTTGATCTTCAAAATCTCGAATTAAATAATAGGATTTTACAATGGAGTCGGCATCATCTACAGACAAATTCATAGCTTGATAATAATTCACATAGCCAGCTCCACCACCAGCTAAAAGAGTCAACATAAGGAGTATTGCAACACCCCTTATATTACGCTTTTTTCTTTTTTCCAATAGTTTTTTTTGAATAGCCAATTTTTTTCGTTTCTTTTTATTCCGTATTTTTTTCTTTGGCAATCTTTTAAGCTTTTTTCTTGTCTGAAAATAACGAATAAAGAAGAAGATAGCAAAAATCAGAAAGAGAATAGCACTTGCCAGACAGCCAATAAAGACCCATTCTAAAACTGTCATCTACTCCCACCTTTTCCTTTAAGCATTATGCTGTTTTTTCAGTTTTCTTCTTTTCAATCGTTCAGCCTTTTCCCGCTGCTTCTTATTTTTTTTGATTACTTGAATGACCACAACCAAGATAACTACAACCCCAATAAAGCCAGCGACAATTAAAGCAATTAATTTCCAGTCAATTCCTTTTTCCTGTACTAAACCAATGTCCCGTTCGTTGAACTCATCTGCTTGTTCTTGGGTAATCTCGAAATCCTCTGACCACTCCCAGCGTTGATCTCCCGCCGTCACTAAAATAGTTGCCGTATAATCTCCCGCCACCATCTGTTCACCATTCATACTAATCGGAAAATCTATTTGAGTATTTGGTGCCATCCGCATTTGGGTTTTTTTCGTTTCATAAAGGACATTACTTTCCCCTTGATTAGTAATTTGCACCTCTGTCGACATATCATTCAAAATAGTCGCCTGTGTATTGGAATAATTAATAAAAATCGTGTTCCGATAATTTGCCGTTCCTGGATAGACTTGATTGAATTGTAAATCAGCTGTCACGGCAGTATCTGTTTCTTGAAGAATCATGGCGATTGCATAGGCAAATTTGTTTTTAACAACTGAACCGCTAACTTCTTCCGCTTCTTCATCACTATCTTGTTTTTGCAGGCGAATACCGCCTAAGATGATGCCATCGTAAGTAGTCTCAGGCATTTGAATATTGAGCTCTAAATCGCGGGACTCTCCAGCAGGAATCTCGACTGTATTGGGACCAGTCACGATATCTGCAAAATCAAATTTCAAAGAAGCATCATTTTCAATATTCGTTTCACCGTACTCTAGTACACCATTTTGATTAGTTTTGGCACCATTTATGCCTATCTCAACTACGATGTCTTGTTCACTTGGATTAATTAATGAAATGGACACGGTCTGCTGCTGACTAGGACTCATCTGCAAATTAAAATAGCCTGCATCTCCCATCTGATTTTCAGGAAAATTGACATTGTAAGTAAAGCCCGCTGCTCCTCCTGCACTACTATCTGAGGTGCTCGCCTCTGCTGAAGGTGCAGTCCCTATAAAAACACTCAAAATTAACCAGACTAAAGATACTATGTAAAATTTTTTTATTTTCACGCTTATTCACTCCATCCAACTATATAAATTGTGTAGTAATATTTGCTTCTTTCTCTTTGGAACAAACTGTATGCTCCGTTGAAGAGTTTTCACTTGGTCTATATAGATTGTTGTAATATGTATAAATCATTGTAGATACCATCTGAAAATAAGAGCTGATGGGGATACCCACATCAGCTCTAGATCTTTTTTAATTCATTGATAATTAAGGTTGAACAGCAATTGTCCAAGTTACTTCAGCTTCGTAAGTACCAGTAGTCATTATTGAACGGGTAGTTTTAGGTACAAATAATGAAACTGATGTATTAGCACTATCAGTAACCCCTTTGTTAGCTCCTACGTGATCATCCGCAACCCAATCAGCACTTTGACCGTATTCTACAAAGTACTCACCTTTACCTGTTAAGGCATCTGCAGCAACTGTTCCTGTGTTAACAACTGTTTTAGCCTGACCACTTTCATCTAATTCAAAGCTACTAAGCATACCTGATTCAGGCCAGATACCTACGTCTTGAGCTGAGTTCATAATACCGTTATTGTAGGTTACTGTTGCACCTGTAAGCTCTTCAGTTCCACTGGCCTTAGTAAATTGTTTAGTCAAAGCAGCAGTCAAAGTGTAACCTCGTTCATCATTACGAATATCTGTCCATTGTACGTAGGCACCACGACTGATTGAACCATTAGCATCAGTTGATGTATTCGCTCTAGCGTAAGTAGTTATTGCATCTGTTCCAGTCGTAATTCCATCAAAATACAGATTAGAAACTGCTTGAATAATCAATGTGCCTGTTTCTTCAGGTGTAGTTACTTCACCTGGATCAGGTTTGATTGGAACCGTTGGATTTTCCGGGTCTTTAGTATCATCGCCACCGCCGGCTTCCCCTTGCGTTACTTCAACTGAACCTGACGATACAACAGAGTTTCCAACGACACCTGTTGATGCAGCCGCTGTTGTTGCACCCACTAAACTTAATCCCAAAGCAGCAATTAAGGTTGTTGCACATAAACTTCTTTTTTTCATTTTTATTTCCTCCTGATTTTTTTAATTATGGTAACTCAGCTAAAAGCCAAGTTAACTCCGTTTCGTATTGCACCGGATAAATTTTTGTAGCATCCGGTATCGTTAATGAAATAGCACTATTTTGATAAGCTTGCTTTTGATAAAGCTCATCCATAATTGGAGCGCCAGTTTCATCAACTAATGGTGTTAAGGTGTTCCCCTGATCATTTTGGTTGCTTCCAGATGCCCCAAACTCAATGGTCCATGTCCCATAGCCATTGCCGGAAGCAGCTCTAGCAACCTCATAAGAGTTATTAATATTACTAATATTGATGGTATCCCTTGTAACAGTTGGCATTTTACTGGTATTTATTGCGTTCGCCCAACCTTTGTCAAAGGAAAGAACAGCCCCTGTTAATTCTTGCTCTGAGCTTTCTTGTACAACATCATTTCTAAATTGATAGTTTTGTTTGACTTGTAAGGTCCATCCATCTGCGTTTTCTCGTTCGTCAGTAATCTGAATGTAGCTACCTCTTGCTGGAGTATCACTATGAAAAAGCTGCCCCCGTGCATAAAATATCCGATTACTATCGGTAATTTTTGCATCTCCAAAGTCTAGCGAAGAAACAAAGTCAAAGCGCAAAGCGCCTGTTGTAGAGTTATCTTCACCTGGATCGACTTCTTCACCGGGTGTTTCTGGATCAACTGGATCAGTTGTTCCTCTACCGGTCACTGTTACAGATCCGCCTTGATCAAGGCTAGATGCAGAAACTTCACCTTGATTTACGACCAATGTTAAACTGGCTGCTGTCAATATAAGTAGAAATGAGGAAAGAAATCGTTTAGCTTTCATGATTTTCCTCCTTCTTTCTTTTTCTGTAGAAAAGTATCGCAACAATCAGTAACAGAACTCCGCCAGCAACTGCACTAACATTTCTCACCATTTCTCCAGTTTGCGGTAATTTCCCTCCTGTACTTGGAAGTGAACTGGAAGTAGTTGATTCCTCAGTACTACTTGATGAGCTACTTTCACTATCACTGGAAGACGAAGAGGCTTGTGAAGAATCACTACTTTCTGACTCCTCATAAAAAGTAATTTTCCCTTTGGTAGAAACTTCACCACCATTTACTGTTCCGCCTTGTGCTATGCCGCTAGTCGGAAAAACAATGAACGTTACCAAAAGCAGAACAGAGAAAACGATGATTGATTTAAGTTTTTTTCTCATTTCTTCCTCCATTCTGTTTTTACGGTGGAGATACTTCTAGTGTCCATAGAATAGTACCTTGATAGTCTCCTAGTCGGCTGGCATCGATGGCTTGGACATCTAGTTTTAGCCCATCTCCATCTGCGCTCCAAGCAGAGCTAATATTTTGACTACCACCACTACTCTTTTGATAGACTGTCGTTGACTGATCTTCCAACAAAGTTAGGTCACTATCCCCATATTGATAATGTAGGGCATTTGCTAAAACATGTGACCCACCATCTAAAGTCATAGGCTTTTCAACAGTGGCTTTAATTTCCCAAGCGGTTTGACCGCTTGCACCTCGAGTATCGCTGACTTCAAGGTCATCTCCAATAATGTTCGCTTCATTTACGCGAATATTTTGAGCACGATATTCAATTTGTCCAAAGTTAATTTCTGACGGTGCTCTGACAATTTCAACTGTCCCTAAGACCACGCCCCCCGGATTTACTACAGATGAGGAAGCCGTCAAAGAGTCACCAGGAATAGTTTTACCTTCAGCATTTACTGTATTAGTAATCGTTGTATTATATGCATCGCTTTCTACAACAGCAGTAAAGCTGATTGTTGCTGTTTCTTGTGAAAGTAGCGTTCCTGCTGAGAAAGTCAAAGTTCCATTTTCAAAAGAATAATCGGTTGATTCAAGAGTTGTCCCATTGATATTTCCCGTGATTGACGTTTCATCAAGCGTTAGGAAATCTGGTATGATGTCAGTTGCAGTGACATCATTTAGTGTAGACGTCACACCATCACCTCGACTATTTGACACTACAATTGTATATGTCAGCCTATCTCCAACCGATGTTGTACCATCCGCACTACTTGAAACAACTGTTTTGTCAACAGCGATATCCGGCATAATATCCTCTACAACATATTCTGTAACACCGGTAAAAGTTGCATCATGATAACTTATCGTTTGATACGGATTAATATTCCCTGCAGTATTATTTGTACTTGGTGGGCTTACAACCGTGCTCGCTTCGCCTGCATTATCATTGAAGAAAATTGAAACTTTTTCTCCTGCAACAAAATAATCACTAACTGTCACTGACCAAGTCCCATCTGGCTGGACTGTGAAAGTCTCCGTAAGTAAAGTTGGCTCGTCTGCATCGCCAGCTGTAGCACTTTTAACACCTATATAACCAGTTGCCCCAGGCTCAGCATCACTTCCACTTAATGTTCTAGAAGCATTGGTGACTTGATCGGCAGTTATGGTTGGTGTTGGTATGGTTGGAGGTGTCACATCAACCGCTGTAATTGGATTTTGTACCCAACGTTCATCAATAGCTGGTGTCCCAACGTGCACTTGACCACTATCAGGATCGCCAGTTCCACGCCAAGCCCTTAAAACTTCTATTTCGGAGCCCGCTTCAATAAACTCGCTGTTACCATTTACAATATTTTCAATTGTAAACATACCGTCACGGGCAGTTTCGCCATAAACAGATGTCCCAGCAGAAGTTGTTCCTGTGAGAACATAACTTATGCCATCTAGCTTTGTTACTCTGACCTCAACCGTCACTTCACCCGTCCAAGCATCACGAATACCTTCTACCCCTTCAGGAATTGAAACGTGTCCATAGATATATTTGTCTGCGTCGGTTGAAACCCGCAGCTCATCAACAATTGGATAGGCGTTATTTCCACTTAAGCGAGTATAGTTTTGCATTCGGTTGGCAGTCACCCCAAAGAACGCTAACATTTCTGGCGTTGTTGTATAGGCTGTACCGATTTTCCCAGGAATTAATTCCAAAGAAAAATTACTCGCTACTGTATTGAATCTCGTGCCACTAAAAGCTGCTGATCCCAGTGTAAATGCCCTAGTGGGATCACCATCCAAATCGGAGCTACTTGACCATACACTTAAGTCTGAGTTTACAGAACGCAATTGTGCTCCAGAACCAGAAAATACATATCCTCTATTATTGTTTCTAAAATCGTAATAAAGCATATTATCAAACTCAAAACGGCTGTTAGTAGCGTAATTAAAAGTATAGTTTCCACCAGAAGCTAGCTGAAATTCAGTACCCGATTCTGCTGTGATATCTACTGCATAATCTGATTCAATTCCTCCAGAACGATAAGAATCGATATCAATCATACTGCGAGCATCTTGAAGATTAAATGCATTGCGCATTGAGCGACTTAAAGTGTACTGGATAGCATACTCATTAGAATTACTTTGAACGTAGACTCTAGATTGCCCAGAAACATTCATCACGTTATCGCCACCATACATACGAATGGCGGCTCCACGATTGGCTGTCGCTGTAGCACCACTAGAATTAATATCTTCTTTTTCCACTCTAAGAATAGAATTGTTCATGATGTTGAAGGTCATGTGCCCTTCTTCTCTAAAACGGATTGTTCCACCAAGTGCATAACCATTATCAGATTGAACTGAAGCATTAAAGGTAGAGGCTTCATCAATATCAAAGATTCCATAATCACTCATCATGACCGTAACTGGTGACTAGCGTCCATCTAAGTCTAACAAAGAACCATTTGCAACCGAGTAATGAGCGTTAGCACCCTCCACACATATTAAACCACCGTAACGGTCACGATATCTTGTTGTACCGCTCAATTTAACAGTGCTAGGTGTTGATCCATCATCTACTCCAGTGTAGAAATTGAAGTAGGTTCCCTCAACTGCTATCAGAGGGGTCAGTTGATTACTTCCTTCCAAAGTGGAACCTTTCTCGACTCTGAATTGAGCACCATTTGTCCGGTCAGTTCCGCTAACTGTCGAGTAGAAAAGCATATCAACCAAGTCAACTTTAAGATAAGCGCCATCAGTCAAAATAAATGACTTGATTTCAAACATCCGCTGCCAATCGGTCTCCACACTTGTTTGTCCACCAGCCGAATTTGGTGCAGCACCATAATCACTAGCAATCAGATTATTTTGCCCTCTAAAGGTAGCAGTAGCTGTTGGAGCATACATGATACGCTTAGTATTTCCAAGGCCTTTGTTATAAACAAAATCCTCAAAATTAACCGACCAAAGTCCGTTAGTTTCAGCTGAGTAAATCAAAGCATTGCCTGTTCTATTGTCGGCATCACGATTTCCAATTCCTCTAAACTCGACATTTTTAAAACTAAGAGAAGTAGCCGTTGTGATACTATTGCTCAAGACAATCCCAGCCCCAGCTGTTCTGTAAGAATCACCAAAATTAATCACTCGATTAGCTGGTTGACCAGTATCGTCCA
The DNA here is from genome assembly GCF_054871765.1 of Enterococcus sp. LJL120. NCBI lineage: Bacteria > Bacillati > Bacillota > Bacilli > Lactobacillales > Enterococcaceae > Enterococcus > Enterococcus sp. LJL120. Next base: position 90,949 of record NZ_JBTXLV010000002.1, read on the forward strand.
CTCCAATAATTTCTAAATTTTTGGATAGCGTTGCCACGTATGGATTGGCCGTTGGCGTAGGATTCGCAATATCTGCAGTTAATTGGATTACCGTTGTTGTTGCATCAGAAATAGCTGCTGCAAACTCTGCCCAAGTTGCTACCGGTGTAATAACCTGTGTCCCAATAGCTCGTGCATTTCTTGTCGTAGCAGTTTGAATTGTTGAAATTTCTAAGTCTGCATAAGTTGGGGCTTCTGCTTGCTGATACAATTGGAAATTTTTTTCTGTAATAAGATTTCCCGCAACACTCAGAGAAACTTGTCCTTGAGTATCCCTGTCGGTCACCTTCTCTTTTTTAAAGTTGCCTAGAATTTTCAATGGTTCACCTGACGGTTGTGTCTTAATAGTGAGCTGTTGCGTTTCAATATCAATTGACACATCAATATCTTGATTGCTTCCCGCTGCCAACTCGCTAGCATCTTCTTCTCCAATAACCAATCCACTTGTATCCAAAGTTATCGTTTCTTCACTTGGATTGGCAACTGTAAGTTCAAATGCTAAGCCTCCTGCAGACTCTGATATCTCCGACAACTCCAATTGATAATTAGAAGACTCAGCTCTAGTTACCTCAGTATTTGCAAGTTCTTTTCCTAAAACCGAAATTAGCATGGTCATCATTACGGCTAGCAGCAACACACTAAATCTATATTGCTTTTTCCCAAATTTCATTTTTTTATCAACCCCTTTCTTGTCCCTTTTTGTGTACTAGGTAGGAATAGACACATTGACAAATTAGTCACTCCCTGTAGTCTAAGGCAGGAAGGCAAAGAACCTTTTTTAAGGTTCTTTTCACCAACAAAACACCACCTCCTTTAAATTTCAACTCCTAAAAATTGTCAATCCAATGCTAGTTAGGTAACCGACCTACTACTCAAAAGAAATTTTTCCTTTTCCGCTGATAATTAACTCAAGCCTTATATCCTTTCAGGCTTTTTAAGAATATAGGCGGCAAGTAATGTCTTTGAAAGATTGACAACATACTGCAGGTATAATGCTGGTATATTCACAAAGCTACTTAAACTTATTTCTTGTTCTAATGTTTAACTTCCTGACACGATAGAATAAATTAATTACGTTACTTTCTCCGCTAAATATGTAGGAATACTGGCACACATTTTTTCTTGCAGCGCATATCCTTTGTTCCAATGAGTCTCAATTAGATTTTCATCTAAACCTGCCTTAACCATTTTTTTCTTTAAACGACCAATAATTTGTGATAACTGTGCTAAAGAAGAATTTGAGACCCCCTGCCCCCAAATTGCATCACTTAACTCCACACGGCTGACAAACTCTCCGTTGTTCTCTAACAAGATATTAAAAAGTTCTTTTTCTTTTTTGGACATCGTTGACATAAACGAAGCTACTAAATGAATTGGAATTTCAGCCATGTTAGCCTCTTCACTACCTTTAGGAAACACCGTCGCAAAAATCTTTACAGCACGAGTATCCATCAAGGTTTCTCGCAATTCTGTCAGTGTCATACTCGAATGCAAAAGTTTAATCTCATCTAATCGCTCAGCTTCATCATGCTTCGTTTCAAGATCCATTTGTTCATCAATTCGAAACAGACGAACTTTATTTGTTTCTGCCAGTTCACTGATTTTTTCTGCCTCATCATTAGCAATGCTTTCACTTAGAACAACTGTTTTGAATAACCTGAACATGCTTGTGTCACGATTACAAAGTATTCGCTCCAACAATTGATTTGAACAAAAAACCTCATAACCTAATTGTTGAATTCTAGATTGCCATTCTCTATCCATATAGATGTTTTTTGTTAAAAACAGAACCTGTTTCATAATAATCACCTCTATTTATTTAATTCACAGCTAGGTTTTAAAATGAGTGAATACAAAAAAGCAACTAAGTTTCTGTGCTTGGTTTAAAGCAAATTTGAGAAATTTAAAAAGCTTAGTTGTTAATCTTTCGAAAAATTAAGGAAGTGTTTTAACTTCCTATAACTGTATATTATGCGAATCAATATAAATCATTTTGAATTTAAGCATTTTTTCTGTTCACGACGGCTTATTTGACGGTTTATAAACTTGAATGAGGCTATAAAAATAAAAAAAACTGAAACTCATACATTGAGTTTCAGTTTTTCTATTTTTTACTTATAGATGAAATTTATTTTGCGCATTTCTCTAATACGCTGTTCCATCAACGAATCGCCATAGGTATCTAACGTAAGTTTAATTGATTGATGTCCTAAAATTTTACTCAAACTAGGAATATCCATTCCTTGCTCTAAGCAACGAGTTGCAAATGTATGACGAAGAGCATGGAAATTCATTGTAGAAAAATCTGTTCCAGCAATTATTCTTTTGAATCTTAAACTAATAACTCTAGGCTCGGCAATCCCATGTTGTGTTGAAATGATAGGTCCATAACTATTTCTATTATAATAAGGTATTAAGTAATTTCTCAATACATCAACTAAAGGGACTAGACGGTTAGAAGTCATGGTCTTTGGAGTGTCCACAAGAATTTTGGTTCTCATATAATCTCCAGTATCATTCCGCACTCTAGTAACTGTTCTTTCAACATGGATAATATTTTGCTTAAAATCAATATCTTGCCAGGTTAAGCCGCTAATTTCACCAATTCTTAACCCCGAGTACAAAGAAATCAGAATTGGCAACCCAAAGATTACATCTTTAGCTAGATGTTCTAGTTCTTGTTGCTGATCTATGCTCAATACTTTGGTATGTGCCTTTTTCAGTTTTGGCATAGTTATATATATCAAAGGGTTCTCCTCTAAGTATCCACACCGAAATGCTTCTTTTATAGATTGTTTTACTAAACTGAAAATCAATTGAATACTGCCCCCGCTTAGTCCCCTGTCAACTAACTGATTGATAAACTCCTGTAATACAATTCCGTTCAGTTTAAAAAGAGAAACATTTCCTAAATATGGCAAAATATACTTTTGAATTATTCTAGTATAGTTTGAGTCTGTTGAGGCTTTAATATTTTTTTTTAGTTTAGGATAGTAGTCTTGCGTGAGCCAATCACCATAATTTTTCCCAAGAATTGATGTATTTTTTTCTTGTTCAAAAGCAGTTTTTGATAGAAGCAAATGCTTTTTTACCTCAGCATATCTTTTGCCATAGACGTAACCATACCTGATTTTGTTGTCAGAAGTTCGGCCTTTAATATACCTACCCTCCCACCGCCCGTCTTTCCTTTTGTAAATATTATCTCCGCGTCTTACCATAAATTAATACCCCTTTCCATTGACGATTTTTTTGACGGCTGATGCTACTATACGTTCAAAAAAAATAATACAATCTCACAGTTTTCGACTTTTAACGAAATCATTTTAAAGGTCATTGTTATCTCAATTCTCAATTGCAAATTAAAGCAATAAAAAATAAAAAAGCCCCTTTTTGGTTTTTTAATCAAAAAACCATAATAATTTATGCGAATTAGGATTGACAACAAAATTAATTACATTTAGAATTGAATTAGCAACAAATGACCTAAAAATATTTTATAATTCGTATTATATACAGTTATAAGAATATTTTTTTCTAATTTTTAATATTTTATAATTCAATATTTCGTAGCATATTACTATCCATTTTCTGTATAACTAAAAAGTTATTGCCAGACAGTGATGTGAGATTTAATCAACTAGACTTTACCGCGGAAAAGCAAAGTCAATTTTTTTATTATGTTATACTTTACTAAGATAAAGAATTGGTTATTTACATGAGAATCCATATTCATTTTCAAACAATTGTGTTGCACTCAATGTTATTATTCGCCCCCGGTGGGTTAATTGGGTTTGTCAACTAAACTGTGGAAATTGTCTAACCGGAATTTTTTTGCACAATAAAGGTCTCAAAAAGCATACTCAGCCAGAAATGAGCTGATGGAAAGTATGGATAAATGAACCTAACCTCAAGAAAGGTAGATTGCATACTTTTCAATTCGAGAAGGTTTCATTAATCATTAGTTGATTAAGCACCATTGCCCAATTTTGGATATGACCGCCATTCCATTTATTGTATAGTTCTTTTGTTCGTAAATATAGCAGTTTAAGGAGCGCATTCTCATTAGGGAATGCCCCTTTTTTTCGTAACCTCCCTAACACTTTCAACGGCATTCGTTGTGTACATGATTTTACGAATCGCACTGTTGTAATCAAACAATTATTCAACGTGAGCGAAGTTTCGTTTCCAAACAACAATCGCTCCAGAATACTGGGACCAACGATTTTGAAAGCTGTCGAAGGCAGCGAGAGCAGCTTTAAGAGAAGAAGCACTATAGAACTTTTTCATATCCCTACACACCCCCTTGTAGTCTTTACTCGGAATATAGCGCAAGGCATTTCGAACAAGATGGACGATACACCGTTGAACAGTCACGGATGGAAAAATCGCTTTGGCGCCTTCTTCGAGGCCAGAAACACCATCCACAGAGATAAAAAGGACATCTTATACACCACTTGATTTCAGTTCATCAAATACTTGCATCCATCGATTTTTGGACTCTGTTTGATTCAGCCACAAACTTAAAATATCCTTATTTCCCTTTAAATCATAGCCAAGGATTGTGTATAGAGCGTATTCTTTGGCTTCGTAGTTTTCTCGGAGAGTGACATACATATAATCGACAAACAAAAAGGTATAGCACTTGGCTAATGGGCGAGCTTTCCATTCTTCCAACACGGGAAGTACGGCATCTGTAATATCAGAAATCAGCTCATGAGAGACATCGAATCCATAGATATCCTCAATCGTTGTAGCAATATCTCTTTGGCTCATTCCACGAGCATACATAGAAAGGACTTTTCCTTCAATGTCGGAGACATCCCGTTTTCTTTTAGGGATTAATTCAGGATCAAAAGAAGCATCCCCATCTCTGAGAACATCAATGTTTACTTCGCCAAAGCTCGTTTTGAGTGTTTTATTTCCATACCCATTTCGGCGATTTGTGTGCTCCTTAGATTCTTTAGAATGAGCCTCATATCCTAGATGATTATTCAATTCCCCCTATAACATTGTTTAAACCAACGGACCAAATACGTCTTTCAAAGCTTCTTGCATATCTTCCACAGATTCCAGGTGGAAAGCGTTTATGATAGATTCAGCCAACTTTACAGATTCGGGATTTCTTTTCTTTTTAGCCATTGTGTAATCACCTCTTTATCTTATTTTAGAAAAAGAAAAACCGTGAAGCACCCCTATACCTAGGAAAATGGTTACTTACACGGTTTAGATTACACTCTCAGTTAATTTGTTCAATATGTTTAATGTCTAACTTAACGGTTGAGCAACTACATGATTATATGTGACTTTCAAACCACTCACCATCTTTTTTACTTATATATCGTTTGGGCACTAAAGTACCTTCGTAATCTTTAAAAAAGATAAAATAGTAAATCTCATCAACAGCAATAAATTGAATATCCTTTTCTTTATAAATTCTTTTTCTATCCTCGTTTTCTATAACTATACTGGAATCATCTATACTTAAACAACCTTTCCTTGTTGTTTTTCCATCAACATAATACATTTTTTTTAAATCTTTTCTAGCTTTTCTTTTATAAAAGTTCCACCATATTTTTCTCAAATTAGATTTATAATTCATAAGTCCGAAAACAATAAGACCAACAAGAAAAAAATATATTAAAGCTCTTATTTCGTTAATCATAATATACTCTGCTATTGGCAAAATTATAGTTAAAAGCAAAAAACACAATACATTCCATCGTTTTATTGAATCATTTATTGAGGGATTAATCCTTTTCTTTACTTGATAAGCAAAAAAATTCATATTATCCTCTAAACTTACTTCATAATATATTTTCATTACTCCTCCAAGAATTGTTGTTTCTTCTTTTGATTGTGATATTTACTAGCTTCCCATATTTAGGTTTATATTGTTATCCGTTATAAATCTACTAACTCCCACGTCCATTTACTCATTCCCCAATCCATTCCGGACTACCCACACCACCCACATCACTCCACCCTGTGATTGCCATTCTGAAAACTCTTCTATATCAACCTTCACCTTCAAAAAATATCATTATTTATGATACGGCTCCCCTTTCATAATCCGAAACCCGCGGTAAATCTGTTCTACTAAGATTAAGCGCATCAATTGGTGGGGATAGGTCATTTTGCCAAATGAAATTTGGCTATTGCTTCTATTGAGAACTTCAGCGCTGAGGCCGAGGGAGCCGCCGATGATAAAAGTTAGCTGGCTTTTGCCTTGGATGCCGAGGTTTTCGATTTGTTTGGCGAAGGTTTCGCTGGTGGGGTTTTGGCCATTGATAGCGAGGGCAAAGACGTATTCGCTGTCTTTGACTTTGGCTAGGATGCGCTGGCCTTCTTTTTCTTTGACTTGGAGCATTTCAGCGGCACTGAGGTTTTCCGGTGCTTTCTCATCGGGGACTTCAAGGATTTCAATTTTGCTGTATTTACTGAGGCGCTTGGTATATTCTTTGATTCCTTCTATTAAATATTTTTCTTTTAATTTTCCGACTGTGACGATTTTGATTTGCATGGGAGGGCTCCTCGTTTTAGATTTCCTCAATTTTAACATGAAATACTGCCTTTTGAAGAAATCAGTTTATTGGTTATGTTTGAACTGGAGAATTTATCTAAATGTGGACAAAATTGAAAGATTTCCACATTTTTTGGGGATAACTTATTATGTTCTGGGGATATCTCTGTTAGAAAAAAGTTTTATTTTTCCTGTTTTGTGAAAACTTATCCACTTATCAACAAAGTTGTGGATAAGTTTTTGGGGTATATCCCCAGTTATTTGGCTAGTTATCCACAAAAAGTGGGGATAACTTATTATTCAAATAAATCTAACTTTTTTCATCAATTGTAGCAAAAATTCCACGGCTTCTTCATCGAAAATTCAAATACTCTCAGTAGACTAGAAGTATAGATTACGGGTATACTGAATGGACTACCCGATAAAGAAAATGGAGGATTAGGTTACTATGAGTGAAAACAATAATTACCAAAATTTTGATGATAATAATCAAACACCCAATCCAGGGAAAAAGAAGAAAAAATCTGGCGCTTCTGAAACATTGAAACGCTTTGGAATTGGTTTGGCGGGCGGACTTTTAGGAGCGGCTTTAATCGTTGGCGGTTACGCAGCGGTTACTAGTGGTTCAAATAATACCACGACAAATTCAAATACAACATCCAACACATCTGGCACGACACAAGTCAGCAATGTCTCTGTTAATGTTAATTCTGACATTACCGATGCTGTCAGCAAAGTTCAAGATGCGATTGTTTCAGTTATTAATTACCAAGCTAGCTCTTCAATGGATATGTTTGGCAACACGCAAACAGATAGTTCTGAATTGACTGAATACAGTGAAGGCTCCGGCGTTATCTACAATATTGATGGTGATACGGCTTATATCGTTACCAACAATCACGTTATCTCTGGTGCTGATAGTTTAAGCGTCTTATTATCTGACGGAACTTCTGTCGATGCTGAATTAGTCGGCACTGATGAATATTCCGATATCGCTGTTTTAAAAGTCAGCTCTGAAGGAATCAGCACCACTGCCGAATTTGGCGATTCTGATGCATTAACGGTCGGCGAACCAGCGATTGCCATTGGTTCTCCATTAGGAACAAACTATGCGAACTCCGTGACTTCAGGAATTGTCTCTTCATTAAATCGTGAAGTTCAAGTTTCAACTGAAAACTCTGGTGTTGCTACAAGCTACGCAATTCAAACAGATGCGGCAATCAACCCAGGGAACTCTGGTGGGGCTTTAGTCAATATTGAAGGCCAAGTAATTGGGATTAACTCCAGTAAAATTACTTCCACTTCAAGCGGCGAAAGTGTTGAAGGGATTGGTTTTGCGATTCCAAGTAATGATGTCGTTAAAATTATCAATCAATTAGTTGAAAACGGCGAAGTCACTCGTCCAGGACTAGGTGTAACGATGTACGACTTGTCAATCTTCAGCTCACAACAACGGGAACAATATCTTTCTAATCTCCCTGAAGATGTGACTTCTGGTGCGGTTGTCTCAGCCGTTGTCAGCGGCTCACCTGCTGATGAAGCTGGCTTGCAACAATACGATGTCATCACCGCTATTGACGGCGAAGAAATTACTTCAAGCAGCGACTTGAAGAGCAAATTATACGATAAGAGCGTCGGTGATTCGATTACCGTGACTTACTACCGAGATGGTGAAGAACAAACCGTCACAGTCAATTTGACAATGACGACTTCAGATTTAAACACCAATAGTGGCACCACAACAAATAGTAACTAATAACCAACAGGAAAAAAGGGGCAATCAGTTGATTTCAGCTGATTGCTCCTTTTTTTGTATTTAATTTCCGTTGATTAGCCTTTTTATTGACTAAGACTTTGCTGATTGGATGGATTTTGCGATTTACCAGCAGCAAAATTAATTAGATAATAATATTTTCTTGAATCTGCTCTAAATCAGTGATGATTATTTTGTGATTTTGCAGCTCGATTGCCCCTAAGTCTTTCAATTGCTGCAGCATTCGGCTGACACTGCTGGCAGAGGTGATTCCGCAAAAGTGGGCAATTTCCTCATTGGTCACGACAAAATCAATTAAATAGCCGGCGGGAGTCTCAACGCCAAAGGTTTCATACAGCTCGTTAATTTGGGCGCAGACAGCCCCAAATTTGCCATTCATCAGCATCTGCTGCATTTTTTTCATGGAAAATAAGAGCCGCTCCCGATAATAATCCTTCACATAATTTTGCAGTTCAAAGCTTTGATTCACATCCTGCCAGAAACGCACCCGGTCAATGCGATAAAGTTCCGCTTGTGGTGACTCGATACGAATGTTAAAAGGTGCATCGGTAAACTGGGAATATTCATCCCGCAACAGTGAAACAATCTCAACGGTATTGATGTAGCGCCAATTAAATTCCCGCCCATCACGGGAAATAACACTAGTTTTGATGACACCATTTTTCAAAATATAAACAAAACGATCCTGCAATCCTTCGTAGGTTAAGTATTTTTTGCGATCCTTTATGACCACTGGAAATTCTTGGCTGCTTAAATAATTTTTCAAAATGTGATTGTCCATATGCTGACACGCTCCAATTAGGCAATAATTCTCCATTAATTTACCACTATTTAAGCGAAAGACCTAGCAAAAAACAACAACAAATGTTAATGCTTTTTGTTATAGTATTTTATTTGCAACAAAGAACCGCAGCAAATCAGCTTTTTTTCTCCGTGGAAATTGCGTACGCTTAGCTCGTAAAATATAAATTTACAGAAAATTTTCATTTGAGGAGCAGGATTGATGGAGGAAAAATTATTTAACAAAGGCTTTATCAGCATCACCGTGATTAACTTTATTGTCTACCTTGTCTATTATTTATTGATGGTGATTATTGCCGTCATCGCCCAAGATAATTTGAATGCCAGCTTAGGTCAAGCTGGTTTAGCTTCTGGTATTTATATTATTGGAACATTATTGGCCCGCTTATTTATGGGAAAAAAATTGGAGCAATACGGACGTAAAGCCGTCCTGCGTTATGGTGCCATTTTTTATCTGCTGACCACCATCGCTTATCTTTATATGCCAACTATCGGAATTTTATATCTCGTGCGTTTTTTAAACGGCTTTGGCTACGGAACGGTTTCAACCGCCACTAACGCCATTGTGACAGCCTATATCCCCATGAAAAAACGTGGCGAAGGGATTAATTATTATGGCTTGAGCACTAGTTTGGCCGCCGCCATTGGACCATTTCTGGGAATGATTTTATTAAACACTACCAGCTTTTATACAATCATCCTCACTTCGATTGTGATGATTGCCGCTACTACGCTAGCCTGCTTTTTCTTCCCGGTAAAAAATATCAGCTTGTCAGCGTCTCAAAAAAAAGCTGCAGCCTCTTGGAAGCTGGAGAGCTTTATTGAGAAGAAAGCCTTATTTATTTCTTTTGTTGCTTTCTTTATGGGTTTGGCCTATTCAAGCGTACTTTCCTTTCTCTCTTCTTATGCGCAAACGATTCATCTGGTGACCGCTAGCTCGTTTTTCTTTGTCGTTTACGCTTTAGTTATCACCGCTACTAGACCAATGTCTGGAAAAATTTTTGATGCCCACGGAGAAAATGCAGTGATTTACCCCAGCTATTTATTTTTGACAGCTGGTCTAGTGGTTTTGAGCCTCACTAGCTCTGCTTGGATGCTGTTAGTAGCCGGCGCCTTGGTGGGCTTAGGTTATGGCACCTTTATGTCAAACGGGCAGGCCATATGTTTAAAAATGGCCGATAGCCAAAGAATCGGGATTGCCTTGTCGACTTATTTTGTCGGCTTGGATTTAGGTCTAGGTGTTGGCCCCTACTTATTTGGTGAGTTACGCAGTCTACTGTCCTTTCAAGGTATGTACCTCAGCGCCGCCGTTTTACCGCTTTTTTGTACCGTCCTTTATAAACTTTTTTACAAACCGGCTCCAGCTGCCGCAAACTCTGTGGAAGCTGCGCCCCTTGAAGATTTAATCGAAGTCGATGAAGAAATATAAATTGGAGTGAGAAAAATGAATGAAACCTACTTAGATAGCTTCCAAAAAGCCATCGAAAAACTAGATGAAATTTGCCAACGCCTCGAACATATTGAAGAAAATACCCACCTTTTGGATAATCGCCAAAAGGAGCTGGACTCAGCTGTCATCCAACTGCGACGGGTTGTTGGCAATGATAATATTATTGGGTGAAGGTGGATGCCAACAAAAAAAGAGGCTTTCCTTTTCTAATCAAAAATACCAACTACAAACCCCACAAATCCACCTAACACAAATAGCACTGCCAAAACTATAAGTAGTTTTTTACTCAGCAAAGGAACTGAAACCCGTTGAACTTTATTCAGTTGAAATTTCAGGAAAACAACTTGTCCAAGTAAGAGTATCAGCACACCACTCAGCCCTAATAAACTGAAGATATCTTGTTTGAGAGCCGCGTGATAGACTAATAAACTTGTTAAAATGAAAATCCCGCAAGGAATCCCCAACCAGCGATATTCTTGGACAAGTTGCTCCTGCCTTTTGATACTTTCAACAACAGCCGAATCATTTAAAAATATCTCGTCTAATGACAATTGATAAAACTCTGCTAGGCGAATTAAACTTTCAATATCCGGCAAAGTTTTGTCCCTTTCCCAATTGGCAATCGTCTGGCGACTGACAAAGAGTGACTCAGCCACCTCAGTTTGGGTTAAATTACGTTCTTTTCTTTTTTCCAAGATGGTATCCCCTAATGTCATATGATTTCCCCCAGGCACTTTCTTTTCATTATCCTCAAAGTTGTTACATCCCGCCAGCAAAATTCTTTAACAACACCATTTATTTGATGTTAAAGACCTTTAACATCTTAGAAACAGGTCTTTTCCTGCTAATTTTTTTCATCCCCTCAAACAAAAAACAGCTCTCCGTCAACTAACACGGAAGAACTGTTTATTTCGGTTTATTCTATTTTCCAACCGCAAAGGCTTCGCCAACCACCGCATCAAAAGGCAATTCTAAAATGCCTTTTTTCTCTGGGGCATCTGGCAAATGCAATTCTTTGGCGGAGCAAATCATACCGAAGCTTTCGACGCCGCGCAAGACACCCGGCCAAATTAATAGGCCATCCGGCATCATTGCGCCGGGTTTGGCAACGACTACTTTTTGACCGGCTTTGACGTTGGGAGCGCCGCAGACAATTTGTAAAACTTCACCATTGCCGACTTCTGTTTGTGTGATGGACAAATGGTCAGAGTCAGGATGTTTTTTACTACTCTTAACAAAGCCAACGACGATTTTTGGTTCATCATCTGCTGTCAAGGTTTCCGTGAAGCCCGCTGCCATCAATAAGCTATTGAGTTTCATAATATCTTCATCCGTCAGAGAAACTTGGCCGTTTCCTTGAATATCTAGATAATTTGAGATATTAAAAAAGTTCCAAGCTACAACTGTATCGTCCGCTAATGTCACCCGAGCAACATCACCTTTTCTGATAACAAAATTTTCTTGGGCATGGTCATCATTGACAATCACCAACAGCGTATCGCCAACATTTTCTTTATTGTATGCAAAAATCACAGGTTATTCCTCCAATTAATTCAAAATTCCATAGGTCAACATGCCCTATCATAACAAAAAACCCCAAGGAAGTCATGGGGTTTTCACAGTCCTCTAAGAATTCGCTTTTTCCTGATGAGTCGGTCTAACAACTAAAACATCACAGGGGGCTTCGCGAATAATATAACTGGAAACACTGCCCAGCATAAAACGCTCGACCGCATTTAAACCGGATTGGCCGACCATAATCAAATCAATTTGGTATTTATTGGGTAATTGATGGGCCATCGCTTCTTTAGCTGAACCATAGGCTAAAATTCCTTCAACCTCTGTAACACCTGCTTTTTGTGCATAAGTTTTCGCTGCATCAATCAAGGACTTGGACTGATCAATTTCCGTCTCGACAACCGTTTCGCTGATGGGCGCAAAGCCCATAAAGCTATAAGCTTTTTGGTCTAAAACATTGGCCACAAACAAAGCTGAGTGATTACGTTTGGCAACCTCAACGGCTTTTTCAAAAGCTTCCTGCGCCTGTTGACTGCCATCAATTCCGACTAAAATACGTTGGTATTCTTGTTCCATGCGGGCACCTCATTTCCATTAATTTCAAACTAATTTTCGATGCTGGTTAAAAAGGTTTCAATTTCAGCTTTGGTTTTACGGGCCTTATTGACTAAACGACCCTGCTCTTTGCCATCTTTAATCACCACAAAGCTGGGAATCCCAAAAATATTCCACTCTGCCGCAACATCAATATACTGGTCTCGGTCAACTTCAATAAAATTTAATTGGGGAAAATCCGCCTCAATTTCTGGCAGCTGCGGTTTAATAAAATGACAATCGCCACACCAACCGGCGGTAAAAAAGAAAACATTATGGCCTTTTTCAACATAGCCAGCCAATTCCTCTAGAGATTTGGGAATAATCATACACTCCATCCTTCCTCGTTTTGCTAATTTTATTATACACCTTTTAAATAACAAAGGAAAAGAAGACTCCTCCAGCAAAAATTGCTTGAGAACTCTTCTTTAAGTTAGCTATTTACCATAAACAATGGTATTGACTGTTGATTTGTCCAAGCCCTTCAAGGTTTGAATCAACATTTCCCGAGCCGCATCAAAATCGGCAATGCTGAACATCGTTTGGTGGGTATGAATGTACCGACCCACAACTCCGATGACCGTGCTTGGAATGCCTTCATTGGCAGTATGCGCTGCGCCAGCATCAGTGCCGCCTTTTGAAACAAAATATTGGTACGGAATCTTGTTGGTTTCTGCTGTATCCAAAAGATATTCCCGCAAACGAGGCAATTGAATCAAGCCGGGATCATAAATCCGCATCAAGGTACCTTCGCCTAAATGCCCGAATGTGCCATTTTTCGTCATGATATCATCAGCCGCTGAGCAATCAACTGCAAAGAATAAATCAGGATTAAATTTCGTCACGGAAGGTTTTGAACCACGCAAGCCAACTTCTTCTTGAACGTTGGCGCCGGCAATTAAGGTGTGGCCTAATTTTTCATCCTTCAAAGCTTCTAAAGCTTCTAAGACGACTGTGCAGCCATAACGATTGTCCCACGATTTGGAAATAATATTTTTGCCATTAGCCGTTTTGATTGTTTCCACCTGCGGCACGATAGAATCCCCCGGTAAAACACCGTAGCTCAAAGCTTCTTCCCTTGAAGAAAAGCCAGCGTCAAACAATACATCAGCGACTTCCAATGATTTTTGACCGCCTGTTCCCCGTAATAAATGTGGCGGAATGGAAGAAGAAATGACTGGATAGTTGCCTTTGCGGGTTTTCAAAGTGAAACGTTGTGCCGAAACAACGTAAGGATTCCAGCCACCTAAAGGCACCACTTTAAATAATCCATTGTCCTTGATTTCCGTCAACATAAAGCCAACTTCGTCCATGTGGGCCGCAACCATGACCCGTGGCGCATCCTTTTCTTCATGATGGCGAATACCAAACAGACCGCCTAAACCGTCCTGTTGAATTTCGTCCACCAGACCTTCCATGTGGCCCCGCAAATAGTCACGGATATCATCTTCAAAGCCTGAAGTTCCTTGTAATTCTGTTAATTCTTTGATTCTTTGATAAGTTTTTTCTTCCATAATTTGTTGACTGAAAATAAGTGAGTTGCCCAAACCGCACTGTTCTTTTGTTGGCGGCTAATGCAATTTCAGTTCAGTTGATTTCCAGTCTCAAAGCCTCCTTAGAAAAATTTCGTCAAATCGATACGTGTCTATTATAGCGCAAGCAGCGCTAAAAATTGGGAACGATTAAGCAGATTTAATACCCTCCTAAAAAACTTCATTTATTTCTCATCTTTATTAGGCGGATTGACAATTTTTAATAAAAATTTTTCTCGCAAATTAGCATTTAGTTCTTTTCTGGGAAAGTCTATGGTAAAATAATGGTGAAGCTCTGGATTCCCAAGCTTACATTTTAATCACTCAGAATGTATCAGAGAATGAAATCAAAAACAGCAAATTATCCTGATTCCTGACGTTGAGAGGAGGAATTCCCTTGAATGAAGAAAATCAATTGAATTATTTTAAAGGCGGTTTGGCAGTTGGTGTCGGCTTCGGTCTAGTCAGCGGTGTCGCCTCAGCATTATGGTACAACAAAAAAAGAAGCATCACCCCCGACCAAGTTTTAGACAATGTAAAACAGGCCTTTTTACAAGAAGGCCCGATTGAAGGCTCTTGGATTTCCTCTGAAAAACAACCCTCCAGAAAATTTGCCATCCGCTCAAAAAGCTACCACGGCGGAATTTCTCGCATTGAAGACGATCAGCTGGTCATCTACGAATTTATTGCCGATGCCTACACCGGCACTGTTTTGGATATTAAGCGGACGATGGAATGATTTTAAACCACCTCAACGAACTTTCACTGGATAGTGAAGGGCTTGAGGTGGTTTTTAGTTTATCATTTTTACTGAGACCATTCTTTTTTAAATACTGCTTTAACTTCGCCGAATCAAACAAAAAAGCGGGTATACTAACTCCCGCTATAAAAAACTATCTATATAAATGTCTTTTATTATGAATAAGCTGCTACTCTTCTACTAACTATTCCTTCTAAAGCTCAAAGAACCTCTTTTCTTATTCAACTTTATAAATTACAGCACCAAACCTCATTATTGCGATAAATAGCAATTTCGTTAAACCCAAAGGCTTCGGCTTTTGTTTCTTTCCCATCACAAACATCGATGATTTCATCTAAAATAATTCTTCCGCCCTCTTCGACACTCATACGACCATCAACAATCGGAGACATATCTAAATCAATATTATCAATCATGTTTTCAAAGGTTATTTTATTACCGGTAATTTTAATCATCGGAATGATTGGATTACCAATCGGTGTTCCGCGTCCCGTTGTGAAGACACAGATTTGCGCCCCTCCAGCAACCATCCCTGTGACAGACTCAATATCGTATCCTGGTGTATCCATCACTACCAAACCTTTTTCAACTGGGATTTCACCATATTTTACCACTTGATTGATAACCGTCGTTCCACCTTTAGTAATTGCGCCGAGTGATTTTTCTTCTAAAGTAGAGAGTCCACCTTTTTGATTCCCAGGTGATGGATTGGCCCCTCTGATATCAATACCGGATTCAGCAAATTCATTTTCCAAGCCTTCAATTATTTTTAAAATATCTACTTTGACATCTTCGTTTTTAGTTCGTTTTGCTAAGATGTGTTCTGTACCTATCAGTTCAGTCGTTTCGCCTAGAATTGACGTACCACCTTGTTCAACGATTAAATCTGATGTATAACCTAAAGCCGGATTTGCAGCTAAACCACTTGTTGCATCACTGCCACCGCAATTCGTTGCTAAAACTAGTTCTGAAATCGGAAATTCAGTTTTGGTTAATTTAGTTGATTCTTCTAATAATTCAGCTGCTGCTTTGGCGACTTTCTCAATGGTCTTGATAGTGCCCCCTTCTTCTTGAATACTGAAAGCAAAAACTGGCTTATCCGTTAAACTGGTAATTCGATCTTGTAAAGAGAAGGGTTGAATTGTTTCACAACCCAAACCGACAATGATTACGCCAAAAACATTGGGATTTAGCGCAAAGCCTGTCATTGTTCGTTTCGTAATCTCAACTGAGTCGCCAATTTGACCACAGCCTTTCCCCGCTGGAATAAACACAGTTCCCGGGACCATTTCCGCTGCTCTACGGGCAGTTTCGTTCGCACACCCAACGGAAGACATTACTAAAACTTTGTTCCTAATTCCATATTGACCATCTGAGCGTTTATATCCTAATAGTTTTTTCATCTTATACTTTAATACTCCTTACATTATGAGTATGTACATGCTCACCGATTTTTATTTCTTCTGTTACAATGCCAATAATCTCACCATACTTATGAATATTTTGATCCTTTGAAATGTTTTCTAAAGCTATTTTGTGATAAGCATCGACCTGTTCCAAATTTTTAATATTGCCAATACTTCTTGCTTTTGAAATTAAGGTGATTTCAGAATTCGCCGGTGTCTCCTGTAATAAAGTTGCGACATTGTCTTGAGGATTCATAACTAAAGCCTTATATTCTGTCAATTATTTTCCCTCCTTAAATGTTTTTACCTTGTTCACAAATTTTTCAGCTTCTGATGTAACTGACTGATAATTTTCTGTTTGTGCTCCAACTGTTAGGCTGCTACCGGTTCCGACAGCGAATGCACCAGCCTCTAGCCATTTGTGAATATTTTCCAAATTAACTCCACCGGTTGGCATGAAATTCGCTTGCGGCATCGGCCCTTTAAAACTTTTGATAATGCTAGGTTGATAGGCATCTCCAGGGAAAATTTTGATAATATCAACCCCTAACTCCAATGCCTGAACAGCCTCAAGAGGGGTCAATGCCCCCGTCATGATGGGAACTCGATAGAGATTAACCATTTTTACCAAATCTTCATTGAAAACTGGGCTAACAATAAATTTAGCCCCCGCTAACATGGCGATTCTGGCTGTTGTAGCTTCTAAAACTGTTCCCGCTCCAATCACAACCTCTTGTTCCTGTAACTCATCCGTCAGTTCTCTGATAATTTCATCAGCACTTGGGGTAGTAAAGGTGATTTCAATAAATTTTATCCCCCCTGCTACAGCCGCAATAGCTGATTTCAATGCTTGCTGTTTAGTTCTAGAGCGGATTACTGCTACTAATTTTTCATCTCGCAATTTTCTTAAAATATCAATTTTTTCCATCACTATACTTACTCCTAATTCAGTCCATCTTCTCTCTGACAAAATTACTTAAAATTCTGTTCTTCCAGTTGGGTAATCAAATTATAAGAAACTTCTCGCTTACCGCCTTCAAAATCTGTCGTCAGCCAAGTATGAACCAACTTTTTTGCTAATTCTGAATCGATAATGCGAGCACCAAAAGCCAAAACATTAGTGTTGTTATGACTGCGGGAAGTCTTACATGTGTACAAATCTGAGCAACAAACACAACGAATTCCTTTATGCTTGTTGGCGGCAATGGACATACCTACACCACTACCGCAAATTAGAATACCTTTCGTATGATGCTCTACCACAAAATCACTAACCTGCTCTGCGATTGGAGTCGTATAAGTAAACTCATCACTTTTAAGACCAAAGTCAACTACTTGATAGCCCAAACCATTCAAGACTGCTAAAACAGTATCCTTTAGCTGATAGCCAGCATGATCATAACCAATCGCTATCTCCATAACCAATCCCTCTCATCAAAGTTTCTGTCTACTTTTTCTTTAGTTCTATTCTTCCGTACTTTAGCTAACGACAATTGACTCAGCCATATTAGCTTCGATATTTTTTACCAATTCGACCAACGTCATCGTCTCTCGACTCATTACTGCATCAATTAAAATCGGCAGATTAAATCCCGCTACAATTTTGTACTTATTAGTGTCGAAATTTCTCGAATTGAAGATAGCTGTATTATAAGGTGTAGCTCCGAACATATCTGCTAAAATTAAGACACCTTCGCCATCGTCTAACCGCTGACTTTCTTTTAACATCTCATTACGAAAATCATCTACGTCCGATTCTTCATTAAGCTTGGTATAGCCGATGTTGTCTACTTCTCCGATAATCATCTGTAGAGTATCTAAAATCCCCGTACAGATTTCTCCATGGGAAACGATATGAATTCCAATCATTTTGGCACCACTCCTTCATTTACAATTTCTTTAGGCAGTATTCCTTTTTGCACTTTTTCTACATTACCAACGACATTGTCACCCATTCCCTTTAAGCTTGGGTAAGTGTAGGCACCAATATGCGGAGTCAAAATAACATTGTCAAAGCTCTTCAGTCGATTATCATCTTCAATAGGTTCTGAATTAAAGACATCAGCAGCATAACCCGCAACTTTACCTGTCTCTAATGCTAAAATCAGTTCTACTTCATCAAGTAAAATTCCTCTGGCAGTATTGACGATTAAGACGCCCTCTTTCATTTTTTTAAATTGATCCTTTGACAGCATCTTTATATTTTTTTCATTTGCTGAAGCGTTGATGGTAATTAAATTAGCCCTTTCCAGCAGTTCATCTAAAGAAACTTTTATTCCGCCATAGCGCTTTATATAATCCTCATTTTTGTATGGATCATAAACAAGCACTTCTGAACCATAGCCTTTGTTTAATATTTCTCCTACTCGTGAGCCTATATTGCCGAACCCGACAATACCAACAACTGAATTGTTTAATTCAACCCCACCATACTTAGAGCGACTGGACCAGGGTTGAGTTCTAAGAGAATCATTTGCTTGGGGAATCCACCTCGCCAATGAGGACAATAGGGCTACCGTGTGTTCAGCCACTGCTTCTCGTTCCACAATCCCTTCAACTTTAGTTACATACACGCCATGTTCTGTTGCCGCATCAATATCAACATTATTGTAGCCCAATCCATGTCGAGCAATTAATTTTAAGTTTGGTGATTTTTCAAAAAAATCTCTGTCAAAGTCTGGTGTGACGCTAGCGATGATATACTCATATTGCGTTAATTGTTCAGCAATTTCTTCTGAACTAAAATGAATATCAATATCTAGTATATCTACTCCACCAAGTGTATTTAATTTTTCAATATGTTCAGGAAAATACTTCCCAAAACTTTTTGAATTTACTACAGCCGTTTTATTCATCGTTCGCTCCTCCCATCACCTTATTAAATATTCTTTTTAGCTGCATCAGGCACTGTCTGAGCATAGATAGGAATATTTTTTTCTTTTGAGAGTTGCTCCAGTTCTTGTTGTTCCTCTTCCGTTAGAGCTACATTTTTGATAAAGAATTCTTTCCCTTTTTTCTTAGGAATACCACCCAAATTTAAGGTTGGTAAAGGTAATCCCTCTTTGATACATTCAATGGCTGTTTCAACATTTTTGAAGATGATAAAAACCTTATCCCCATTAAATTGGTTACCATTCCACTCTGCCATTGCACCTTTAGTATCGAAAACTTTAACAGCAAAACCATACCGCTTTCCTGATGAAATATAAATATCTCTTGAAAATTCATCATTATTCACAACATCATCAATAATGTAAATATGATTTGCACCTGATGATTTTGCCCATTTTGTCACAACTTGACCATGAATCAATCTACTATCCACTCTTGCAAATGTAATTTCACCCATTATATAAATCCCCCACTAAACTTTTATAGTATTCCAATTGCTGCTAAAATTCCCAACGCTACTGTAACAATTAGCATTCCTTTTAATACGTTTAAGCCCTTTTTCTCAAAATAGAAATATAGGAATAATATTAATCCCAAAGGTAATATCCCTGGCAAAATAGAATCTAGAATCCCTTGTAATGAAAATGCTCTTTCAGATAAGGTAAATTCTAATGAAGATTGAAGATTAACATACCTAGCACCGGTAATTCCCATCATGAACATTCCTAAAATAGTTAAGGCTTTCATTATTCGATTCGCTCTAGCACCAGAAATCAGTTCTTTCGCTGCCTGCCTTCCCAACCGATAACTAAAATGGACAAAATATCTGCCATAAGTATAGGTAATAAGTGAGAAAAAGAACCATGGAATCACAGCGCCAATCCAATTTCCTTCCGTTGCCCAAGGTAAAGCAATTGCGATTAAGAGATATTGCAAGGTTCCATTATTTATGGAATCGCCAATCCCCGCCATCGGCCCCATCAAACCAACTTTTGTTGCTTCAATTAAATCAGAAGAAAAATTTTCTTCATCTCCTGTTTCATCAATTTCTTTTGCCCGTTGTTCCTCCAATGATGCGGTAATTCCTGAAATTGTACCCCCACCCCAGATTGCATCAGTATTCCAAAAAGTTAAATGTCTATTGTAAGCATCCCTCAAATCATCTGGATCTTTATATATTTTTTTTAGTATCGGTGTTAAGGCATACATCAACGCTGGCGCAATTTGTCTTTCATAAGTTCGAGGGATTTCATTCATCCACCACCATCTATTCCAAAGTTGATTTAAATCTTTTTTTGTTAAACCATGGTCCTTATTTTCAACTGAATTATTCTGCATTTTTCACCATCTCCTCCGCTTTGTATATGATTAATGTATATAGACCAGCTATCAAAATCCCAACAACCGCCCAAGTTACCATAGTTATGTTAAGATCCTTTAACATGATTGCAAAAAAGAAAGCGATGAAAAAGAAAATCAAATCTGTTTTTTCACCAATAATTCTAATTAACACTGCAATCCCAACAGCCGCTAGAGATCCTGCAATTACATCAAGAATATGAAAGGCAATTGTATCTTGCAAAGATGTGACAACTTGAGCAATTGAATCCGCACCAAAATATAAAGCAATAAACATTACTGGCACATGTGTCAACATCGTCAATAGAGTTGGAACAATTCCCATAGCAAAAGTAAATTTATTGTCCTCCAAGTTATCTACCACTTTATCAATATATTTTGTAACAAAAGAGTTGACGATAATCTTGAACGTATATAAATAGCTACCTAAAATCCCAACCGGTACTGCAATCGCAACTGCTGCTGCTGGATCTAAATTTCCTAGAATGGCTACAGAAGTGGCAACTGCCCCAGAAACAGCTGGCTCAGTTGCCATTTGCCCACCTGGAGCAATTTGGCCCATAGAAATTAATTGAATAGCTGCTCCAACTGCTACCCCTTGTGTAACATCACCTAAAACAATCCCAACAAATAGACTTGTCATCAAAGGACTGAATCTCAAATTTAAGCCCGTGTATCCAAAAAAACGAGCTTGGATTAAAGCAACCCATACAGAAATGATTAAAGCTTGTACAATCGACATACCCTACCTCCAAAAAAATTTTTTTGTTAATCGATTCAAAAAAAATTCTAAATATCCAATATTCTCAATTTTAGACACTTATTATAGCAAAAAGGTGGCCGCCTTTTGATAATTTAATTATATATAAAAAAATTTTTTTTGCAAGCGAATCCAAAAAAAACATCTCAAAAAATTTGAGATGTTTTTTTTACTTCTTAGAAATATCTAAAACTTTGCGAATCGTCTTAATCGATTCCTTATTACTCTCCTCATCATCATAAAGTAAACATAAGAATAAAATATCTACTAAAGTCGAATATACCACTCGGGATGTGATAAATTCCAAGCCAAATGCAGTCTCCTCTGTAGATAAAACGAATGTTACATCCCCTAGTCTTCCTAAATCAGAATTTGCATCACCTGTGAAAACAATGTTTTTAGCACCATTTTCTTTTAAAATTTTAGCAATCTCAACTGTCTCTTTAGTTTTTCCAGAATGTGAAAATAAGAATGCGACATCGCCTTTTTTCAACTTTGAAGCATTTATCAACTGAACATGATAATCCATATAGTAATTACAGCTATATTCAAGTCTAAGAAATTTTATATAAGCATCATAGGCTAAAGCTGAAGATGCTGCTTGCCCAAAAAAACTAAAACTATTAGCAGGGTATAAAATATCTAAAGTATCTCGTAATGTCTCTTCATCCACAAAAGAATTAAAGTCTTGCAATAAATCAATATTATATTCAACTATCCGATTAGTGATATCCATAGGTGAACTTTGTGAGTCAATGTCCGAGAGAATGGTCAATTTGTCTTTTTTTCTATTAGTCAAAAAGCTAGAGGCTACTTTAATCTTAAAATCTTGAAATCCTTTAAAACCAAGTTTCTTTACATAAGAATAGATACTTGTAATCGACACACCAATTTCTTCTGACAACTCAGTTATAGTTTTCTCAACTATAATTGTATCTGGTACAGTAGAAAAATAGGCACTTATTTTCTTTTCTATTTCACTTTGGTGTTCTAGTTTACTAGTTATTAACGAGTTTAGGTAACTAGAGCTCATCTTAGAATCCTCCTTGTTTTATGATAATGATACACCTCTATTATACAAAAAAAAAAATTTTTTTAAATGTTTTTATTCAAAATAAAGTTGAGCGATAAAAAATTATATTGTAAATAAAAATGACGAAGAACTTCCACTAGTAAAGGAGTTCTTCGCCAATAAAACAATAAGCCTACTTCGCCAACCGATAAATTGCATCTGCATAAATCGCAGTCGCTCTAAATAAATCGTCCAAAGCCATAAATTCGTTAGCTTGATGCATGGTATCCGTATAACCAGGGAACATAGCGCCATAAGCAACGCCACGTTTTAGTAAACGGCCATAAGTTCCGCCGCCAATCACTTGTTCGAAGCCTTTTTGACCTGTGTGATCCTCATACACCTGCAGCAAAGTTGCCACCAAAGGGTCATCCATTGGCACGTAATGAGGTGCCATATCATGAGGGCGTTTTTCGATTTTAGTAATAGCTGCACCAAATTTTTCAGTTAAGGCTGCTAACAAGCCGTCTGATGTTTGCCCTTGAGGATAACGGAAGTTCATATTGATAAAGTTTTCTTCTGCGCCAGCAGTGAAGGCAAAAAGGCCAGCATTCATGGTCAACTTACCCATTTTAGCGTCATCCATAGCCACACCTAATTTTTCACCATAAAAATCTTCATGTAATGTTTCACCGGCTGCTTTTAAGAAGGCAGTAGCACCGGCTTCGAAATTATATCTGACTAAGAATTTAGCTAAGAAAGTTGCCGCATTAATCCCGCTTTGAGGGCTCGCACCGTGAGCGCCTTTCCCTGTTACATTCAATGTGATTTTAGTTCCTGAAACTACCGCTTCACCAGAAACTGGTTCTGCTTCTAAGTAGGCAGCAAAAGCAGCCACAATAGCTTCCTCAGAGCCTTTAGGAACCGTAATTTCAGCCGTGGCTGCACCCGCAACCATGTTTTCCCGCAGACCTGATTGAAATGAATTTAAGACATATTCTGAGCCATTCGTTCCAGCAAAATAGGCACGAATAGACACGTTGCCTTTTTCACCATTGATAATCGGGAATTCCGCATCCGGAGAGAAACCGAAATCAGGTTTTGTTTCCTGTTCGAAGTAATAATCCATATCGCCCCAGCCGCTTTCTTCATCAGAACCGACTACGAAGCGAACTTTTTTAGACAATGGCAATTCTAAGTCTTTGATAATTTTTAGCGCATAATAAGCTGCCATGCTTGGGCCTTTATCATCACTAGAGCCACGGGCAAAAATTTTATCCTCTTTAATAACTGGTTCATAAGGGTCTGTATCCCAGCCATCTCCAGCCGGCACCACATCCATGTGACCAAAGATGCCTAATGTTTCTGCACCTTCGCCGTATTCAATATGGCCAGCGTAATTGTCAACATTTTTGACAACAAAGCCATCCCGTTCACCATAAGCCAGCATATGTTTCAAAGCATCCCGGGGTCCAGGTCCAAAGGGTGCATCCGCTGTTGCCTGGCTGTCATCTCGCTCACTGTTAATTCTTAAAAGGTTTTGCAAATCTTCAAGAAGGGCCTCTTTGCGGGCTTCCACTTCTTTTTTCCAATCAATTGTCATGATTTTTGCCTCCTAAAATTTAATTGTTTACCGATTGCCCAGTAATTTCACCGGCAATCTGCAAAGCTCTCGCCTTTCATCTTACCATTATTCAAAGGAAAAGAAAAAGAAATCTCTTTCGTCGCAGCAAGATTTTTCAGGAAACATTTTTTAAAGGTATAATAAAGAAAAACAAATTTTTAGAAGGAGTCCTTATGCAAATTCAATCTGAAATTTTAGCAGAAGTCATCAAAAAAAGACCCGCTGATTCCCATAAAGGAACTTTTGGCCGCAGTGTCTTGATTGGCGGGGACCATCATTACGGCGGCGCCATTATCATGGCTGCCGCAGCCTGTATCAATAGCGGTAGCGGTCTGACTACCGTGGTGACGGATGAGAAAAACCACGCTCCTCTGCATGCCCGCTTGCCAGAAGCGATGGTGGTGAGTTTTACTGAAGAAGAGTTACTTAAAGAAACTTTGCAGACAGCCGATGTGATTTTAATTGGTTCCGGGCTAGGCTTATCCGCCAAGAGTTTATCCTTGTTGACCTTAGTTTTAACGCAACAGCAGGAAAATCAATGGCTGATTATTGACGGATCCGCCATCACTTTATTTGCTGAAGAACACTTAACCTTGCCTTATCCAAAGAAAACCGTATTTACTCCCCACCAAATGGAGTGGCAACGGTTGAGTGGTCTTGCTATCAACCAACAAAATCTGGAAAGTAGCCAAGAGGCCCGTGACCATTTAGGAGCTATCATTGTAGCTAAAAGTCACCGGACAACCGTTTTTTCTGATAACCCGCCGCTGGAAAATCCATTGGGTACTGCCGCCATGGCGACTGGTGGCACCGGCGATACCCTGGCCGGCATCATCGCTGGCTTTTTAGCCCAATTTCCGAGCAACCCGCGGACAATTGCTGCTGCCGTTTATCTCCATAGCATGATTGCTGATGATTTGGCCGCAGATGCCTACGTCGTACTGCCGACACGCATCAGCGAGGAATTGCCAAAATATCTCAAGCGCTTTGAAAATTAACCGCAAAAAAGCCTTCACGAAAATCGTGAAGGCTTTAAAATTCATTCTAGATTATAATACACGAACTGCAAAGCTTGGTGCATAATAAGCAGTGCTGGTAATTTTCACAACATCGCCAGTTGATGGTGCATGGATAAATTGGCCGCCGCCAAGGTAAATCCCAACGTGATGAGTGCTACCACGAGAACCGAAGAAAACTAAATCTCCTGGTTGTGCTTCTGATACAGAAATCACTGTTCCAGCATATTCTTGAGCGGTTGTTACCCGACCGATACTGATACCAGCTGCATTAGAGTACACATAAGAAGTTAGACCTGAACAGTCAAAACCACTTGGAGTTGTGCCACCCCAGACATATGGTGTACCTAAGAATTGTTGTGCATAGCTGACAATCGCACTTCTAACTGAAGAAGTATCGCCAGTTGATGGAGCTGGGTCTGGAATTGGTGTCGGCGTTACTGTACCGCCAGAGTTTCCACCACCATTATTATTATTAGGTGTGCTTCCGCTACCATTGCTGCCGCCGTTAGTGTTACCAGCAGGAGTATCATTTTGAGCTTCTTCTTGTTGCTGCGCTTCTAATGCTGCCGCTGCAATACGTTCTTGTTCAGCAATCAAAGCCGCTGCTTCCGCTTCAGCTTGCGCTTTTTGTTCTTCCAAGGCTGCTTTATCACTTTCAGCAGTTGCTTGTTGTGCTGCTAAAGTTGTTGTTAATACATTTAATTCAGCTTGTTTGTTGATTAAGTCGCCTTTTTGCGCTTCTAATTCAACTTGAGTAGCGTTAACTTCTTCTTGCTTTTCAGCAACTTCAGTTTGCTTTTGCTCAACCGCTGCTTTATCTTCTTTTTGTTGGTTGACTAACTCGTTGTTAGCATTGACGATTGTCGTCATCGCTGTCACGCGAGAAATCGCATCTGTTAATGATTCAGAGTTGATCACAGCATCGATGAAGTTTGTGCTGCTGCCATTAACTTGTACGTCACGGGCTTGATCTTGAATCGTAGCTTCCCGTTTTTCAATTCTTTCTTGTAAAGAAACAATTTCATTTTGTAATTGTTCAGCTTCTTCAGCTAAAGTTTTTTGTTGAGCCAATAACTCTTCAGCTTGACTGTTGATACTGTCAACATCCGCTTGTACGCTGCTGATTTGTGTTTGCAAATCTGATTGTTGGCTTTGTAATGAGTTGATTAAATCTTGCTGACTTTGGATTTGAGCATCGTAATCATCTGCTGATGCTGCGATTGGTGCAACAACTGATAATGCAATAGCACTTATTAATAGCCCTGATAAAACTTTCTTTTTCAAGCTGGTTCCCCCCGAGATGCTTTGTTCTGATTTTTTAATATAGTTAAAATTCTTTTAAATTATTTGCTAAATTTAAGCACAAGGGCATTGTATCATAGCTATATGTCAGCGATATAAATATTATATTACAAAAATGTTTCATTAAAATAAAAAAGAAATTGCTTAGCGACTAAGCAATTTCTTAAACGGCCAATTAAATAGAATGAAAATCAAGATGTTTAATAATAACGTTGGACCCAAATATCTAGTGATAAAAAAGAGACTGCCCACAGTGGAAAATTGGAAAATCCACTGCACTAAAATTGAATATACTTCAAAAATTGTAATCAGTATTACCCAACCGAAAAATAACGTAAATATATTCGTATGGATAATATCTCCCAGCGAATACATCAGGTATACCACTAGTGGAAAAGCGACTGCGTAAACACCAATCACTCCTATATAATAACTGTCATAAACTAGCCCTAAAACCGTCATCGTAATCAACATATACCGCTTGGGAAAATAGTTACTGGCAATCAAAGCTGCCAAGAAAATAAAATGACTGTTAGCTAAGTAAATTCCCTGACTAAGGGCGGTAATAAAAGTGGTAATATGACTGTCAAGCAGCATCAAAATAAAGAGTAAGATGGGTAAGTAATACACCGCATATTTTTTCACTGGCTACTCCCCTCCAACCGCCCGTTCGACAACTGTCACAACGGAAATATTGTAGAGGTCAGCACTCGGTGTAACATAAATCTGACTCGTTAAACCATCACTGTCCGCCACAATTTCAGCGACAGTTCCGATGACTAAATTAGCCGGCGAGTTGCCGCCAAGCCCTGAGGTTTGGACTAAATCACCAACAGCAATATCCGCCGTACCGGTTACTTGAGAAATCACCAGCTGATTTTTTTCGTTGTCATAAGAACCTAAGACACCATAAGAAATTCCGGCAGTTTCACCAGTTGCTGTAATTTTAACAGGATAGTGGTTTGTCGTTTCATTATCAGTGGTCAACAATTCAACTTTTGATGTGTTGTCACTAACCTCAACGACGCGGCCGACGATGCCATGTTGTGACATCACGGCCATATTTTTGGCAATGCCGTCGTTGGAACCGACATCAATCACCAGATTGTCCTGCCACGCGTCAGGCGAGCGGGAAATCACATTGGCATTAACCGTATCATAATCAGATAAGGTATTCGTCAACTCTAGCTGCTGCTGCAAATCAGTAATTTGCTGCTCATAGTCAGAATTTTGCTGGACGACAGATTCATAACTATCTAAAGTAGATTTTAAATTTTGATTTTCCTCATAGGTATTAAATAAGTCCTGTAATGAAGCCACCCCATCTGTAATCCAGTTGACAGGTGCTGTTACAATACTATCAGCAAAGCCGACTACATCATTCACCACAGATTGTGGGAAACTTGCTTCACTGTCTTCATCACGACTGGCAGCAGTCACACTAATCACCACGACCACCACAATCACAATAATTAAAATGATGATAATATTTTTATTGGGATTAAACTTCTTCACAAGGACACCTCGTACTTTTTTAAACTCGTAAGCCCAATTCTACCACTCTTTTTAGCCAAAAAAAAGCCGGACTAGCGGTCTTAAGTTAATTTTTATTTTTACTTGGGCTTTACTATTGCCTTTGGAAAAGCTATGCTGAGCTTAGTTCCAAAAAGGAGGCGCTTACTGCAAATGACTGCTTTAGACGAGCAGCTGATATCTCAGCTGCAAACAGTTTATCTCTCTGATTATGCAAACGGTCCAGCTACCTTATACTTTGGCCAACAACCTGCCTATCATTTTCGGATGAATCTTTCCTATTATTTTCCCGGCGAAATCACAGCAACTATTTTAAATAAAAGTACACTGATAGCACAAGCATTAATCAGCGAAATTTTTGGTGCTTCGACAGAAATTTTTACCTTTGAATATCTCTATCAGAAAAAGTCGCTGCGCAAATGGCTACCCAAGACAAAATTACATACTGAAACCTTTCGGCCGTTACAATTTGAGACTGGAACATTGCGAACTACTAGCTTTTCCCTAACGACTCCACCAGCGCTACTTTTCAAACTAGCGAGAGCTTTAATCTATCAAGATTTTAAAGCTTTTGATGCAACCATTTTACACCTAGAGCACCCGCTAATCTTTTTTGAACCTAACCGAAAAATCCTTCTGCACATTTATGATGACCGTGGCTGTGATGTCTTTTGCCAAACTCAACAGGATTATCAAACGCTACTTTCTAAATTCGGCAAGTATGTGGACAGCTATACTAGCACAATGCAAACTGGTGGTTTCATGGTTGAGGAAACAAAGTTTGGCTTGCGGTTCAAAAAATAAATGAAGGCTCTGAAGATCAAACGATTAAGCAGAAATTTTTCTCTTGGCAAGTCATAATCTAGAAGTCTAGAGATGTGGCAACATTTCTAGTAATCAAATAAAAACGCAAGGGACAATCGGCAGCCGTGATTGTCCCTCGTTTGTTAATTCAATTTTTTCAATCCCGACTTTGAATAACTGCAATCAAGCCGGAATCAAATTCACATTCAGCCGTGTCGCTGATAAATTCATTGCTGGCATAAGAGGTCGGCACGGAAACCTCGACATGATCTAAGAGATATTTGCTATCTCTCAGAGTTAAATTGCTGACTGGCGTCAAGCAGCAATAAGCTAGATAGTCAAAGCCAGCCTGCCGATGAATCTCATGTCTTCCCGGCAGCAGATAGCTGAGGGAATTCTGTTGGTTTTTTAAGCAAATCTGCTGAGCATATTGTTGAAAACGAGGCTCTACTGCTAGCCAGAGATTCGCTAAAAAATGGTCGAGGCGCCCACCGATGGCTCCTAAAATTGTCACTTGAGCAGTCGGCCAGCGGTTAAAAGTTTCTACTAGAGCCAGTTGGGTATCTGTATCATCTTTTTCGGCTTTGGCGGTCACCACTTCACCAGCTTCAGCAAAAATCCGCTGGCGTTCCGCTTCCGTTGAAGAATCAAAATCCCCCACGGCTAAGCTGAGGGGCCAGCCTAGCTCTAGAATCGTTAAGGCCCCGTGATCGACCCCCACATAAATATCTGCTTGCGGCAAATTTTCCGGCCAGTCCGTCAAGTCGCCACCGGCAATCATCAAAACCTCCATTTAGGCCAACGCTTCCTGTAAAGCTTTTAAGCGCTCTGTCGGCACTTCCGCATCATAGATAAATGAGCCCGCCACGAAAACATTCGCCCCAGCTTCTTTACAGCGCTGAGCCGTTTCCGTATTGATGCCGCCATCCACTTCAATATCAAAATGCCAGTTGAAATTCTCACGAATTTCGACTAGTGCAGCAATTTTATTCAAGCTATCCTCAATAAAACTCTGTCCACCAAAGCCGGGATTTACAGTCATAATCAAGACTTGATCCACCATATCTAGCACATGTTGGATAGCAGAAATCGGCGTACCAGGGTTGATGACCACACCAGCCTTCACGCCAAAACTTTTAATCATCTGAACCGCTCGATGGATGTGCGGCGTAGATTCAGCGTGCACGGTAATAATATCGGAGCCGGCTTTTGCAAAAGCCTCAATAAAATTTTCCGGTTGCACAATCATCAAATGAACATCTAAAGGCAGCTTGGTCACCGGGCGAATGGCCGAAACAATATTCGGCCCTAAAGTAATATTGGGCACAAATTGGCCATCCATTACATCGACATGAATGTAATCAGCGCCGGCCCGTTCCACTAATTCAATATCCCGTTGCAAATTGGCAAAATCAGCACTTAAAATCGAAGGAGCAATTTTCATCATCATTAATAAATCCTCATTTCTTCTTTTTATAAACTGGGCGGCGGTTTTCAATCTCCGCCATAAACTGCAGATAATTTTGGTAGCGGCTCTCCGCGATTTCCCCGCTTTCGACTTCTCGCTTGACTTCACAGCCAGGCTCTTGACTATGGCGGCACTCGCGAAAACGACAATGGGGCGCAGCCTTCACGAATTCAGGAAAATAGCGGGGCAACTCTTGCACGGTCATTTCCAAAAAATCAATCGAGCTAAAGCCCGGCGTGTCTGCGACAAGTCCATCATACAAGGGCAATAATTCCACATGACGAGTCGTGTGCTTCCCACGACCTAAACTTTCTGAAATCTCAGCCGTCGCCAGTTGTAAATCTGGCGAAATCCGATTGAGCAATGTCGATTTCCCAGCACCGGATTGCCCCATGAAAACAGTTAGCATTTCCGGAAAAAGCCGCTCTAGCTCATTTAAATTATCCGGTTGGGCAGCGATAACTGTATAACCAATTTCCTCATACAGAGCTTGCACCGTTTTAACTAAAGTCAGGTCCGTTAATAAATCGGTCTTCGTCAAATAAATAATCGGTTCAATATCTTTATTTTCCAGTGTGACTAAAAAGCGATCGACAAGATTATAAGAAAAATCCGGTTCCACCATGCTGGTGACAATCACGCCTTGGTCGACATTGGCCACCGGCGGCCGCACAAGCTCATTGTGCCGCGGCAAAATTTCCAAGAGGTAGCCGTCCGTCAGATTTTCACTTTCAAAGACCACTTGATCTCCTACCAGCGGCGTAATCTTGCGATTGCGAAAATTTCCCCTGCCTCGTGTTTGATAAGTTTGTCCATCGGCATACACATAATAAAAACCACTTAACGCTTTTCTGATTTGTCCTTTAATTCTCTTCCCCTCCTTCAATTTAATTAGCTTTGCTGTTCAGGCGTCTATTCCGTTTTATTTTAGCATACTTCAAAAGGCTTGGGGAATGAAAGGGCAATCCACCGCATTGTACAAAAAAATCGGCTAGTCCAAAAACTAGCCGATTAGCTAGGGAGTTTAAAAATCGACTCCCTAAAAATATTTTACTAATTATTATCAGAAGAACTCGTAGTTGAGCCGGTTGAGACCACTATCTGAACGGTTGAACCGACTTCAACTGCTGTTCTGGCGTTTGGACTCATGCTAATCACTAAGCCGGCCTCAACGGTTGTCGAGCTGGCAGTGGTTGTGGAGACAGTTAAACCGGCCCCCCGTAGATAGCCTTCTGCATAGCTTTGAGTTTGCCCCACTAAGTCTTGCAGAGTAACCGTTTCAGCGGGTTCAGGTCCTTGACTGACTGTCAGTGTAACAGACGAACCACTGCGAACAGTGCTGCCAGAGTTTGGATTTTGACTGATTACATTGCCGGAAGCAACAGTATCGCTGTAGGCTTGCTCTTCATTGACAGTTAAGCCTAACGCCTCTAATTCGCTTCGCGCCCTAGTTGCTGTCATCCCAGAATAATCTTCTAAAGTAATTTCTTCTGGCCCTGAGCTAACGTTTAGCGTAATCGTGTCAGCAGTTCCAATGTTTACTTCTGTTCCACTAGTTGGTGTTTGACTGATGACTGTGCCTTCTGCTACCGTGCTGCTTGGCATATTGTTGCGGCTAATTTGCGATGAAGAAAATCCTAATTCCTCCAAGGCTGCGACGGCATCGTCATAGGTCATCCCTGCATAATTGCCAACCCTTGCCGTTTCAGGACCAGTGCTGACTGTCAGTGTAACCGTAACGGATTCATCAGACGGATCAACTTCAGTTCCAGCATCCGGGGTTTGGGAAATCACATCCCCTTCCTCCACGGTGGCGCTAGTGTCCTCTTCCCGCTCAATTTGAGCAGACGTGAAGCCTAACTCTTCTAATGCAGCGACGGCTTCTTCATAAGTCATGCCGGAATAATCGGCTAAGGTTTTCGTAGCACCCGTGCTCACATAGAGAGTGACCTCTCGACCCGTTCGCACTTGAGCATCGGCTTCAGGATCTGTTCGAACTACTGAGCCAGCTTCGACTTCATCACTGGTGACTTCTTTGGTTTCTGAAGCGACTTCCAAGCCTAAATCTTCTAAAGTTGTGGTGGCTTCTGCGACCGTCTGTCCACTGACATCTGGTATAGTTACCGTTTCACCGCCAGAACCTAAGAAGAATAAAACCGCGCCAATCACAACCGCTAAAGCTAAAATGGAACCAATGATCATCGCTTTGCGTTTATTTTTTTTAGGTGGCGGCGTTGGTTCTTTTTTACTCGGCTGATCGGTATCCTCTGGAAAAGTCGGCATCGGCTGTGTAGCTGTCTGACCAATTGGTGTGTCTGATGCTATAGGCACCGCCATTGCAATCGTTGCTTGGTCGTGAACCGCTGGCACCCAGCGAGGCTCGTTTAAGCGTTCCGGATTTAAGGCCGTCCGTAAATCATCTTGCATTTCTTCTGCCGTTTGGTAACGATTCAACGGATCTTTGGCGGTCGCATGAAGCACGACATTCTCTAAAGACTGCGGCGTGTTGGAATTAAAATCACGAATTTCCGGCAGCTCTTCTTGAAAATGTTTTAAGGCAATCGTGACTGCTGATTCGCCGTCAAAAGGTACTTGTCCTGTCAGCATTTCATATAAAATAATGCCCATTGCATAGATATCTGACTGTTTGGTGGCCATGCTGCCTCGGGCTTGTTCTGGTGACAGATAATGGACTGACCCTAGCATGGTATTTGTCTGGGTAATAGATGTTTCAGATAAGGCTATCGCAATCCCGAAGTCGGTGATTTTGACAACCCCGTCTTCATCAATCAAAACATTTTGCGGTTTTAAATCCCGGTGAATAATGCGGTGCTCATGGGCCAATGCCACCGCCGATAAAATTTGGTCCATAATATCGACGACTTTGCCGAAGGGAATTGGAAAATGGGTTTGAATATAACGTTTCAAATCCATCCCCCGCACAAATTCCATGACCAAATATTGCAGGCCGTTATCCTCACCAACATCATAGACGCTGACAATATTCGGATGCACCAGCTCAGTTGCAGCTAAGGCCTCCCGCTGAAAGCGACGAATCGCCGTTTGATCATTTTGAAAATCAAAACGCAAAACTTTGACAGCAACTTCACGATCTAAAATTAAATCTCTGGCTAAAAAAACATGCGCCATGCCACCACTACCAATGTTACCAATTATTTCATAGCGGCCGTTTAATTTACTGCCAATCTCAATCATTGGTTATCCTCCTTTAACTGAATAATCAATACCGTAATATTGTCCGCCCCGCCGGCTTCATTTGCGGCGGCGACTAATTGTTCTACTTTATCTGCTAAACTTTTTTCTTGAAAGACAATTGCGGCAATCTCAGCTTCTGAAACCATATTGGTCAAGCCATCTGAACAGAGCAATAGATAATCGTCTGTCCGCCATTGATCAACAAAAATATCCACAGCAATCTGATTGGGCATGCCCACAGTGCGGGTCAAAATATTTTTATTAGGATGCTTTTCCGCCATCTCAGGTGTAATTTCGCCAGATTTGACTAGCTCGTTGACCAGAGAATGGTCATCAGAAATTTGCGAAATCTCTTGATTCCGCAATAAATAAGCGCGGGAATCCCCGACGTTGGCGATGATGTATTGTTCCTCTAAAATGACCGCCATCACAGCTGTGCTGCCCATGCCATCATATTCAGGCTGCAATTCGCCGATGTCATAAATTCTGTGATTGACCGCTTGAATGTTTTCTGTCAGCCATTCAGTAATCTCTTTGACCGTCAGGCTGGCATTTTCCTGCCAGGCGCTGCCGACTTCAGTCACAATCATTTGGCTGGCAACATCACCGGCTAAATGACCGCCCATCCCGTCCGCTAAAATTGCTAACGGCAGGCCGACTTGATTTTCAAAGACATTTGCGGCATCTTGATTCATCTTTCTGCGCTTACCTACATCAGATTGAAAACGAATTTCCATCAAACTTTCCTCCATTGTCATTTCCCGCTAAAACACTTACCCCTTTTGCATGACGCAGATGAAAAAGCCATCGGTCATGGCATCCTGCGGATAAAGCTGGATACACTGATTGACGATAAATTGTTGCATAAAGGGATTGGTGACTGGTTCAATTATTTTAAAATCCGGATGGTCCTCTAAAAACTTGGCAATTACCTGCTGATTTTCCTCTTGGGTAATCGTACAAGTGCTATATGTTAGTATACCTGATTTCTTTAATGTTGGGGCGACACTGGCTAATATTTCTTGTTGAATAGCCGCCAATTTAAGAAAATCTTCCGGTTTTTTAGTGTATTTGATATCTGGTTTCCGGCGCATCAAGCCTAAACCGGAACAAGGGGCATCAACTAAAATCCGGTCGAAGCTTTCTGCCGGAAAAGCTCCCTGCACTTTTCGAGCATCCAACTCTTTGGTGGTGATAACATCCTCCACCCGCAAACGGCGAGCATTATCTTCTACTAATTTTAATTTATGCTGGTGAATGTCCAAAGCAATAATTTCGCCGCCAGCCTTCGCCTCTAAATAGGTTGCCATATGCGTAGTTTTGCCGCCAGGCGCAGCACAGGCATCCAAAATTTTATGCTGCGGGGCAATTTTTAAAGTCGGCGCTACTAACATCGAACTTTCATCTTGAATCGCCAATAGGCCATCATTAAATAATCCGCTAACTGCTAAGCGCCCTTTTTGGCCAACTACACCAAAGGGCGAGACTTGGCTGGCGCTCACCTCTAGGCCATCTTCTTCAAGGGATTGAATCGCTTCTTCTCTACTCAATACCCTTAAGTCAACCCGTCCGCTAGCTTTACTTGGAACTAAGAGGGATTCCCCAAGTTCCCGCGTCTTTTCTTCCCCTAGTTGCTCTGTCAATTTTTCCACGAGCCAAAGAGGCATACTGATTTCAATTGATAAGCGTTCAAGGGGATTTTGAATCGTTTGGGTATCCCGCAAGTCTTTGCGCAGATAATTACGCAAAACACCATTAACAAACTTCGCAATGCCGTCATTGCCACGGGCCTTTGCGATTTCCACCGCTTCATTTAAGACAGCATGGTCTGGCACTTTATCTAAAAAAGTCAGCTGATACGCCGATAACAATAATAAATTTTGGACCCATGGATCGATTTTTTTGGTCTTTTTAGTAAAAGGCTCAAGGTAAAATTCCAGTAAAAGCTTGCGGCTAATCGTACCGTAAACAATTTCTGTTAAAAGACCGCTGTCTTTGGGACCTAAATTCGCCTGCTTCATCACATCAGCTAAAAGCAGATTTGAATAAGCTCCGCCGGCAAATACTTTTTCTAAAGCCGTCAATGCTAGATAGCGAACCGAATATTTTATTTTATTGGGAATTTTTTTTGCCATCAGCCTAATAAATCTCCCTCTTGAACTTTTTGACCGCTGCCATTGAGAAATTCTTGGATTTTCTGCTTGCCTTTACCGGCTGGCTGCAGCTCATCGATAGCTAAAACGGTACCGCCGCCACAGGCCACCCAAAGATTTTTTTTATCTTTTTTGATGATGGTGCCAGGTGTCGCATCTGTGGCTTCCGCTGTTAAAACAGTCGTCTGCCACAATTTCCAGCGGCTAGTGCCATCCATTGTAAAGGCGATGGGCCACGGCCGCAGTCCCCGCACTTTTTGGTCAACAGCTGTTGCGCTTAACTGCCAGTCAATCGCTTCTTGTTCTCGTGTGATGTTTGGTGAGAAGGTTACTTCGGCTTCCTTCTGTGGTGTTGGCGTAATATTTCCCGCCAAAATCTCAGGTAACGTTGTCAACAGCAGCTCTTTACCTAATAGGCTCAGCTTATCAAACATCGTGCCGACATCATCTTGCTGAGTAATAGGAATTTTTCCTTGGGCAAAAATTCCGCCGGCATCCATTTTTTTAATCATTTCCATAATGGTTACGCCAGTTTCTGAGTCGCCATTCATCACAGCGTAATGAACCGGCGCCCCACCACGATATTTCGGCAGTAAAGAAGCATGAACATTAATCGCTCCGTGAAGCGGCGCTTGTAAAATCACCTCTGGTAAAAATTGACCGAAAGCAGCCGTCACAATCACATCTGGTTTTAAGGCAATAATTTCTGCCATCTCCGGTGAGCCGGAAATTTTTTCCGGTTGCAAAACCTTCAAGTCATGGACTAAAGCCGCCGCTTTGACCGGTGGCGGTGTGATAATTTTTTTACGGCCAACGGGTCGATCCGGTTGGGTCACCACCGCTTGAATTTCATAGCCGGCCTCAAGCAAGCCCTCTAAAATCGGCACCGAAAATGCCGGTGTCCCCATAAATACCACTTTAGTCATGCTGGTGTTCCTCCATATACTTTTCTAATTCAGCTTCGGGAATCGCTTCAATCTGCTTATCGATAAAAACTTTCCCCTGTAGATGGTCAACTTCATGCTGGATAATGCGGGCCAGATAATCAAAGGCCTCCATCTCCAACTCATCGCCTTCTCTGTCAAAATAAATCACGGTAATCTCTGTACTGCGTTTAACGGTGCCGTATTTTCCCGGCAAACTAAGACAGCCTTCAACATCAATGTCTTCGCCGCTACGTTTGACAATTTTCGGGTTAATCAATTCAATGACTTCCCCCTCGTCTGCCTCAACGATGGCAATTTGCAGGTTCACCCCGACTTGCGGTGCTGAAAGACCGACGCCATCGTGGGCCACCATTGTTTCCTGCATATTATCTAATAATTCCACCAGCTCATCTGTGATGACTTTGACTGGCTCGGCCATTCTTTTCAAACGATAATCCGGATATAAAATAATCGGTAACCGCATGTCTCACCTTCCTTTTTCTACATAAAACTAAGGGGTTCATTGTCGATTGATAAATACAAGCCCCGCTGCTGTTCCTTCTGTGATTCACTGAGGATTTTTTCCAAAGCCTCAACCAAATGCGGTTCTTGTTTGTATTTGATAATCAGTTGATAATAGTAACGATTTTTAATCCGGGCAATGGCTCCAGGTGTCGGCCCTAAGAAAATGCTATTAGGACCAAGAGCCGCTTGTAGCTGACGCGCCACTTGGAAAATTTTGCGAGCAGCGACTTCCTCTTCTGGATGATTAGCGGTAATTTTCACCGTGAAATAATACGGCGGGTAACCGCCATGATGCCGCACCTTCATCTCTCGTTGGTAAAAGGCTTCGAAATTTTGCTGTTCCGCCAGCTGAATACTGTAGTGCTCTGGATTAAAGGTTTGAATCACCACTTCACCGGCTTTATGGCCTCGACCAGCCCGACCACTGACCTGAGTCAGCAGTTGAAACGTGCGCTCACTGGCCCGAAAATCCGGTAAATTTAAGGCTGTGTCGGCATTTAACACGCCGACTAAGGTCACATCTGGAAAATCCAATCCCTTGGCAATCATCTGCGTACCTAATAAAATATCTGCTTTGTGGCTGCCGAACTGCTGCAGAATTTTTTCATGGGCACCCTTGCGTCTAGTCGTGTCGACATCCATCCGCAAAATCCTGGCAGCTGGCAAAAGAGTTTGCAGCTCTTCTTCTACCTTTTGCGTGCCAGTACCGTAATAACGAATTTTATCTTCGCCGCAATTAGGACAGCGATGGGGAATCCGTTCCTCATGACCGCAGTAATGACAGCGCATCGTTTTGGTATCCATATGTAAGGTCAACGAAATTTCACAGTTGGGACAAGGCAAGACATACCCACAATCACGACACATTACAAAGGAAGAATAGCCCCGCCGATTCAACATCAGTACACTTTGCTCGCCTTTGTCTAAGCGATCAACTAATTTTTCCAGCAAAATACTGGAAAAGGAGCTGGTATTTTGTTTTTTAAACTCGTCCCGCATATCGATTATTTCAACTGTTGGCAACGTGGCCTGAGCATTGCCCCGCTTCGTTAAGCGCAACAGCTGATAAACATTTTTCTGGGCCCGTGCTCGGGATTCCAATGACGGCGTCGCACTGCCTAAGACCACCGGACACTTGTGATACTCTCCCCGCCAGATTGCTAAATCGCGGGCGTGATATTTTGGCGTCTCTTCTTGTTTGTAGCTGGCTTCATGCTCTTCATCGATGATGATTAAACCGAGATTGCTTAAAGGAGCAAAGACAGCCGAACGGGCGCCGACTACGACTTGGGCTTCCCCCCGCTCAATCTTGCGCCACTCATCGTATTTTTCTCCTTGGGATAAGCCGCTGTGGAGCACGGCAACTTGTTCACCGAAGCGGCCTTTAAAACGTTCCACCATCTGTGGCGTTAAAGAAATTTCCGGCACCAGCATCATGGCGGTTTCTCCCCGCTCTAAAACTTCGGCAATACTTTGCAGATACACTTCGGTTTTACCGCTGCCGGTGATGCCTTCTAATAGGAAGACTTGCGCTTTTTTTTGCGCTTTGGCAGCTAAAATTGCATCGACGGCAATCTGCTGCTCAGCATTTAGCGTTAAGGCTGTCGTCTGAGTAAATTCCCGGTCTTTAAAAGGGTCCCGGTAGCTTTCAATTTCTAAAAAACTTAGCCAGCCCTGTTGTGCTCCTTGATTTAAGACAGCAGTCGTCAAGCCTTGTTCTTTATACCATTTAACAGACTGCTGCTCGGTCACAGCTAGCAGCTCTATCAGTTGAATTTGCTTTAGCGCATTTTTTCTTAGGCCGGCTTGAATTTCTTGTAATTGTTCTAGCGTGACTTCCCGTTTCACAAAACGCTCTGTTTTAACTTTATTTTTTTCATTGACCTGATAGCGAATATCGACCTTGCCGGCTTTGCGTAAGTCCAGCAATTCTTTCAAAATTCCCCGCTCCTCTGCTTCCTCCCACATGATTTCTGTAAAATTCGGAAAGAGAGCAGCCACTTGAGGGTCTTCTGTCACAGGCACGATACTCTTGTGGTACTCGGCCTTTAACACACTGGGCAGCATCGTTTGCAGACAAGTAATTTTAAAGGAAAAAGTTTGTTCCTTCATATAATCTGCCAAGGCCAGCTGCTCAGTATTTAAAACAGGCGCTAAGTCCAGCGTCCGCACAATAGTTTTCAAGGAAATTGCCGAGGTCTCAGGTGATGAATCATTGATTGCCACAACAAAGCCCTGCAGATGCCGGTTGCCATTTCCAAAGGGCACTTCTACTCGCATGCCCACCTGCAGCGTCTCCGCTAAAAAGGAGGGTAGCGCGTAGGTAAAAGGCTGGTCCGTCTGCATCGTTGGCACATCGACAATCACTTCTGCTACTTTTTTCAATTGTGGGCCACCTCCTCGTTTTCTTTTCATTATACCTTGTCTTAGCTGCGCCGTTAACTAGAAACCTCTGCTTATCGGATTCTTCGTCTAGCCTTAAAACGCACAAAAGAGGTTGCGCCACAAGACTTCGCCAGATGAAATTTCAACCTTGATTGCCTTTGTCCAGTGGTCCACAGGGAAACAGACAGGCAATGCCTGTCGCCTAAATCCCAATTGGTCCTTGTCACAAATTTACAATACATCCCAGTATAACTAGGAACGGTTCGGAAATATCCCTCTGCTTTTGCTTGTGTCACAACCTCATTTATTGCTTGCTTTATCTTTGTTCGTCGCGAATTTTCGCTTCTAATTCTTTTTGTTCCCGATCTTTTTGCGCTTGACGGGCTTCTTGTTCCATCTTCAAGCGTTCCCGTTTTAATTCAGGATTTGGATCGCTGACCACATTGCCGGAATCAATTTCTTCCAAGGCTTGGCCAACGCTTTTAACAGATTCAAAATTGTCGACAGTGGCCTGCGCACCAGCATCTAATTCGTGGGCCCGCTTGCTAGCCAAAATCACTAGGGAATACTTTGAGTTGACTTGATCCAAAAGTGAATCAATTGAAGGTTTTAACATCATAATTTTTAAATCTCCTTTAGCATTTTTACATATCGGCCAATTACCCGGTTCACACGGAAATGCTCACTGGCAATAATATCTTTAATTCTGGCAACCGCCAGTTCAACTTGATCGTTGACCACTGCATAGTCGTACAAAGCCATCATCTCAATCTCGGCTTTGGCAACTTCCATCCGTTTTTCAATCACTTCGCTGGCATCGGTGCCACGATTGACAATCCGTGATTTTAATTCGGCTAAATCTGGCGGGGTTAAAAAGATAAAGACACCATCTGGTACTTTTTCCTTCACTTGTGCTGCCCCTTGGACTTCGATTTCTAAAAAGACATCCTTGCCTTCATCTAAAGTTTGATTGACATAAGTTAAAGGTGTGCCGTAATAATTGCCGACATATTCGGCATATTCCAGCATTTGACCGGCTTCAATCATCGCTTCAAATTCTTCACGACTGCGGAAATAGTAATCTACGCCATCGACTTCTCCCTCCCGCATTTGACGCGTAGTCATTGAGATAGAATATTGAAAGTCATTGTCATCACTTTCAAAAATCGCTTTGCGCACTGTTCCTTTGCCGACTCCTGAGGGGCCAGACAATACTATTAATAATCCACGCTCTGTCATGAGGACGTCCTTTCATTGGCTAATCTTTTTTCGTTTTATCTATTTTGCACTTTTTCCAGTGGTTTTTCAAGGTTTTCTTTTCAAATTGAAAAAATCGCTAGAATCCCATTAGAAGCCCATGTTAGAAAGGGCATTCACGACTCCCATAATCTCGTCATGGCGTTTGATATCCTTATCAATTGGGTCAGCCACTTCATCAATGTCAATGCGGACGATAAAATTGCGATTTAAAACAATTTGCGTGCCGTTATTGATTAAGATATGTAGCTCCTTATCTGTCACTTTGGCACAGGCGTCCTGCCAGGTTTCAAAATCCGGCAGCTCTGAAGGGATACTTCTTTTGACTACACTTTGGCCGTTTGCTTGGTGGAATGTCACATCATAGTATTTCATTTTGGTTCCTCCTGAATTTCTGATTTTTATTCAACATTTTGGACTTGTTCGCGAATTTTTTCCAAAATAGTTTTCATTTGCACCACCCGATTTTTAATTTCAATCGGGCTTGATTTGGAACCAATCGTGTTGACTTCCCGATTCATCTCTTGAATCAGAAAATCTAATTCTCGACCGACCGGCTCTGCTTTGGTCAATAAATCTGATAAGCTTTCCAGATGGATGGTCAAGCGGTCCAATTCCTCATGGATGTCGCCTCTTTCAAGTAGCAACGCCATTTCAGTCAAAAGCCGGTCTTCGGCTACATGATCCTCCAGCCAAGTTTTCAGCTTTGTTTCAAAACGCTGCCGGAAATCCGCTTCAAATTCGCTGACAAAGCTAGCCAAATCCTCTTTAATCACAGTGAAATTCTGTTGATATTGCTGTAGTACCTTTTGAATACCCACGCCTTCTTTTTGGCGGCTTTGATCCAAGCTGGCAA
This sequence comes from Enterococcus sp. LJL120, assembly GCF_054871765.1. Classification (NCBI taxonomy): domain Bacteria; kingdom Bacillati; phylum Bacillota; class Bacilli; order Lactobacillales; family Enterococcaceae; genus Enterococcus; species Enterococcus sp. LJL120. The sequence goes on from NZ_JBTXLV010000002.1 coordinate 132,434, forward strand.
TTGCTGCTTGCACTGTCGCCAACAACAGCTCTTCCAATTCTGCAGCTTGATTGCTTTCCACAACTTTAATGTAATTCTCTTGGGTGACTAAACTTGGCAATAAGGCTGCCGCCAAATTTTTAGTCTCAATCTGGCAATCCGTTAAGCCGCTGTCTAAGCGGTGCAGCAGCTGATCCAACAGCTCCCATTGAACCTGCACTTCTTTGCTGCCTGCCCCAATTTCCCGCAGATTGATATAAATTTCGATGCGCCCTCTTTGAATCTGCTCCTTCACCAATTGGCGAATCGCCAGCTCAAACGGGTTGACTTGCTTCGGCGAACGAATCTGAACATCTAAAAATCGGTGATTGACACTTTTCATTTCAATATCCAACTGATAATGCTGATCTGCTTGCAGGGCTTTACCAAAACCTGTCATACTTTTCATAAACCATGGACCTCCTTATTAATCCATCGCCTTAATAGCTGCTTGCAACGCCTTAAATTCTTCATTAGATAAGGTGACGCCTTTCCCCATCTTTTCATGATCTGGCGCCCAATCCCGCAAATCAAATTTTGCCGGGCGACCATTCCAACTGATTAAATTTAATTCTTTGCGCCAGCCCTTCGGATTTTCCGATAGGACAGCGATTTCTTCTAAGATTTCATAGGAAAACTCTTCTGCCATTGTTGTGATCCTCTCTTTAAATAAATTAAGTAGCAAACAAAAAATGCCATTAAAGGGTTGCGCTGATAGGCTTGAGTCATCAAGGGAATAATCGTCTCATCTGACACTTGCCGGGCCGCCGATAATAACCGGTTGACCTGTTCCTCATCAGAAAAAGCCGCCGCTTGGTAATACTTGGTCAGCCACTCGGTAATCGACAACTCTTGATATAGCTGAACCTTCTGCCCTGCTAAATTATTCAAAATTGCTGCCTTCATTGTAGCATAATCATAAATTTCTGTCGGGGCTACCGCAGTGTAACGGGCCGCTGATTCCAAAAGACAGCGGCCAACTGTTTCCCAGACGACTTTTTGACCGTAAATTTTGCTAAAACGGTCGAGAAATTCTTTGCGCTCCATTTTTTTACCGGGGATAGCAGCCGTAAATTCCTGATAAAACTGCTGCCACTCTTTTTCCAAATCCTCCTCAGGCAAAAAGCTGTACCAAAAGCCTTGTAAATTACCTAAACATTTGCGGGTCTCTAAATAACCTAACGTTAAATTACTTTGGGATCGCTCCGGTGAAAAAAGTAAAAACGAACCCAAACTCCAAGGGGAATGCAGGGTAAAAAGATTGACACCTTCTGGCTGGCGCACCGGTTTTGTCAGCCCCGGACCTTTAATGTCCACCACAAAACAATCCGTCGCTCCTTTTTGATAGGCAATGTCAACAGGAATATTGTTGCGATAGCCACCGTCCATATAATAATTGCCGTCGATTTCCTGGAGAGCCATCGCCGGAAAAAATGAAGCCGAGGCTAACAGCCAAGAAACCCAATCCTTTTGAAACTCTGGCTGATAGCTAATGCGGGTCTCCCGCAGACCAGCAATCGCCGTCGTTACAAATTGAAAATCAACTGTTGTCTCCCGCATTTTTTCAGCATCGTATAAATCCAGCAAAATGTTCCGCAGCGGTTCCGCCGAAACGCCACGATTTTTGATCGCCGATGTCGTCAAAGAACCGATTTGACTTAGTAGACTCGGCAAGTTTTCCGACTGCTCGCTAGCTTTCGGAAACACTAGCACATGATCCGTCGACATTCTTTGCCACAGGGTTTTGGCAGCGGCCAAATCCCCCTGCGCAAATAGCGCCCCATTCAAGGCTCCCACTGAAGCTCCCGTCAAAATCTGAATCGGCACATGGCTTTCCGTCAGAGCCATCCAGACACCCACTTGATAGGCACCATGGGAACCGCCGCCGCCAAAAACTAAGGCATTTTTATAGACGAGTTTTTTGCTCAAGCCGCCAGCGGTCTCTTGAAAGCCCGCTTGTTTAAAAATATCGTCTTGGAAAGACACCTGCCGCTGAGAAAAATCTAATATCAAGGTCTTTTTGAAAAAAGAGCGGGCAACTTGTTCTACCACTCTCAGCAATTGTTTTTGCGAGCGGCAGCGGAGCACTAGCAGATTATCAATAATCAAGGCCTCTGCTGTTTTTTGATAAGAGAAAAAGAAATGGCAGCTGGCTGTTTCCACAACAGCCGCCAACTTTCCTGACTGCGCTAACAGCTTACGACGTGCTTCGCTGTGGCTGCCAAAAAAAGGCCAAACGAGTTGGCCTTGATTTAAACGATTTTTCCATTGGGTGTCTTCTGATTGATAAAGTGGCGAAAACTTCATGTCCATCTCCTAGCTCTTCATTTGGCAGTTACTTTTTAATTAATCTGCGACTAATACGTGTTGGCACTAATATCAAAGGCCGCCGTCATATCCGATGTAGCATCTGCAATCGGGGTTACTGATGCCAACTCGCCTTGAACGATTAACCGATTGGTGCCGGCGCCATCGCCACAGGTCAATAACGTGACAATCGTTCTTCCGGGAACATCATCTAAGACATAGGAATCGGTCGGCTGCACGATTTCAATATTGTAAATAGTATAGGTATAAATATTTTCTAAGTCAGTTAGATAAATGATTTCACCTTCTGAAACTCTCGTTAAAGGCCGGAATAATAAATCAGCATTGGCGGCACGGTGACTGGCCAGCCCGTAATTGCCTTCCCCCATCACTTGATTTTCTTTGGTGGTGCCAGCCCCATAAAAGAGGGCATTGTACTCAACACCTTTAAAAATCGGCAGGTTAATCCCCACTGAGGGCACTGCTACCGCCCCGATGACCGCAAAATCCGAATCTGAAAATTGGTCTTGGATAACCGCCTCCGTGCTAATGGCGGAAACCTGATCATAATCAAAGGTCGCCTGGGCATCTTGATTTTCAACGATATCATCCCGCGTATAATTACCAATTGAATATTGCTCGGTATTGCGGGCCATTAAAAAATCTTTAATCTGCTCATTAAAAACTAACGCCAAGCCAGCAACTAGCAACAGCAGCAGAAAAATATTCGACAGCCAGCGGAGCACCGGATTGCGTTTTTTCTTTTTGCGGGTTGGTTGCGGCCGTTTAGCCGAAGCTTTCTTTTTCTTACTCATGACCGTTCCTCCTGTCGATTGCCCTTAAAACAACCAACGTTTTCTTATTGGTATTTTACCACATTTCCTTTAAGATTTCGTAAAACTGCGCTTGTCAGGGAACAGTCTCACAGCCTTGTGAAAAATTTGAAAAACTGAAAAAATTTCCTTCACAAAAACTGAAATTTAATTTTCTTTTTTCATTCGCCGCCAATTCTTCCGCAAAATCGTCAGCTTAATGATAGAATACTGTTGACTTTTGTCTCCTTTGTAACAAAATCTTAAAAGAAAAGAAATACCTAATGTAATGAAAACAAGGTAAAATAGAATTAGCATAATCTAGGATGGGGAGGGGTTTAATTGAACAGCAATATTTGTGTCCACATCGACACATTGAATAACACCGTTTTAACGCGGGGCATCTATGCCAGCGACTTTTTTGCTGCCATCACCCACCAGCCTAAGAATTTATTATTATTAGATACCGCGACAACTATGGGGGAATTTGAATCCCATACCGGTATGAAGATGATTAAAGGGACCGAGGCCGTCATCAATTACGGCCAGCAATGGCAACGGCGGGGACCCAGCAGTCAAAACAAGTGGATTGATTTTAATGATGTGACGATGCTCAAAGAATTAACACCGATTGAAATTTCTGAATTATTGTATCTCGGCCACACACAGCACCCGCTGCGTTCGCCGTTTTTCTATAAGCTGCAAAATAATTTTGTCTACTTTGACGGCAGCGGCTATTTTAGCAAGACCTATTACCGCTACTTAGATGAATTTTTCCAAGTCTTGGCGAAAAAAATCACGACAATTTTACAGCCGCGGGTCAATGAACGCCGCTCGATTTTCCGCCGCAGCAGCGCAGTTGAGCCGATTCCAACAAGTCAGCTGAAAACCTTGAAGCACCTCTTTCAAGAGGGCATTTCCTTTAGCTTTGATAAGGCGGAATACACCAATCAATTATTTAAAATACCCATTTACGTCGTGGAAGATCGCTTCTGGAAGTCGCAATCAGCCCAAGCAAGTGAGCAGCTAGCAGCTTCGATTACTTACAACGCCAATGAAAAAAGCTGGCAAATCGCCATTGAAAATGACGATTTAAATTATTTAATCAACCAAAATGCAAATTAATTGCTCGCTAAAGTATATTATCTGTGATAAAGTAAATGCATAATTAAATACAACTTTGCAAAGGGGAGCCCTTGTGGCTGAGATTGAGTAATACTCTAAACCCTCGTACCTGTTTCGGTTATTCGAGCGTAGGAATTGTAATGGTCAGACGACACGTCCAACCTCTTCTTTGCATAGACCAAGGGAGAGGTTTTTTATGTCGAAAAAAATGGATATTCGGGTGTGGGTCGAAGGAACATTGGTGGCGGCCATGGCAATGGCCTTGTCTTTTATTCCGTTGCAATCATTAAACGCTAGTTTAGATTTATCACTGGGAATGGTCCCGTTAGTTTTGTATTCTTATCGCCGCGGCTTAATCCCCGGCCTAACAGCCGGCTTTGTCTGGGGCCTTTTAAGCATCGTCTCCGGCAACGCTCTAAAATACATGGTATCAGTACCACAAATTATTTTTGAATATCCCTTCGCCTTTGCTTTCGCTGGCATGGCGGGCATTTTCGCCCGCCAAGTGCAGCAGGCCATCAGCGCTGACAAAACAAAAAAAGCCATCACCTACGTTGTGATTGGCGGCATTGTCGCAGCCTTTTCCCGCTGGTTCTGGCACTTTTGGGCAGGCGTATTCGTCTGGGGCGCTTACGCACCCGAAGGCATGAGCCCTTACTGGTACTCCTTCACGCTAAACGGCGCCAGCTTTTTAATGAACGCCATCTACATCGCAGTTGTTTTAGGCGTGTTGGTTTCAGTAGCTCCTTCATTGTTTGTGGTGAAGACTGCACCGCAGGTTTTTTCGGCGAAGAAGTAAAAAAGATCCTTGCTTTCAATTTGGTGCACTGCCCTCAAAAATTTTGATTTCTTGAGGACAGTGCTTGCCACTAAAAGCAGGGATTTTTTACATTCGATTGTCATATACTCGGGCTGTTTTTCGTGCAGGAATTCCTTCTGGACCTAGCTCAATGGTTAATAGTTGACCAAAATTACCATTCTTAGCAGCCACTTCTAACGTATTATAAATTTCGACTTCTTGATTGGCATACTCCTCGGCCGTGCCAATTTTTCTAAGCCTGCTGTCAAATCTTCCTTTGGAATCACATACAGTTCACCTACCTGCTCAACTAGGGCTACGAAGTCTGTGCCGACATAGCTATCGCCGCCGCTCCAGAAATTCATGTCAAAATATTCAGAAGCCACCTTGACCTGTTCCCAATCCTTTACGTAGGCATAGTTTTCCGTGATATCCGCATAGGAGACGATATTTTCTCCTTAATAAAATACGGGCTCACTTTCATTTGTCTAAGCTCTCTAAAGCCTACGGGGGGATTGCAACTTGTTGGATATAGCGTACCCTTTTGTCCAGTTCGTACTCAAGCTGTCTTTAGAAAAGCCCGCCCCCACCAATTTCTTGCGAATTTTGGCGATTAGCTGTGAAAGTTGGACCAACCGTGAATTTGTCACTTCACCAGGCCAAATTAGCTGACTTAACTGTTCTCGATCAATAAAACTGCCCTGTGCATTAAACAAAATAATAAATACTTTCCGCTCATTTTTGGATAAGCTATCCAAAAATTTCTCTTGGCGAATCTCAATATTTTGCTTTGAGATTCGCTCAGCTAAAGTTGTTTCAGCTTCCGCCATGATATCTTTTAACTCAATTAAAGAAATAGTTTTTCTGATTCTTTTTAAAACCCCAAATTCCTCATGTCCAGCAGTATTTTTCGCTGTATTTTCCTCAGTTACCTGAAGTAAAACAGCATCTGCAGCCTTTGTCGCAGCAATAATTGGTTGGATTTCTTCTTCCAAAAAAATAGTCTGACTAATTATGATAATGGTGAAAATATCCAAATACTTCTGTCCTCGTCTCTTCAAAATACTCTCAAACATGACTTTCGAGCAAAAAACTTCATACCCCAATAGTTGAAGTTTATTTTGAAAATCTGATTCTGATAAAACATCCTTCGTAAGAATCCCTATATGTGCCACCACAACACCTCCTAAAAATTTACCTTTTCTACTCCTTGCTATTACAAAACTTTAAAAAAAAGCAAACATCTACCGATTTTTATTTATCTATGACTATGACTAATTATCAAAAATAAGAAATATCATTTTTGATATGATTCACTAATAATTTTAAAAGCTTTACAATAAAGTGTCAATTTATATTTGACCATTTTAAAGTAATATTTTTTTATATTTCTATATTTATAATGAATTGCAATTATTTTCATCCTTAAATATTCTGTGTACCCTCTCAGATTATAGCAACGAAAAACTGCAATAAAAGCAGTTCCTAAGATAACTATTTAAAAAGTTAAAAGTATTTCCTTTTGAGGAAGAAATCCTCTCCCATTGCAAATACTGAAACGTTTAATCAGGTTCCCAGTTCTATTAAAACTGCAGCCGCTAATTTTTATTATCTTATGATCGAAAAAATTTTTCTGTTCATGTAACTAGTTAGTTGCTTCACTGTCATCTTCTAAGTAAAATTTTTCCCTTCCGTCTCTTCTGGCAACCAATCAAAATCCTAAATCTTCTATTATATACAGAAAAAAACTGCTCAATTACAAGCAGTTTTCAAGTGATATATTTGATGACAGGCCGTTCAGTTAGGACTTTAAAATAGTCCCCACCTGAATCCAAGCTTGCCATGATCGTTTGAAAATCCTCAGCCTCCTGATGGTTTTTAATTGGAACAAAATCGTAATTGCCTTGTTTGGTTCGATAACTATAGGCCCATGGATTGCCGGCTGCCAGTTTAGTGCTGTAGGCTTTCCCGAAAACAAGATATTTCATATCTGTAAATGGAAAGAAATGCAATTTGTCCTCAGCCAGCCATTCCATAATTGAGAAAGAACCGATGCCTTTCTCATTCAGCCAATATAGTTGATAATTGTAAACGGGAAATAGTTTCAGAAATTGCTGGGCTTCCCCATTGTTTACTGGTACATATGGGCCGAAATAACCGGGGATAATCGCTTCTTGAACAATTTGTAGCCAGTACAAATTTTCAAAAAAATCAGGTTCGACGGTTAATTTATCGGTAAAAAACTGTTGGAGGAATTGCTCTTTTTCCTCCGTTAAAACGGCATCTCTATTAAATGCCGTCAAAAACCTTTGCTGCAAGTTCGTTGCGCTTAATGGTTGTAGCATCCTCTTTCGCTCCTTTGCCACCTCAAGCAAATCATCCACTGAAAATTTATAAAATGCAGCCAAAATTTTAAGGCTGTGCAAGTCTGGTTGGCTTTTATCCAGCTCCCATTTGGACAGAGTTTGGCGGGAGATTTTTAATTTTTCAGCAACCTCTGCTTGGGTTAAATTGTGTTCGCTGCGAATCTTTTTTAATTGTTCACCAATGGTTACTGTCATCTTAAACCGCCTCCACTCAAGTTTTCAAGGACTATTCGGGCAAAAATTCATTGCAGTCGCTTTTAAGCTGTGCAACAGAACGTTGCTTTCTTGATTTAACTATAAACTAGCATAAAGAACAGCGCAAATCGCCTATGAAGAAGTAGAATTCTTCCTTTGAAAATCATTTAAAAATTTTGGAGAGGTCTGCTAAACACTTCTTCCTCTATCTTTTTATACCTTCTAAACAACTTCCGTAATGAAACGGAAAATTTTTACATACTAAAAGAAAACGCTTTCTGATATGCTTTTTCTATCTAATGAGTCATTTTTTTAGTCTCGTGCTTTAATAATATTTTACTCATTTATCTTAAGGAGGAACACTATGAAAAAAGCACTAATTATTTGCGCCGGCGGAATGTCTTCATCCGTCATCGCCAAGAAAGCAACTGACTATTTCAAAGAACAGGGGAAAGAGATTGAACTGGATGCGACTTCTGCAACGCAAGGGGCCACGAAAATTGCCCAAGATGAGTATGATTTGTATTTGGTCAGTCCACAAACCAAGATGTATTTTGACAATTTGAAAAAGGCAGCGGACGGCAAAAATAAGCCAATCACTAATATTCCGCCGCAGGCTTATGTTCCTATTCCCATGGCAATTGAAAAACTGGCAGCAGTCGTTGAATCAAACCTCGCTTAAGGACTGATGAGCATGTTAACCAAAAAAGAAGTGCAAGTTTTGAAGCTAATGTATCAAAATCGACATACCTTCCAGACTAGCCAAGATTTAGCAGCACAACTCTTTTTATCCGATCGGACTGTGCGAAAGTATCTGCACAATATCAGCCAGTCGCTAGAAGAAAAAGGCCTTGCTTCAATCCAAGCAAAAAGAAGCCTTGGTTATCAGCTGCTAGTTACGCAGGAGAAGGAATTCGAGGCATTTTACAAACGAATTGTCACTGATTTCCCGACAACAGCAGAGCTGCGATACAGCAGTGAAAGCCTTGACCGTCAATATTATATTTTGAGTCAGCTTTTTTTTGAAGAAAAAGAAATCTCCTTGGACTCCCTCAGTGAAGAGTTATTTGTCTCCCATTCAACTTTGTCTAATGACTTGGTTGAGATAAAAAAATTGCTGAAACCTTACACGATTCAACTTAAATCTAAGGAAAAACGCGGGTTGTATCTAGTGGGGCGGGAGCAGGATTTCCGGCGCTTTATGATGAATTACTTTTTTATGAAACGCTGGCATGACAATATGTATAATTTCTCCACTTATACAAACCTATTAACTGGTATCAGCGTTGAAGAAATTGTCATCATTGTCTTGGATGAATGTCGCGATGCTCATTTGAAACTGTCAGATTTTATCATTTACAATTTGGTGTTGCATATCGCCTTGGCACTTAAGCGGCTGCAAAATCATTTCAAAATTGAGCAGTTGGCTGAGATGTCGCCAAATCATGGGTCAAAGGAGTACCAAACGGCTTTGAAAATTGTCCAGCGTTTGGAAAAAAGTGCTTCCCTCACTATTCCCAAGGAAGAAGCCGAATACATTGCGCTTCATCTACAAAATGATTTGAGCTCTAAGAAGGCCTTTCAAAAAATCCCCTTCAGTGAGACTGATGTCAAGGCACAAATTAGTTTAGCTATAGAAGGGATTGAACACGCGACTGGTTATCAAATCAGCCAGGATAATATTTTGCTGGACGGTCTCTTGATGCATTTTACGCCACTACTCTTACGGCTAGAGAATCAGAAGTCATTGGAAAATCCATTGCTGCCGGAGATTAAAGAACGCTATGGCAGCTTGCTTAACTTAACAATTCACTACTTTTCAACAATGCCAGTGTTACAAGGCTATCAGATTTCCGAAAACGAATGGTCTTATCTTACTATCCATATTTCTGCAGCTGTCGAGCGCTTTTTCAACGCACAAAAAACGCATGTCTTAGTGGTTTGTGCCACCGGCTTAGGCAGTTCGCAAATGCTCAAGAGTCGCTTGGAGCACGAATTAGGTTCCAAAATTATCATTGAAAAAGTCTGCAGCTATTATGAAGTCAGCCAAGAGGATGTTGCTAAAGTCGACTTGATTATCTCCTCTATCAATTTACCTAATGTTATCTATAATGTGCCGATTGTCTATGTCAGCGTCTTTCTCGATGCGGCGGATATCGAGAATATCAACCAAAAGCTGGCGAAATCACAACGGCAGCTGTTCACCCAAGAACTCATTGCAGCAAGCCCCAATGAACAGCTAGAGAAAACGGCGTTGATTGATAAATATTTCCAAGCGGATTTATTTTTCAGATTTGAACAGGTACAGACAAAGGATAACGTATTGGAGGAGTTATTGGCTGGCATTCAAAAACAGGAGAATCAACCGGTCATTGCTTCTTTAACAAAGCAATTGGAACTAAGGGAAACTTACAGCTCCGTCGTTTTTTCAGAATTTTTAGCGGTGCCCCATCCGATTGAGGCAATCACTGATGATTCGTATGTGGCGATTGCCGTTGCTCCTAAAGGAATTACTTGGTCTGAAAAGGCGCAAAACATTCAACTGGTTTTTCTGCTGTCTCCTGATAAATTAGGCCAAGGCAATTTAGAACTGATTAGCCAATTGCTGGCTAAAATTATTGAAGATGATCAGCTGCGACAGGCTCTAGTTGGCAGTCAAAATTTCCAAGAATTTAAAGAAGTATTTACTCAAGGGGTTTTATAAAAGGAGGGATATTTAAATGGAGTCAGAAAAAATTCAAGAGGTGGCCTTTGCTATCATCCTTGATAGCGGTCAGGCCCGTACCTTGATTCACGAAAGTTTTCAGCTGATGCGTACCGCTCATTATTTGGAGGCTCAAGAACGCCTAGATCAAGCAAATGATGCTTTGGTTGAAGCCCATAAAGCCCAGACCAATATGCTGCAGGAATATGCCAGCGGAACTAAAATCGAAATGGAAATCATCATGGTTCACGCTCAAGATCATTTAATGACGACGATGACCTTGAAGGAAGTGGCGCTTGAAATGCTATTTTTATATCAGAAAGGAGGGGAAACCGTTGCGTAAATCTACCCACAACAGCCAGCGAAAAGCAACTGCTGCTCGTAATTTCCGCTACAATCGCTTTTTAATGCTCCGTTATTTTCTCGCAATTTTATTTTTTGCCAATCTCTATTGGGGCGTTTTCTTACTTGCTAGCGGAAGTGTCTTTAGTTTCTTACCTATTGTCTTATTGCTTTTGACCATTCCAACTATCTACGAGCATGTCAGATTGTATGGAGATAAAACTGAAAACATCACGTCAGAATTAAAGTTCAATTTACTCTTTCATTACAGTCAAACCGCCGTCAACTTAGTTTTAATTTTAATTACCTTGACCGGTGTTGGCTACCAACAAGCTTTTATCTTTTTAACAAATTCAGTGGCCGCTAAAGGCTTTATCATTGCAGTTCTGTTGATTGGGCTAGCCTTGTCTTTGAGCTGTATTCGGCGGATTCAAAAAATTCAACACCAGCGGGACACTCATTACCACTATTTACAAGAATTAAAAGAGATGAATTAAAGAAAGCGGGGAAGAATAATGGAAAATTCTAATAACAAGATTTTTAATTTCTTTGAAACAAAATTGATGGGGCCACTAGGGAAATTTTCCCAGTTTAAATTAGTGCGAGCAATTATGGGAGCCGGGATGGCGACAATTCCCTTTACAATTGTCGGCTCAATGTTTTTAGTATTAAATGTGCTGCCACAGGCTTTTCCAGCGCTAGAAGGCATCTACAATGCCACTCTTTTCAAATTCAGTGAACTTTACATGTTAGCCAATATCACCACTATGGGGATTTTAGCTCTGTATTTCTGTTTAGTTTTAGGCTACGAGTACACTAAAATTATTGCTGCTGATGACGGCCTAGAAATTAACCCTATCAATGGCGCTCTCTTGTCAATGTTTGCCTTCTTTATGACAATCCCACAATTTGTTATCACAGACGGGATTTTCACAAAAATTAATTCTACAGAAGACAGCATCATCAATGGCTGGGCAATCGGTGGTGACGGTGTTGCCCGCTTAGGGACCTCAGGAATTTTCACGGGGATTATTATGGCGATTGTCGCTGTTCAATTGTATCGCCTCTGTGTTGCGAAAAATTGGGTCATCAAAATGCCAGAGGTTGTACCGGCTGGCGTTTCTCGGGCCTTCACTGCCTTGATTCCAACCTTCGTGATTGCTTTTGTTGTGATTATTTTTAACGGTATCATGATTGCCTTAGGAACCGATATTTTCCAAGTCGTTTCGATTCCTTTTGGCTTCGTAACCAACTTGACCAATAGCTGGTTAGGCTTGATGGTGATTTATTTCTTAGTTCATGCTTTATGGTTAGTCGGGATTCACGGTGCGAATATCATCTTCTCCTTGTTGACGCCAATTACTTTAGCAAACTTAGCTGAAAATGCTGCCGGTGCCCATATTCCATTGGCAGGTGAGTTTAACAACGCCTACGTAACAGTCGGTGGTTCTGGAGCAACTTTAGGCTTTGCTCTGTTCTTAGTGTATTTAGCTAAATCTCAGCAGTTGCGCGTATTAGGACGGGCAGCAATTGTACCGGTACTCTTTAATATCAATGAACCATTAATCTTTGGGGTGCCGATGATTTACAATCCATATTTAGCAATTCCCTTCTTCTTAGCACCAATGGCTTCGGCTTCTATCGCTTATTTTGCCATTCAATTTGAATTCATCAAACCGATGATTGCTCAAATGCCTTGGCCTTCACCAGTTGGTATCGGTGCCTTTATCGGTAGTGGTGGTGATTGGAAAGCGGCAGTGGTTGCTTTCATCTGTGCGATTGTTGCCTTTTTAATCTACTTCCCATTCGCTAAAACTTACGATGCGAAATTAGTTAAAGAGGAACAAGCGAAATTAGCTGCCGAAACAAACGGCGAAGCTTAATCCAGAAAAATAGCTAAAGGACCTCAGAGCCGGCAACTCGGCTTTGGGGTCCTTTTTAAAATTATAAGAATAAGTAGCGCACTTCCTAGTTGCATTGGATTAAAAGCCTTTAAATCCTAGTCTTTCATGGGTATACTTTTTATAAACAGCAACTTAGTCTGGGGGTTATTTGATGAATCTAACTGAACAAAGAAAAAAAAGACACTTAACGCAAAATGATTTAGCCCAAAAATTAAACATCTCCCGTCAATCCATCTCCAAATGGGAAACCGGCGAAGCAACCCCTACGATTGAAAATATCATTCGTTTGAGCCAGCTTTTTGAAATCTCGATAGATGAATTATTGACGGGCTTGCCCTATTTAGAACTCCCCTTTTTTGTCGGTAGAAAAGGTAGTAAACGAATTCTCATCGGACCAATTATCTGGGGATTGCTGGCCGCCGTTTTTGCTTTAACGACGAGTGAGAACTTAGGTCTAGCTTTACTAGTCTTCCTGATAATCTTCAGCTTTGTTCTATTTTTATGCTACCCACCAACTTTTAATCAACATTATAATTATTGGCAGTTGGACAAGCAGTCCATTACTTATCTCCAAGCAAACAGTTTCCCGGAAAATTGCCGGCACATTTTAGCAATCCTCTTTTCAAAAGAGGCAAAACTAGAAAAAAAGCTTGCCTTAGCTGAAATTCAGGCAGTCACTATCTGTTATCAAAAACGACCACTCCAACCTGAGCAGACTCTCTATTATGGTTTTGTCGCCTACTTGTTTAAAAGCTTTCAAGAACCATTTTATTTGCAGCTGCTGTTAAACTCTGGTGAAAAGATTATTTTGGATTTGCGCCTAGATTACACCCTCAGCAAAAATTCTTATAAACATTTGAACAGCTTAATGAACTTTTTTAAACAAAAAGGAATTACCATCAACGACCCTTACCAGCTAATCCATGCAGATAAAAAACAGAGCTTGCAACAGTATTTTTATGCGGATTGATAAATTGAAGTGAGTTTTCTTTTGCAATGAATCAACGCAAACTCGTTACCTTAGCCTTTCCTACAATCAAAATTGTACTTTTCTTTTTACACCTTGTTCAAAGACAAAAAAACAACCTCAAAGGTCAACCAGCTGGTTCGACCTTTGGGGCTTTTTATGTTTCAGCTTATTTTTTTGTTTCAAAAAGTGGGCTGACTGGTTTGTTTTCGTGGATGCGTTTGATGGCATCGGCCATTAATTCGCCCACGCTGATTTCATCGATTTTGTCTATTTTGCGGTCAGCAGGTAAATTGATTGAATCTGTCACAACTAAACGTTCAATAGCGGAGTCTTGAATCCGTTCGATGGCAGGACCAGAAAGAACGGGATGCGTACAAGAAGCATAAACCATTTTAGCGCCAGCTTCTTTTAAAGCATTGGCAGCTAAGGTAATTGTGCCAGCAGTATCAATCATATCATCAATGATGACACAAATTTTACCGTCAACATTTCCGATAATGTTCATGACTTCAGCGACGTTTGCTTTCGGACGACGTTTGTCGATGATTGCGATTGGTGACTTCAAGTATTCTGCTAGTTTACGGGCACGGGTTACGCCGCCGTGGTCTGGAGATACAACAACCACTTCATCGCCACCGATACCTTTTTCCATGAAATAGTTGGCAATCAATGGAGCACCCATCAAGTGATCCACAGGAATATCAAAGAAACCTTGAATTTGTGATGCGTGTAAATCTAAAGTCAGCATGCGGTTAGCGCCGGCTTTTTCAATCATGTTCGCCACTAATTTAGCGGTAATTGGTTCACGGGCCCGCGCTTTGCGGTCTTGTCGAGCATAGCCATAATAAGGCATGACCACGTTAATTGTTTTTGCACTGGCACGTTTTAAAGCATCAATCATAATCAAAAGTTCCATCAAATTGTCGTTGACTGGACTGCTAGTAGATTGAACGATGTAGACGTGGGAGCCACGAATACTTTCTTCAATGTTGACTTGAATTTCACCATCACTAAATTGAGTGACTGATGATCTTCCTAGTTCGACTCCAACTGCTGCTGCGATTTTTTCAGCTAGGGGTTTGTTAGAGTTTAGTGCAAAAATTTTCAACCGTGGGTCAAAATAATGTTTCGACATGGTTACCTCCACTTTCTATTTTACAAGGGCATTTTTTCATACACCATACATAGTAGTCATTTTCCTACAAGAAATCAAGGGCTTCTTAATCTTTTAGCGAATCATTTAAATAGGGGAACTTTTTAGCAAAATTTTCTTTATTAACTTGGCGGGCACGACCAATTCCCATACCATTTGCTGGTACATCATCGGTAATCGTTGAACCGGCAGCCGTAATCGCATGTTCACCAATTGTTAATGGTGCAATTAGATTCGAGGCTGAACCGATAAAGCTGTTGTCACCGACGATAGTTTGATGTTTATTTTTTCCATCGTAATTGACAAAAACGACACCACAGCCGACATTGATATCTTTTCCTAAGATGGCATCCCCTACATAAGTCAGATGGCCAACTTTAGTATCTGCGCCAATCGTTGCCTTCTTGACTTCAACAAAGTTGCCAATGTGCACCCGTTCGCCAATTTCCGCCTGCGGCCGAAGATGAGCATAAGGGCCAATATCCGCTGCGTTTTTCACAATACTTTCTTCAATCACGGAGGCATAAACCTTTACGCCATCACCAATTTGGCTGTCAACAATTCGTGAATGGGCGCCGATTAAACAATCTTCGCCGATTTTCGTAGTGCCTTGTAGCTGAACGCCGGCTTCAATCACTGTATCTGAGCCAATTTCAATATCGGCGTCCACATAGGTTGAATCAGGGTCAATAAAACTCACCCCGTTAACCATGTGCTGGCGATTAATGCGAGCCCGCATCAAGCGATTGGCTTCCGCCAGTGCCATCCGGTCATTAACTCCTAAGGATTCCTCAAAATCCTTTGTTTGATAAGCCGCAACAATTTCGCCATCGGCTTTTAAAATCTCAATAATGTCGGTTAAATAATATTCACCTTGCGCATTGTCGGTGCCAATTTTTTTCAGCGCTTTAAAGAGCTTTTCATTATCAAAACAATAAGTCCCCGTATTGATTTCGGTCACTCGAGCCTCTTCGTCAGTCGCATCCTTTTGTTCCACAATCCGGTCGACAATGCCAACATGGTCTCGAATGATTCTACCATAGCCAGTCGGGTCCTCAGCATCAGCGGTCAAAATCGTCGCACTGGCTTGCTTCCCTTGATGATATTCGATTAGATGATCCAAAGTTTCAGCCGTCAGTAACGGCGTGTCGCCACTAATTACCAAAGTTGTACCTTGCTTGCCCTCTAAAAATTGGGCAGCCTGCATCACAGCATGACCTGTACCTAATTGCTCCGCCTGTAAAGCATATTGACTACGCTCGCCTAATTGCTCTTGAACCATTTCTGCACCGTGACCGACAATAGTCACAATTTCAGTCGGCTTAGTTTCAATCACACGATTGATAATGTGTTCCACCATCGGTTTGCCTGCCACCGGGTGTAAAACTTTATATAGCTTTGATTTCATGCGGGTACCTTTTCCCGCTGCCAAAATAATTGCGTAACGATTTTCCAAAATATTCACTCCTGCTTTTTAGTTTGCTGCTATTATTATACATGAATCTGCGGGCCTTGGCTTGCAAAAAGCGGATGAAGTTGTGTAAATTGCTTCTATTTAAAAGGAATAAGAGTTGAAAAAAATGTTGTTTGAATAGTCTAGTAATCAAACGATTCTTTTATTGTTAAATTGGTAGTGCTAAATTCCATTGGAAAATTAGTTTTAGAAGCCCCAGTTAAACGCAGCTTGCACAAAAAAATAGGCAATCACTCTGGCGAGCAATTGCCTATTTACAATTCTTATTTCATGTTAAAATTTTTTTCTTTTTTCCAGACAGCTAGTGCCAGTAAAGTTATTGCAATCCCAAAAGCAATATATATAGCGTCATTGTTTTCTTCGCCTGTTTGCGGTAATTTGCCGGTGTCGTCTGGCGTTTTGCCAGTGGCAGCAGCAATCGTCATGGTGACAAATGGTTGCTCAGATGTAAGAGTTGGAAGATTCCCAACATAAAACTTATTCAAGTCTGAAGTCATTTTTTCACTCGGCTGATAAGCATAGCTGATATTGACGGTTCCTGCTTGCAGAGCAGTCCAAGTCCCACTATCTGAAACATTCAGGTAGGTGGTATCATAACCTAAAATATAAGTTCCATCAAAGGCGACATCGCCTTCACCGGTAAAATCAACCGCCATAGTAAAGGTGCCAGTATCACCAACTGTTACCAACTCAGGTGCTGTTAGTGTCATACCTTTTGTTATGGTCCAACCATCAGCAACATCAAGCTTTTCTAGAGAAGTCATCGTCAAAGTTTTTATTCCTGTTGGCACGCTTGTTCTCGCATTATTTGTTACAGTACGAGTAGCCGTTGGTGTCGTGCTACTTGAAGTATCAGTAGTAGATGATTCTGTTGTTGAACTTTCGGTTGATGAAGTAGTATCTGTACTTGTACTGCTTGTTGAACTCGAAGTTCCACTCGTTGACGTTTCGCTAGTAGATGTACTAGTTGACGATGAGTCAGTGGTAGTCGTCTCAGTAGTTGAAGATTCATTAGTTGATGACGATCCACTCGTTTCACCATTCATAGCTGCTAGCATCTTGGAATCTGGAATATAACCATACTCGACAATAATCTGACCGGATTTTTTCGCGGTCCAATTACCATTGGCATCAATCTCAATCATCTCATGATCATATAGAAAATGGTAGTTTCCACTGAATTCAACATCAGGCATACTAAAATCAAATTTGAACGTACCTTTATCTCCAACTTCGACAACTGGATTAGCTGCATCAAACACGTCAGGCATCGTCATCGTTAAACCTTCAGAATAAATCTCCTGAATATCTGTATTGCCATCTCCAACTCGCATCAAATACCCCAAAGTTCCCGTGGCCGGCATATTTTCTTCACCGAAATAAGTCTGCATGCTTGCCAGTGTTGCCTCAGTTGGAATGTAGCCGTAATTGATTTGGAAATTACCGGCTTTTAAAGCCGTCCAATTGCCATCTTCATCAATCGTTAAGGCTGTTTCATCGTAATCCCAAACAAAGGTACCAGCAAAGGTAACTTCTTGATTATTGTTACCTTCTTGCAGCAAGCTGACTTGCGGATTAAATTGACCGGTTTGGCCAACAACCACATCACCAGTTGGTGTATCAATTGTCATACCATAACTATAGACCGCATTTTGATCAATTGCTGCCCGAATATTTAATTCCAAAGAAGGCTCTTCTTGTTCTTCTTCGGCAGATTGTGGAGCAATTTCAGCCGTTCTTTGCGTTGCCTCTTCAACAGAAGAATTAGTGGTTGCTTCTTCACTAGAATCAGTAGTCGCTTCTATCTCTTGCGGAATATAGCCGTACGAGACTTTGGCGGCTCCTTTTGCTAACGCCTCCCAAGTTCCGTCTTCCGCAACAGTGATTAATGCTGGATCATAGCTGAAATAATAACTACCATCATTAAAGACACCTTCATCTTCAAAACTGATGTCAAATTTGCCGGTGTCGCCAACGGTAATATCACTTACTTCATTGGTCATGGTCATGCCATCAAAAAGCACAGCTTCTTTTTCCACTACTTCGATTGGCAGAGTAGCCGGTGCTTGACCCGCAGTCTTAACATCCGCTAATGCACTCGCCATGCTTTCATTAGGCAGATAGCCGTATGAAATTTCTGTTTGTCCGGCAGCGATGGCAGTCCAAATGCCATCAGAGTCAATCTCTAATAAACCAGCTTCGTCTTCAAAGACATAGCTACCGTCAAATTCCGTTTCACCCAAATCAAAATCAATCGTAAATTTGCCGGTATCGCCGACGCGAACCGTTTCAAGCCCTCTTAAGGTCATCCCTTCAGAATAAATTTGCGCTTCTTCGCTGGATTCACTTGTAGCAGTTGAACTAATTGTTGTACTTTCCGTGGTACTTGTTGTTTCGGAAGTTGTACTAGTGGACGTCCGAGCAGATCTGGCTGCTTCAACACCACTCACCTGGCTACCCACAACGGCGCCACCAACAATCAACCCTAAACAAGCAAGTGTTGAAAATAGAAAAATCCCTCTATTCTTAGACATTTTTCTCCCCCTTTTTTTCCTTTATAACCTCAACAAAAAATGATTATTTAAATTATGTCATATGTATTATCGTACCATGTTAACGCTTCTACTATCAATAGCAGATTTCATTAATTATAATTTTTTTCGATATTTTAGCCCAAATTAAAGCTGTTAGTGATTTTTATGAAAGAAAAGTTGGCTGCTATTTTTATTTTCTTTCTCTATGTCATAATTTAATTATTTTTTTCAATTATAACTGTCAGTTTTTTTCATTGGCTCGTCATTGATTCCAAAAAAACTCAAACTACCTAAAGGTAAACAACCAGCAGCAAACTGATGCTTTCCTATAAATAGTTTGAGTATCAGATATCTCTTGCCTAGATTTAACAGCAGAGAGACTATTTTATTCAATAAAATAATTTCCAGGCACTACGGAGATATTTTTCGTTGTCGTATCGACATCTTCGACAAATAATAAGGAAGTATAGTCGGTGACTGCCCGTGGACCGTTGAACTTCGTTTCTGCAAAAACGGTGATGCCGACGAGGGTCGCTTCAAATTCTTCAATCAAGCTCTTCATCCCGTTGACGGTGCCGCCGCCCTTCATGAAATCATCGACGACTAAAACCCGCGAGCCCCGCTTCAGACTGCGCTTGGATAATTCCATCTTCTCAATGCGCTCGGATGAGCCGGAAACGTAATTGACGCTGACGGTTGAGCCTTCGGTAATTTTAGAATCTCGTCTGACAATTACAAAAGGCACATTTAAATAAGTAGAAACTGCTTGGGCAATCGGCACACCTTTAGTCGCTACCGTCATCACCGCATCGATTTCTTGACCTAAATATTTAGTGGCAATGATGCGGCCCACCTGCCGCAATAATTCCGGTTCTCCTAACAGGTCGGATAAATAAACATAGCCCCCAGGCAACAAGCGATCTTGTTCCGATAGGCGATTGGCCAATTGGGTGATGTATTCCCGGGCCTCTGTTTCACTAATTGACGGGATGAAATAGACTCCGCCAGCGGCTCCCGGAACTGTTTCTAAAATCCCGGTGCCCCGCTCCTTAAAAGTTTTTTTGATAATTGCTAGATCTTCACTGATGGATGATTTAGCCGATTCATATCGCTTTGAAAAAAAGCTCAAAGATACCAAATCATGGGGATGATTCAGTAAATAATTCGTCATATCGATTAAACGTTCACTACGCCGTGTTTTCAAAATCTGGCTCCTCCCTTGTAATCTTTTCTATTATAAGGGTTTAGCGGAAAAATATCGAGTGTTTTTCTGGATTTACGAAAAATAGTTCGTCTATTAACGGTCGATTTGTTTAATTCACGGAAAATCTTTCGTCTATCTAATAAAAAATCGCCGTCAACAGATAGCTGACAGCAATATTCGATAGACTTTTTGCTGAGCTTTTGCTAATTTTAAAAGAAAACCCGTTAAGGAGCCCGCCGATGAACGCTTTTTTACTACTGATTCCATTTTTAATCATTCGCTTTTTTCTGATGGGGCGTTTTGCAAAAAACGCCCTGCAGCGAGCAGCTCATTTTGCCCGTTGGTGGGCTTTGAAAAAACAGCGTATCTTTTGTATCAGCTGTCTACGCTGCTACTGATTTTTTATCCGATTTTTCTCAGCGTCACCATCACAAACGATTGGCTTTTTGTCGTAGGAGCTGCGCTATATCTACTCAGCAATCTATTGTGTCTATTGGCAAGTTATGCTTTTGCCAAGCCGTCGGCGAACGGCTTGAATACAGCCGGCTTTTATCGCTTTTCTAGAAATCCTATGTATGTCGCTTATTTTTTATTTTTTCTTTCGATTGTCTTCTTGACGCGCTCATTGCCCCTCTTAGTAATTCTGGTACTATTCCAATTAGCTGCCCACTGGATTATCCGCGCTGAAGAGCGTTGGTGCTTTGAACAATTCGGTCAAAGCTACCAAGAATATCAGTTGCGGGTGCGGCGCTATTTTTAAAGGCGCCACCGACAGATGACTGCTTATTGCATTATTGCAATTAATCAAACGGCCTGATAATAATTTACAACCGAATAAATTGCCGACTGCGATTTTAGCTATAAACTGCCTTATTTGCCTAATTGATTTAATTCAGCAGCCATTTTTTTGTTTTGTTGATTGCGATAAAAATAAAATACAATCACGTGCAAAATCAAGTTCAATGATAAGATTGCCCACCAGAAGGGTAAAATTAGTTGGAACATTTCGACTGAAAATAGATAGACAGCTATAAAACCGGCCAAAAAGTTCAGGAGGGTCATCACTAAAATGTTAATTGGCGCCGACCATGTCCCATAATTCCACAAGTAAGGATACGCCACTCCGAATACGCCACCGGCGATAACGGCAATCCCGATAATATGCCAAAAATAGAACAGGTTCAGATTTACATTTCCAAACCCCAAACTCATTAAAGCTGTTAACCAAACAATTGTTAAAAAGGCACCCTGCATAAACTGATTTTTTAATTCCTTCATAATGAACACTCCTTAATTTTTTTACCGGCTGCTAAAAGCAGCACTGGCTTCTTTAATTTGCTTTGCATAATGTCGGCTGACGGTGAGGGTCTGGCCATTTTTTAGTTGAACTTCTAAGCGGGCATACTGGCCGTTTTTGAAGCTTGCTACCTCTGCCAAATTTAAAATCACTGAATTATTAATTCGAAAAATCCCTGCTGCCTGTAAATATTCAAATTCCTTAAGACGTCCTTTGAGATAAAACACCTGATCGTCTGTTGTGTAAACCTTTGAAAGCTGATCCATTGCTTCAATCATTAGGACCTGGCTTAAAGAAATGTTTTGCCGGCGTTCATTCGCCGGTTGAATCACTTCTAGTTGTTGTTCTTGATGAATTGCCTTGGTCAGTTCCGCTGCCAAGCTCTGATTGACAGGATGTAGCTGAATCCCAATTTCGTTTGTTGCATACTCTTGATCCCAAAACCATTTTATTTTCATTGCCTGCCTCCTTCTGTTACTAATTTAGCACGGGCTCCCGCTAAACTCTTGTCTTTTTTGGTTTGTTGCAGAAAATCTGACTTTGTTGCATTTAGTATAATGAAAAACGACTGCTTCCGGCGCAATTTTCTAAAAAATTCTCCAAAACT
The DNA here is from genome assembly GCF_054871765.1 of Enterococcus sp. LJL120. Lineage (NCBI taxonomy): Bacteria > Bacillati > Bacillota > Bacilli > Lactobacillales > Enterococcaceae > Enterococcus > Enterococcus sp. LJL120. The sequence goes on from NZ_JBTXLV010000002.1 coordinate 154,245, forward strand.
CAACTGATTTATCTCAGTCTGAACAGTTTTCTCCTGTTGCTTAGAAGCGATATGTTATAATGCAAAAAAATGACCATCTAAATTTTTATTTAAAGGAGTTTTATTGAATGATGGACCAGCCCAAGAAAAAAATCACCCTGCCCCGATACCAACAAATCTCTGTTGCCATTGCCGAACGGATTGCCAAAAAAACCTACCAAGTCGGCGAAAAAATCCAAGCCCGTTCAACGATTGCTACTAATTTTAATGTCTCACCAGAAACCGCCCGCAAAGCCATCAGTGTCTTGGTGGACCTTGGAATTATGGAGATGCGTCACGGCAGCGGCGCCTATGTAATTTCCCGAGAGAAGGCCCAGCTCTACTATGAACAATACCAAGATGTGCAATCCATTCAAGAAATAAAAAATGAAATTCTGACCAGTGTCGCCAAACAAAAAACTGAATTGGATAACGTGACTGAGCTGATGAATCAACTGGTTTCACAGATGAAGCAAGTGCATAACTTTACTCCTTTTGTGCCTTATGAGTTAACCTTAAATGCACAGGCGCTACACTTGGGGGAAACCATCCAAGATTTAAATATTTGGCATGAAACCGGCGTGACTATCGTGGCCATTCAAAGTAGCACCGAACTCCTTTTGTCACCGGGACCTTATGCTAAATTAAATCAAGATGACACGTTGCTTTTTGTCGGCAGTGAGCTCGGTTTGCAGCGGATGCAAAACTTTTTTTACCCAAATAATTAACTAAGAAGAAGCGTTGATATAACACACTTTATTAAATAAAACTATTCATTTTCTGAAAAGAATCATGATACTTTGCTTTTGACAAAAGTGACCACACGATGTTAATCTAGTGTGGTCACTTTTTGTTAGGAGGAAATTTTTTGAAGAAAGTACGGGTTGAACATTTAACCAAAATTTTTGGGAAACGGCAGCAACAAGCCTTAACCATGATGAAAGAAAATAAAAGCAAAACAGAAATTTTAGAAAAAACCGGCGCCACAGTCGGTGTTTATGACGCCAGCTTCGAAGTCAACGAAGGGGAAATTTTTGTGATTATGGGTCTTTCCGGAAGCGGAAAGTCGACTTTGATTCGCTTGCTCAATCGTTTGATTGATCCAACCGCCGGTGAAATTTACATTGACGGAGACGAAATTGCCCAAATGAATAAACAAGAATTGCGGGAAGTCCGCCGCCATAAAATTAATATGGTTTTTCAAAATTTCGCCCTGTTTCCGAATCGGACAATTTTAGAAAATACCGAATACGGCTTGGAAGTTCGTGGCGTGCCTTTGGAAGAGCGACGGGAAAAAGCTGAAAAAGCTTTGGATAATTCTGGCCTATTATCCTTTAAAGACCAATATCCCAATCAGCTTTCCGGTGGGATGCAACAACGGGTCGGTTTGGCTCGGGCGCTGGCAAATAATCCGGAAATTTTATTAATGGATGAAGCCTTCTCTGCTTTAGACCCATTGATTCGGCGGGAAATGCAAGATGAATTATTGGACTTACAGGCCAATGTCCAAAAAACGATTATTTTTATCACCCATGATTTGAACGAAGCTTTGCGAATCGGTGATCGTATCGCCTTGATGAAGGATGGCGAAATTATTCAGATTGGGACTGGCGAAGATTTCTTAACCAATCCTGCCAACCAATATGTTCGTGATTTCGTTGAAGATGTTGACCGCTCGAAGGTCTTAACGGCACAAAATATTATGGTGCCGGCTTTGACCACCAACATTGAAGTTGATGGACCGAACGTTGCTTTAAACCGGATGCGTAAAGAAGAAGTCAGCATGCTGCTAGCTGTTGACCGCAAGCGGAAGTTAAAGGGTAGTCTGACAGCCGAGAGTGCGTCAGAAGCCCGCAAAAAGAATCTGACTTTGAAGGACGTTATTGACAAAAACGTCCAAAAAATTCCTAAAGATATGTTAGTCACGGATATTTTTAATATCATTTTTGATTCACCGACGCCTTTAGCAGTGGTGGATGATGAGCGTCTGATTGGTGTTGTGATTCGCGGTAGTGTTATAGAAGCCTTGGCTGATTCGCAAGACGAAGACATGCTGACAGAAGAAGCTCTCCAACAGGAGCAGACAGAAATGATGGAAAAAAGCGAGGTACTAACTCATGAATAATTTTTTACAACAAAGTTTGCCGGTGGCTGATTGGGTCGAAGGGTTTTCCGATTGGGTGACCACCACTTTTGCTGGATTATTTTCTATTTTACAAGATACCGGCGCCTTTATCATGGAGGGCATGACGAATTTATTATTACTCGTGCCACCATTGCTCTTTATTTTATTGATTACCGTCGTAGCCTTCTTTATTTCCGATAAAAAATGGGGCCTAACCGGTTTTACTTTAATTGGCCTGCTCTTTATTTACAATCAAGGCCTCTGGTCTGATTTGATGAATACCTTGACCTTGGTCATCTTAGCCAGTGTTATTTCCGTTATCATTGGTGTGCCGCTAGGAATTTTAATGGCGAAAAGTGAAATCGCCAAAAATATTATCACGCCTGTCTTAGACTTTATGCAAACCATGCCGGGCTTTGTCTATCTAATTCCCGCAGTCGCCTTCTTTGGAATCGGGATGGTGCCGGGAGTCTTTGCCTCAGTTATTTTTGCTTTGCCGCCGACAGTTCGTTTTACTAATTTGGGGATTCGCCAAATCCCCCGTGATTTAGTCGAAGCCTCTGATTCCTTTGGTGGAACCGGCTGGCAAAAATTATTTAAATTAGAATTGCCTTTAGCTAAAAGTACTATTTTAGCCGGCATTAATCAAACGACAATGCTAGCCTTATCGATGGTCGTGATTGCTTCGATGATTGGTGCTCCTGGTTTAGGTCGTGGTGTCTTGTCGGCTCTCCAAAGAGCCCAAATCGGTAACGGCTTTGTCAATGGTCTGGCTTTGGTTATCTTAGCAATTATCATTGACCGTTTCACCCAAAAAATGAATCGTCCGAAAGCTCAACAGGCTCAACGGAAAAAACTTAGCAAGAAACAAAAAGTTGGCATTTTAGCTACCGCTGTTGTCGTGTTAGTTGCGGGTATTGGTGGTTTAACCTATCAAGCCCAAAACACCGAAAGCCGTGGCACCATCGATTTAGCCTATGTCCAATGGGATACTGAGGTCGCTTCAACTAATGTCGTCGCCGAAGTATTAACGGAAATGGGTTACACCGTAAATCTAACGCCTTTAGATAATGCTATCATGTGGGAATCAATTGCCAGTGGTGAAGCGGATGCGATGGTCGCTGCCTGGCTGCCCAACACCCATGCAGCTCATTATGAACGCTACAAAGACCAGATTGACGACTTAGGCGAAAATTTAGCCGGCGCCAAAATTGGTTTAGTGGTCCCTAGCTACATGGATGTAAATTCGATTGCCGATTTAACTGACCAAGCTAATAAGAGCATCACCGGGATTGAACCTGGAGCCGGTGTCGTCAGTGCTGCTGAAAATACCTTGGCTGCCTACAGCAATTTAGCTGACTGGAGTATGGAAACTGCTTCAACCGGTGCGATGACTGTCGCCTTAGGTCAAGCGATTGCCAATCAAGAGCCGATTGTGATTACTGGCTGGTCGCCGCATTGGATGTTTGCTGAATACGACTTAAAATATTTGGAAGATCCTGAAGGCACGATGGGGGACGATGAAAGCATTAATACAATGGTCCGTCTTGGCTTAGCCGATGATATGCCGGAAGCTTACACTGTCTTGGATAACTTCCACTGGACTGTGGAGGATATGGAAACTGTTATGAGTGCCATTAACGATGGCGCAAGCCCGTCAGATGCTGCCAAAAGCTGGATTGCTGACAACCGTGAAACAGTCGACAGCTGGATGGCTTAAAATCAGCTGACTTAAAATAAAAAACCGAACTAGCGATGAAAAATTTCTAAAACTGAGAGCACTCAGCCTAGAAGTTTTCCGCTAGTTCGGTTTTTTTTTGTTTTCCAAGTAGTCGCTAAAAATCTGCGCTATTTATTTTTCCAAATTGCGTTTACGATAATTTAGCACCACTAAGCGTAAAAATAAATTTACGACTAAGAAAATCGCGATAAAGACCAGCGTAATCGTAGCTCCTGGTGGTGTGTCCAGATAAAAGGAGCCAAACAAACCGCCGAGCATGCCGATAAAACCGACAATCACACTGACTAAAATGACTGTATTGAAACTTTTGCCGACTCGCATGCCGACAGATGCCGGCAAGACCATAATTGCCGAAATCAGCAAAGCACCAGCAATCGGAATCATCACCGCAATGGCAACCCCTGTAACCACATTGAAAAACATCGACATCAAACGTGTCGGTAGGCCATCAACATGGGCCGTGTCCTCGTCAAAGGTCAACACGTACATCGGCCGTTTAAATAGAAAGAATAACACGCCGATTATCGCAAATAAGACACCTAGCACAATCACCTGCTGCCAAGTGATTGTCACAATCGAACCAAATAAATAAGACTGAATACTGGTGGAGCTGCTGCCACCGTCAATACTCATTAGCACCAGCGCTAAAGCCAAGCCCCCCGCCATCAAAATGGCAATCGAAATTTCTGAATACGAGCGGTAAAGGCCCCGCAAATATTCTAAAATGACAGCAGCCACCACAACGACAAATAAAGTCGTCAAATCAGGGTTTAAATTTAAAAAGAAGCCTAAAGCGACACCGGCTAAAGAGACATGGGACAAGGTGTCCGCCATTAAGGACTGGCGGCGAATAACTAGAAAGACTCCGAGCATAGGAGCGATGCCGGCAATAAAAATTGCGGCAATCAAAGCCCGTCTCATGAATTCATATGAAAGCAGCGCCATTGTGAGTCCTCCTTTCTGACCAAACGGATTTGCCGGTCAGCATATTCTTTAATATCTTCATGGTCATGGGTAATCATTAAAATGCCCTTGTTGTGCACATGGGCGTTATGTCTTAGCAAACGATAAAACTCTTTGCGGGATTGTTCATCCATCCCGGTGGTCGGTTCATCTAAAATAAATAAATCGGGATCCGTCGCAAAAATTCGAGCCAAGCTGATGCGTTGTTTTTGGCCACCGGATAATTCGCCGATTTTTTTATTGCGCATATTCCACATGTCCACCGATTCTAAAGCCCGCTGCACATGCTGATGATCTTTTTGGGTTAGCCGCTTGAACCAGCGGCCTCTAGAGTAGCGGCCAGACCGCACGAGTTCTAGAACGGTGCTGGGAAAACCGGCGTTAAACGAAGCCACCTGTTGAGGAATATAACCGATGCTGATCTGATTGCCGTCTGCATTTTTATCGGCAATCAACACCTCGCCTTTGGTCGGCTTTAATAAGCCCAAAGTCGCTTTAATCAATGTTGATTTTGCCGCCCCATTTTCTCCGGTTAAAATGACAAACTCGCCGGGATTGACTTCATAGGAAACATCTTCTAGCACTGGCTCATCGTCATAATAAAAGGTCAAATCCTTGACTTGTATGTAGTGCATCTCACCACTCCTTGTTTCTGGGTAAACTTTTATAACAAACTAATAGCTGTGCCTCTCAAAAGAAAAAGCACAGCGGGACTAGTTGATGATACTTTATTGAATCGTTTTTTGTAAAGCGCTAAGGTTTTCCTGCATTACGGAAATATAATCTTCGCCATTATCCAGTTGTTCGGTGGTCAGGCTTTCTAACGGGTTCAAGACCAACGTTTCGACATTGGCTTCACTGGCTAAGGTTTCCGCTACTGTTGAAGAAGCATTTTCTTCAAAATAAATATATTGAATGCCATTTTCATCAACATAATCCTTCAGCTCAGCTAAGCGGCTAGCACTTGGTTCTTCATCTGGAGAAATGCCGGAAATCGCCACCTGCGTTAAATCATATTGACGGGCTAAATAGCCAAAGGCCGCATGTTGCGTCACAAAGGTTCTTTCTGTCGCATCTGCTAAAGCTGTCGTATATTCTTCATCTAAAGCATTCAATTCAGCAATATAATTTTCCGCATTTTCCGCAAAGGTATCTGCTAATTCAGGATATTTTTCACTTAAAGCCGCTTGAATATTTTCGACTTCTTGGGCCGCCAGCACCGGACTTAACCAAACATGAGGGTCTAACTCATGACTGTGTTCTTCTTCATGGGATTCTTCTGTCTCATGGTCGTGGTCATGCTCCTCCTCTTCAGCGCCCTCCATCAATTCAATTCCGTCAGCGGCTTGAATGACCGCTGTCTGTTGAGTATCAATATTTTCGGAAATATTGCTGACCCAAGTTTCAAACTCGTCGCTGTTGTAAACAAATGCATCGGCATCGACGATATTGGCGATGTCCTTAGCGCTTGGCTCGTAATCGTGGGGTTCCGTACCAGCAGGAATCATCAGCTCAACCTCTGCGCTATCGCCCACCACTTGTTTGGTAAATTCATACATAGGATAAAAAGTCGTGACAATTGTGATGTCACTCTCTGATTCAACCGCTGCTGAGCTTGAACTGCTAGTGGTGCTATTGTCACTACCACAGGCCGCCAAAAACAAACCCAAGCCAACGATACTAGTAAACGTAATTAATTTTTTCATCTCTTCTGCCTCTTTTCATTTCTATCGATAAATTTGCGTTTAAATTTGCAAATCGAAAAATTTCCGATTTAGGACAATGTCTAACTTAGCAAAGAAAAAGTTATTCGTCAATATAAAACGAAAAATTTCCGATTTACCTCGAAAATTTCAAGATAAATCGGAAAACTCATGAATTCCTATTCATTTTTGAGGGTTCGCACGAGATAGACTTCATCGCAAAAACCTTTTAAAGCATTGTATACTCGTTGGGCTCGCGAGTATTTGTCGCACAGACCAAACACCGTTGGCCCGCTGCCGGTCATCAAGGAAACATCTGCACCGTATTTTAGCATGCGCTCTTTGATTTGTTGAATCACTGGATGGCGGTTGATGGTTACGGCTTCTAAAGAATTGCCCATCTTTTGAATCATCCCTTGATAATCATCTGTTTGAATCGCGTCAATCAGACCTTCGATATCAGGGTGATGCACATCCTCCATCACCAAATCCTTAAAGACTGTCGGCGTCGAGACACTGAAGCGAGGCTTAACTAAAACTACCCAGCACTGAGGCATTGTCGGCAGATGGGTAATTTTTTCACCGACACCAGTTGCTAAAGCTGTATTGCCGTGTAGACAAAATGGAACATCCGTGCCGACTTCTAAGCCGATTTCTGTCAGCTCATCTAAGCTTAAGCCGAGATTCCAGAGCCGATTAATACCTCTCAATGCTGCGGCACAATCGGTGCTGCCACCACCGAGACCTGCCGCCACGGGAATTTCTTTTTTGATAAATACTTTGACGCCCTTTTCAATCTGATAGCGGCGCTTGATTAATGAGATGGCTTGGTAGACATTGTTGCGGCCATCTGTTGGTAAAAAAGCCTTATTGGTTTCGACGATGATTTTATTTTCCGGAATTTCTTCTAATGAAATCCGATCTAATAAATCAATGCTCGTCATCACCATGGCTAATTCATGATAATTATCTGCCCGCCGACCCAAGACATCTAGCCCGAGATTAATCTTGGCGGGGGCCTTTTCCATAATTTCCATTGCAGCCACCTTACTTTGGAATAATTGCAATAATTTTATCACACGGGAAAATAATTGTAAAAAAACCCGTGCTGAAATAAAAATTATCTCCTTAGCTGCAGCAAAAAAATCCCCTCCACAGCTTTAACAGATTCTTTACGGTAAACTTTTTGGAGCCTAACAACTCAGGCTTCTCCCACTAAAAATTATGCGTGCTATGTAACAAATCTGTTATTGCAGTAGAGGGGTAACTCTCTTAAGTATTAATTTTCCCGCAACACTTCTTCTGCTAAGCCGGCGCCCCGCGCTTTGCCGTAACCAATTAGCATCAACAATTGGCCAGCGCCTAAGATAAAGCTGCTGTTTGAACGATAGGCAAAGTAACGGGACTGCCATTCATCGACGTAATATTCCTTATTTTGCTGGGAGGTCTGAAACTCGTAGAAAAAGCTGCCATAGCGATAAATAATATTCATCACCCGCTCCTCCCAGAAGGAAAATTCTGAATCCCCCACCCGAGCCAATGGCGCCATGCCGATATTGGCGTATGCGAAGCCTTCACTGCGATAGACATCCAACTGTTTAGCAATTAAAAAATTGGCTAAACTAGCCGGCACTTCTTTTTTCAACCGCAGGAGGTCAAAGGAAACGGTCGTTTGGCTGATTGGCTGTTGGGTGATAAAGCCCACCAGCTCGTTGGCTTGATTGAAGACAACGCCGACGCCGCTGGCATTCAAATAGCTGTTTTCAAAACGCCCCACAGAAAACTGTTTTTCTTTGGCGCCGTCCAGCCATTCATCAGAAACCTTTTGACAGCTGGCTAATAATTCTGCCGGCAATTCTTGATAAAATTGAAAACGATAGCCTTCGTGGGTAAGCTTTTTAAACTCTAAAGCTTCACCGAAGGGTAGCCGGCCACTCTTTTGCAGACTGACAACTCCCACTTCACCAACCTTGGCAAAATCATAACCCAAGTCATGTAAAATCAACGTATAATCATCGGAAATTTTATAAAAAGCCAGCTGATAGCCCCGCTGATCTGCATAGCGGGTAAAGGCCTGGGTCGCTTGGCGCCATTTCCGCTGGTCGCCGATGGGATTACCCAGCACAAAGCACTTATTGGCCTTCATTTGAAAACCAAAAACGACTTGGTCCTGGCGATTTTCTTGATAATAAAAATAGCGATAACCCGGCAATGTTAAATAATGGCTGGCATTAGTGCCGCCATATGCCTGCACCAATTGATTCAAGCGGGCTGGGTTTAGCTCTTCCCCTAAAGTCAGCGTCGTATCTGCTAAATATTGATACAACAGAGCTAAGGCCATCAAAGATAAGCCAATTCCAACGAGGCCGGAAAACCAGACATCGTCCGAGGGAAAGAAAATAAAGCGATTGGAAATCAGCGCGCCCCCTAAGTTATTACTATTATAATAGCCGGCAATTGCATAGACGATAAACAAAAAGCCAAAGAGGACACTGTCAAAAATAATGGCGCCCCAAGAATAAACAAATTTCTGGCGGTAAAATTCTTTGCGGGAAATCCAGACAAGACCGATAATAATCAGATAAACAATGATAAGCCGCAGCGAAGTTGTCCGCAAGACCGCATTGATAATTCCGAAGGCCAACAGTAAAATCGTCGGCCAAAATGCCCGCCGAACTTTGAGCCACAGCCCCCGTGCCAAACCAAGTAGCAAAAAGCCCACCATCATGTTGATTGTTTGATCTAAGAAATCAAAGGAAAAGGGGAGTAAAAATTCAAAAAGGCGGCTTAAAGTCGACAGATTGCTAATCGTCGATAACAGGACCATCATGATGCCGGCAAAATAGACCGCCGCCACTAAAATGAAATGGGCGGTTTTTTGCGTCATGATTTTCGGCAGATTGTCAAAGAAACGATTGACCTTAACCCCTGTTTGACGGACAAATAATAAAATTCCCGTTAAAAACGGCAAGACATAATAAAAGAGCCGATAAAATAAAAGCCAGACCACCACGGTATTTTGGTCGATGCCCTGTTGACTCAAGCCTAAAATAATCAAGACATCAAAGGTGCCGACACCGCCGGGCACCATGGTCAGCATCCCAATCAGGGTCGCAATAATAAACATCGGATAAATGGCCGCCAAAGGCAGAGCGATACCTAAAAGATTCCCGATTGTCAAAAAAGCAATTAGCGCCCCGCACCATTGGCCTAAAGAAGTCAGCACCAAGCCGACGATGCCGCCGGGATACAATTCTTTAAACAGCCGTCTGCGATTTAAGTAAGCAAAGACGATTAAGGCCGGCGCAATCACAGAACCCACCAGCATCCAAATCCAATATTCCTGAAAGAACTGATCAGGATGAATTAAAAAGGTATCAACCAGCGTGAACAAAGACAGCAACGATAATCCGCTTAGCATAAAGAGGGCCACCTTTGAAACAGTGGCTAACACTTTTTTACGGTCAAAATCTTTACCATAAAAACTCCCCCGTAAAGCTGCGCCCACCACACCGCCAAAACCGGCGAGATTGTTAATCGTATTGGTGACCCAAGCGGAAACAAACCATTCCCGCCGCGACATCTTAGGCTTGCCTTGTTTTTCCAGCGTCCGAATCGTCACCCAATCATAGCCAAGCATCGGTAAAATACAGACCAGACCCGTTGCCGCCATCACCACAAGGGCGAGATTGCCCTGTTCCCCCATCTTAGCGAAGACCTGCTGCCAGCTCATGCCTCGGGTAATGTGCGTCAGCTGATTGGCCACAAAGACCAACACTGAGGCAAAGAAAATTAATTTTAAAATAAAGCTGTGTTGTTTAATCCAAACCCAGCTTGTCTGAATAATTTTTTTCAAAACTAGCGCCACCATTCTCATTCTTAGCTTTATGTTAGCGGAAATCCCTAACATTTTCCACTTTTGTGTAAAAAAGGCCAAGTTGACCCGTTTTGCTAAAAAGCCAGCTGGCAAATGACAAAAACTTGAGCAACAGGTATCATAAAGAAGAACCATTAACTTAAAGGAGGATGTGCAATGAAAATTGGATTTATCGGTGCCGGCAATATGGCCCAAGCAATTATTCATGGTTTAATTCATAAAAAAGTGGTGGCCCCTGAGGAGCTTTTTATTTCCGCTGGCCACTTTAGCAGCGCTGAGGCAGTAGCGGAAAAAACAGGTGTCGTTGCCCTTAAAAAAAATACGGAGGTCGTTGATGCCACCGATATTATTATTTTGGCAGTCAAGCCAAATTTACTCGCCAAGGTTTTACCAGAAATCGCTCCGAAACTTTCCCCAGAAAAAACCCTCGTATCGATTGCTGCTGGCGTCAGCCTGGCGAGTTTAGCAGAGCTTTTGGAAAATGACAGCCAGCCGCTGATTCGAGTAATGCCGAATGTTAATGTCAGCGTCGAAGCCGGCGTCAGTGCTATTTGCGGCAACGAGCAGGTCCCGGCAACAGTTTTAGCAGCGGTCAAAGATTTATTTGGAGCCGTTGGCGGAGTCTATGACATTGCCGAAAAAGATTTCAGCACCTTTGTTGGGTTAGCCGGCAGTTCCCCAGCCTATGTTTACATGTTTATCGATGCCATCAGCCGGGCCGGTGTTTTAAACGGAATGCCCAAAAAATTGGCCACCGAGATTGCCGCCAAGGCTGTGCTAGGTTCAGCCAAGCGCCTTTTGGAGGGCGAAGAGTCTCCGTGGGATTTAGTCGATCAGGTTTCCTCCCCTGGCGGCACTACCGTTGAAGGGGTCGTTACCTTGGAGAAAGCCGGTTTTATTCCGGCTGTCATCGAAGGCATTGATGCCACCATCAAAAAAGATCAAGCCATGTCATAATTTTCAAAAAAATAAGCACGCTACACGAATTAGGCAATTAACCCAATTCATGTAACGTGCTTTACTAATTTATTCCTCCAGCTCTGCTACAGCCGGACTTAATTTTTCTTGAATTTTATTGCTGACATTTTCGTTAAACCACTGGACCAGCGGACCTGTCAGTAAAACAATCGCCAACGTGCCAATCCCAATGGCACTGCCGGTGAAAAAGGCCACCACCACACAAAAGGCATCCGTCATAATTCGGCAAAGGCGAAAAGGAATGCCGATGCGTTCCGGCAAGAAAATCGCCAACGAATCATAAGGGGCGACTCCTAAATCGCTAGAAATATAAAGAGATAGCGAAAAAGCCATCAACAATAAGCAGGGTATCAATAAAATGAGGCTCACCACCAGACTCGGGCTCGCAAGCTCGCTTGTTTCAATTAGCATCAGGAAAAAGTCTGAGATAAAAGCCAGCAGCGCCAAATTCATCAAAGAGCCCCAGCCAATCGTTCTGCGGGCAAAGATAAATTGAAAAATAAATAAAATCAGATTGACACCCAATTGCGCCACGCCATAGCTCAGCTGGCTAACTTGAGCCAACCCAATATTCATCGCTGAAAATGGGTCGGTCCCCAGATTAATAAACCGCAAGACTGCTATACAAAAACCTAATAAGATATTCCCTGAAATCATCATAAACAAATTAACTCTAGTCATCCGCATCACCAAAATTCTCCTTAGAAAGATTCACTGCTCTAACCATAAAAGAATTTCAGCCATTTGTAAAACGCTTTTTTTACTTTTTTTGATAATTTTAGGTTTGTTATTCTGAAAAATTGCTAGGAAACGTGAAGGTGCAAGTCTTTCGTTAACCTTGAGGAAATTCTGATTGCCAGCATCACTCTTTTTCCTTCATTTGAGAAACTTGATTCAACTAAAAAGCACCAGCAACTTACCTAAGTCACTAGCACTTTCTACTTATTTAATTGAATTCAATTTATTTCGCTTTTAATAATTGTTCCTTAGCGTGAACTAGCTGGGTTAAAAACAGACAATAAGGTGTTGCGATGCCATGTTCCTTGCCTTTTCTGACAATTGTGCCATTGATGTAATCAATCTCTGTCAAACGATGGCTGATAATTAAATCCTGATACATCGAGGGATGATGCAGGCCGATGGTTTCCCGATCATAGCAAGCCTTCACTTGAGCTAAGACCTCATCTTGATCCAAAGGAATGCCTTGCGCTTGCGCCACTTGATAAAATTCCCCCACAATACTTTCGACAATCGGATCAGCCACAGTTGTGTCACCAAAATCAGCCATATTGCTGTCTAAAATTGTACATAGGCCGTTCATTGTGCCATTGATGCAGGCTTTTTTATAGATGGAAGCCATAATATTGTGGGAATATTTAGCATTGAGCTGTGCATCATTCAACACTTGAATCACAGCAGCAGCGCCAGCTTCACCAACTGTCCCTAAATTGGTCAGTTCCACTCCGCCTGCGCCAAATAATTTAACCTTGCCGGGACCCTCAAGCTCCGCCGTCCACATAGTATTGCCTAAAAGAATATTATCCAGTGGGACATATTTTTCAATGATGTCCTCATGACCAATTCCGTTTAGCAAACATAAAACCTTAGTGTGGGCGTGGATGAGCGGTTTAATACTTTGCAGCATTCCGTCTAATTGCATCACTTTGGTAAAGACAATGACTAAATCAGCGGCGAAATCAACAGCGCCGGCATCCCTTTGATTGTATATCGGAATCTCTGCCTGCACTTGTTCTCCATTTAAATTGGCTTGCAGCCCAGCTTTTTTGATAGCCTCAATATGGTCAGGCCAGCCATCAATCAAGATAACATCGTTTTGGGCTTGGTGCAGCATTAAGGCAAAGCGGCTGCCCATGGCTCCTGCACCGGCAATAATAATTTTCATGTTGTCACTCCTCAGTTTATCTCAAATATAAAAAAATCAGTCATGTCTTTCGATGGAGCTAAAATTAAAGCTGAAATTCTGATAAAATAATATGTATACTAAACCTTTAAAATTTTCAATAGAAATACTCTAGGAATGGAAGGTGCCCCATGAACATCCAACAATTGAAGTATTTTATAGAAATTGCCGACACCCATAGCATGTCGGCCGCCGCCAAAAATCTTTTCGTGACTCAGCCAACCCTTTCAGTGGCATTAAAAAAAATGGAGGCAGAGCTGCAAACCACCCTCTTTACCAACAACAAAAATATTTATCAGTTAACCAGCAGCGGCTTATACCTTTATGAAAAAGGTAAAACCATTGTCCAGCAGTTTGACCAGCTAATTCTAGACGTCCAAAGTATGGGTGGCCAAGGGGATGCTAAAAAAAATAAAATCCGGCTGGGGATTACGACGCTATTTGCCGTCCAATTTATGAAAGAGCTTTCTTACTTTTTAGAAACGCATCCTCAAGTAGATTTGGTTATCAAACAAAATGGCTCCCATTACCTGCAGGAAAAAATTGTGCAGGAGGAACTGGATATTGGGCTGGTTTCTTACCCCAATCTTTTTCCGGATCAGATAAATTTTGAAGCTTTGGATACCACTACGAGGGGCTACCATGTGTATGTAGTCGTTCCAGAAACAAGTCCACTGGCAGTCCACGAAGAGCTGATGTTTCCTGATTTAAAGGACCAGCGTTTTTCTTCGCTGACAACAAACTTCATGCTGGGGCGTTTGCTCTTGCAGCGGGCAAGCAAATTCGGCTTTGTCCCGAATATTGTGTTGTACAACGACGATTTGCAGGTATTGCTCCACAGTTTACAAAAAAATGAATCCATTTGTATTTTACCAATCGAATATCGCGAAGTCGGTAAAAGTGAAGGCCTCAAATGGATTCCTTTAAAGGATAAATATAATTTTTTCCCAATTGGCATTGCCCTGCGTAAAGGTGCCAACATTTCGACAGACATCACTGACCTCATTGATATTATCAAAGATAATTGATTTTACCAAATCTGGCGAATTATTTTTCTTAAGGTCGGTCTTAGCCTTGATATTTGAAGACAACGCTGCTGTCATAAAGCTTCAAGATTTTCTCAAATAGAAATTTTGCTAACAAGCCCGCCGCAATGGGAATTACAAACCAGGCAAGTACTAACAGGGCAAGATTGAGACCGGCATCTAAAGAAGCTAGTGGTCCGACTAATCCAACTAGGCCAAAACCGGCTGATTGTGGCGTACCGGCAATTTCAAATAAAGCCACCGGTATCGCGGAAATAATCGCCGTGAAAAGGACCGGCAATAAAATAATCGGATACTTGAACAGATTTGGCATCATCATTTTCATGCCACCTAAGGCCACGGCCACTGTCACGCCGGATTTATTGACTTTCCAAGAATTAATCACCAAGACAATCGTCGTTGCGGCGATGCCCATCGCTGCAGTCCCAGAAGACACGCCGCTCAACTGGATAGCTAAGCCAATCCCCACTGTCGTGATGGGTGAAATGATTAAGGTAGCAAAGGAACAGGCGATTAGCACACTCATCAGTAGCGGTTGGAAATTAGTGAAATTATTTATCAGATTGCCGATAATTACCGTAATCTGCGTAATGATGGGATAGGTTAGCATGCCTGCAAATCCTGCCCCAATGCCGACAACAATTGGCAGGGCAATAATTTCGACTGAGCCAAAGCGGTTGCCGATTGCCATCACCATTAAGACGGCAATCGCCGCTGTGATGATGGTATTGATAATGTCGCCAGTTCCCGAGGCAACAAAGCCGTTGATATCTGAATTGAACTGAACCACGCCGGAGCCGACAAAAGCGGCGCCGCTCACCGTCATCATTTTGGTGGGTGCTAAATCAAATTGTTTGGCAATCATCGCCGCCATAATCAACGGTGTTGCTAATTGAAAAATCAAGCCGGCATTGATAATCATTTGAATCGCCGTTACCTCTGAAAAATATTTTAAAATTGCGCCTAACACCGCATTAGGAATCAGCGCAATGATGGTACCTTGGGCCGTCCCAGCTAACAGTTTGTTAAAAAATATTTTGACGGTTAGCTTTGGACTAGCTGCTTCGTTTATCATCATCGTTCCCCCTAGTGAACATTTAACATAGTCGTTTAAAAATGGGCTTCGCTTAAGTTATCGAGCTTGTGGCACCCATTTTCAAACTCCTATTTGAAGGTCGGTAGCTTTTGTCAGACAGATTGTTAAAAATTATGGAACTGAATCTTTGCGTTAGTTTTGCTGCCAATTTTTAATAAACGGCAGCTTCATCATTGAACTTGGCTAAATTATCTTTGATATCCTTTAAGAATTGTCCCGCCTGTTGACCGTCTAAAATTCGGTGGTCAATCGACAGACAGAGATTAATCATGTCGGCAAATTTGATGCCGCCATCAGCTGACGGCACTACCCGTTTGACAATTGATTCCACCTGTAAAATCGCCGCTTGGGGATAATTGATAATCCCCATTGATTGAGTCGAACCGATACTGCCGGTATTGTTGATTGTGAAGGTCCCCCCCTGCATATCTTTTGATGCCAGCTGATTGCTGCGGACCTCGGTGGCCAAACGATTAATTTCTTTAGCTAAGCCGGCTAACGAATAATTATCCGCTTGATGAATGACCGGGACAAATAAATTATCTTCAGTCGTGACTGCAATCGACAAATTAATATCTTTGTGGTAGATGATATTCCCTTCTTGCCATGAGGTATTAACCTTAGGATTGTTTTTCAGCGCTTGGACAACCGCTTTGGCAAAGAATGGGAAGTAGCTTAATGAAATGCCTTCTTGTTCTTTGAATTTATCTTTCAGGCTGTTCCGCAGTTTGACAATATTGGAGACATCCACCTCGACCATCACCCAAGCATGGGGAATCTCATTGACGCTTCTGACCATCCGTTTAGCAATTTCTTTGCGCACTGGATCGGCTGGAACCGTCACATCGCCTTGTTCTGAAAAAGAAATCGGTTCAGCTTTTGGTTTTGCTGCCGGCGCTGGTGGTTCTTGCGCTGGTTTTGGTGCTTTTGAGGAGACTGATTCAGCTGATTCGGTTGGCGTTGTTGGTGTGTAATTCAACACATCTTTGCGGGTTATTCGGCCGTTGGCACCGGTCCCTACGATATCTTCTAAATTAATATTTTTTTCCTGGGCGATATGCATAACGGCTGGTGAATAGCGTTTTTTTCCACTGCTGTTTGCTACTTCTGGCTTCGCTTCAGTTGGCAGTGGTGCTGTCTTTTCTGGTTGTTGCGAAACGGTTGTTTCTGATTGCGATGCTGCTTCTGGTTGAGCTTTTGCTTGTTGAGCCTCTGGTGGTTGAGTTGCTGTTGTATCAGCTTCTCCAGCGACCTCAATCGTCATCAATGGGGTACCGATTGGCAAATCGCTATCCAATTCAACTAAAATTTCCTGAATAGTTCCATCAAAATCCGAGGGAATTTCCGTTGAAACTTTATCGGAAATCACTTCCATTAAAGGATCATATCTTTTCACCTGATTGCCAGGCTTCACTAACCATTGGGTAACAGATGCCTCGGTCACGCTTTCTCCTAAACTGGGCATCAGGATTTCTTTAATTGCCATAACTTATTTCCTCCTTACGCCATTTTTAGAAATGGGCTAATTCTCTCATCGCTTCTGTCACTTGCTCTTCATTGACCAAAAAGGCTCTTTCCAGCGGTAAAGCGTAACTCATGCTTGGTGCATTTGGTCCGCCTAAACGTTTAATCGGCGCATCTAAATCAAACAAAGCATCTTCAGCAATCATCCCGCCGATTTCGCCGACAACACTGCCCTCGCTATTGTCTTCTGTCACTAATAAAACTTTCCCGGTTTTCTGCGCTGCCGCCACTAAAGTTTCTCGGTCTAGCGGATAAAGGGAACGGACATCGACAACGTGGGCCTGAATGCCTTCCTCAGCTAATTTTTCCGCTGCCGAAATAACATATTGTAACATCATGCCATAGCTGACGACCGTAATGTCATCGCCTTCTCTGATGACATTGGCTTTGTCAATCGGCACAATGTAATCATCCTCAGGCACGTCAGCCTTTAATAGGCGATACAGCCGCTTGTGTTCATAAAAAATCACAGGGTCATCAGAGCGAATTGCCGCCTTAATCATCCCTTTTGCATCATAGGGATTTGACGGAGTGACAACCCGCAGACCAGGTTGTCCAAAGAAAATTTTTTCCGTAGATTGGGAATGGTACAGGCCTCCCCGCACGCCACCGCCATAAGGTGCTCGGTAAACAATCGGTGCTGTCCAATCGCCTTTAGTCCGATAGCGCATCGTCCGAGCTTCTGACAAAATTTGATTGGTCGCCGGTAAAATATAATCAGCAAATTGGAATTCGCCAATCGCCCGATAGCCTCTTAAGCCAAGGCCCACTGCTAACCCGCCAATCAAGCCTTCTGTCAAAGGTGTGTTAAAACAGCGCTCATCGCCAAAACGAGCCGCTAAGCCCTTCGTTACACCGAAGACACCACCCTTTTCGCCGCCAACATCTTCCCCGAAGATGACGACTTTTTCATCTCTGGCCATCTCTTCTGAAATACCCAGGTTAATCGCTTCTAAATATGTCATGTTCGCCATGTTTAGTTCCTTCCTTTCTCACTCTCTCGTCTTAATTACTTGCGTAAACTTCATCCAGCAAGCTCGACGCTAACGGATCAGGCATCTTCTCTGCTTCATCAGTTGCGGTGTTGACTTCCTCTTGAATTTCTTGTTCAATCTCTTCAATTAACTCAGGCGTTAGGTAGCCCTCTTCAAGTAATTGTTTTTGGAAAATATGAAGAGGATCCTGCTTTTTCATCAACTCAATTTCTTCTTTTGAACGATAGACTGACTGATCGTCATCAGAGGAATGAGAAGTCAAGCGCTCCACCGTCAGCTCAATTAATTTAGGTCCTTTGCCGGCACGGGCCTCGGCAACAGCTGTTTTAAAGGCTAAATAAACTTTAGCGAAATCACTGCCGTCAATTGTTTCGCCGCTAAAGCCATAGCCCTTCGCCCGGTCCGAAAAATTCCCAGCGTATTGTTGTTCTATAGGTACGGAGATTGCGTAGCCGTTATTTTCAATCACAAAAATTAATGGCAAATTTTTAACGCCGGCAAAATTCATCGCTTCTTGCACTTCCCCTTGATTGGCCGAGCCTTCGCCAGTGGTGACCACCGTTACGAAATCTGCATTTTCTAAGCGAGCGGAGTAAGCGACGCCGGTCGCAATCGGCATTTGAGTACTGACAGTTGAAGAACCAGAGACGATGTGATGGGCCTTTGAACCATAGTGGTTGGGCATCTGCCGACCATGGGAGGAGGGATCTGCTTCTTTACCAAAAGATCCTAAGAGAATATCTTTGGCGGTCATCCCCCAAACCATACTGGCGGTCATGTCCCGGTAATAAGGTAAGAAATAATCTTTTTCCGGAATAAAAGCCAATGACATAGCAACTTGCGCAACTTCGGCCCCTTGACCGGAAATATTAAAAGATGTTTTACCAATGCGGGTTAATTGCCAGAGACGTTCATCTAGCCGGCGCCCCCGCACAACATATTTATAGGCTTGGATAATTTCCTCTTTGCTTAAATCAGTTTTCTTGATTGCTTCCATTTTTATCAACCTTTCTGCTATTTATGGATGGCTTTTCCGTAAGTATCTAGGGCCGCCTCTTGAATCGCCTCGGAAAGTGTCGGATGCGGGTGGACTGCCTCGCCGATTTCAAAAGGTGAAGCATCCAGATAAAGGGCGGTGCTCACTTCAGAAATCAAATCGGTAGCGTGGGGACCAATAATAGACACTCCCAATAAATCATCCGTATCTAAATCTCGAATCACTTCAACAAAGCCCGCCTTTTCGCCGTAAACTAAAGATTTGCCATTTCCAGAAAAATTAAAACGGCCAAATTTGACCTTTTTATCTTCTGGTAAATTCTCCTTCACATAACCAACGCTGGCAATTTCCGGATTGGTGTACACAGCCCGAGGCACGTTTTTATAATTTAGTGGCTCAGTCTTTTGCTGCAATAGATGACTGACTGCCAGCTCCCCTTCTTTCATCGCAACGTGGGCCAGCTGCAGCGTATCGATACAATCGCCAATCGCGTAAATGTGGCCTTCCGTTGTCTGATAATGCTGATTGACCTCGATGCCTTTCTCGTTGTATTTTACAGAAGTATTTTGCAAGCCTAGTCCTTCAACATTAGCTGAGCGACCGATTGCCACCATCACTTTATCGACCAGCAGCGGTTCCTGCCCGTCAATCGCAACTTTGACTTTTCCCTCTTGAATTTCTGCCTCTGTCACCTTACTCTTAAGTAAAACTTTGATGCCCTTTTTGCTAAAAGTTCGTTTCAACTCTTTAGAAATCGTAGCGCTTTCATTAATCAACAGCCGATCGAGAAATTCGACGATTGTCACGTCGACTCCTAAACTATTTAATAGCGAAGCCCATTCAACGCCAATCACGCCACCGCCGACAATTACGATACTCTCTGGTAAATTTTCCAAACGCAGCATACCGTCTGAGGACAAAATATTTTCTTCATCCAAAGGTAGATTCGGCAAAGTTTTGGGACTGGAGCCAGTTGCTATAATCACATTTTTCGGTACGATAATTTCTTCTTCCTGACTCTTATCATTAAAGGTCACCGCAATAGCACCGGAAACTGGCGAGAAAATCGATGGGCCTAAGACAGCTCCTGTTCCCTTCAACACACGAATTTTATTTTTCTTACATAATTCCTCCACACCTTGATGCAGCTGATTGACAATCCCTTGTTTGCGCTCTTGCATCCTTTGGAAATTAACCACCGCGGTCTCGACCTGTTCGATACCGAATTCCCCTGAGCGTTTTATTGTGTCGTAAACTTCGGCACTTCTCAGTAAAGCTTTAGTCGGAATACAGCCGCGATGCAAACAAGTTCCACCTAATTTATCCTGTTCAACCAATACGACATTTAAACCGGCTTGAGCTGCTGAAATTGCTGAAACATAGCCACCAGTTCCGCCGCCTAATACTAATAAATCTGTTTGTTCTGCCACTTTACCTCACTCCTATTTTTTGTGGTCTACATCTGACTGTACTCTAAAGGGTCTTCCTCACCAGCCAAGACTCTATTGGCCCCTTCATATAAGGCCTGCATTTCCATCTCACCGGGAAACTTCAGCACTGGCGCTAGCCAATCAACATATTCTGTAATGACATTGCCGACATATTCAGAATGAATCAGCCCGCCAGTTAAAATAATGGCATCCACCTGCCCCTTAAAGACGGCCGCCAATTCAGAAATACTTTTGCCAACTTGGTAGCAAAGCCCGTCTAAGAAAAATTTTGCATCTTGATCCCCTGCATCAATTCGTTTTTGAATTTCCCGCACATCGGTTTCCCCTAGATAAGATTTAAGTCCGGCCTCACCAGCAATTAATTTTTTGACTTCAGCTAAGTTCAGCTGCTTGCTTAAAATAAATTCAGCAAATTCAACTAGCGGCAGCCCGCCACTCCTTTCAGGTGTGTAGGGCCCTTCTCCGTCTAAGCCGTTGACGACCTCCACCATTTTTCCTTGCTGATGGGCGCCAATACTAATGCCGCCCCCTAAATGGGCTACAATCAGTGAACTGTCTTCGTAAGTTTTGCCCAGCTTTTTGACTAGCTTGCGGGCCACTGCCTTTTGATTGAGGGCATGGGCCACACTGCGGCGCTCAATTCCTTTTAAGCCGGAAATCCTTGCTAAGGGCTGCAGTTCATCGACAACTACTGGATCGACAATAAAAGCGGGAATCCCTAACGTCTTGGTAAATTCATTGGCTAAAATTGCGCCGAGATTGGAAGCGTGGGTATTGTACTTTTCTTCCCGCAAATCCGTTAACATTGCTTCATCCACGCGGTAAGTCCCGCCAGGAATTGGTTTTAATAAACCACCACGACCGACAACCGCCTTTAACTGATCCAACATGTGCTGATCTTTAACAAACTCTAAAATCAGCTGGTAGCGAAACGCAATTTGATCCATCACCTGAGGATATTGCGCTAGTTCTGACACACTATGGCGCATCGTTGTTTCTGCAATTAGTTGATTTTCACCATAAATGGCAACTTTCGTCGAGGTTGAACCAGGGTTAATAACTAAAATGGCTTCCATAAGATTCTCCTTTTTTTAAGGCTTACAGTAACAGTGAATGCTTAAAAACTACTTTAAATATTTTTTTGATTGGCATTGGATTCATGCCTGTTAATCTTAAAAAATGACTCAAAGACTACTGCTGTTGAACTTGCTTAACCGCAAACTCTAGTGAAAAAAGCTTAGCTTCTGGTGAATCGCTTCTTGAAGTTAATACGATGGGAATTTTGGTTCCGACAATCGTGCCGCCAACCTTTGCGCCAGCATACATCGTCAGGGACTTATATAAGCTGTTGCCAACATCAATCGTCGGCACAACTAGGACATCCGCATCCCCCATAATCGGGCCTTGATAGTGTTTGTGCTGAACCGATTCCTTGGACAACGCCAGATCAAAAGAGATTGGGCCAAAGACAACGCCATTCTGTTTATTCTTAAAATGCTGTGTCACCTCTGCCGCTAAGACCGAAGAAGGCATTTTAGGATTAAAGTTTTCTGCGGAACTCAAGAGGGCAATCTTAGGCTGACTAATCCCAATCTGCTGAGCCACTTCCTCCACATTTTCGACAATCCCAATCATCGTTTCTTGATTGGGAGCGATATTCATGGCACTATCGGTTAACAAAAAAGATTGCTGAGCTGCCGGCAAATCAATCAAAGCCACATAAGAAATAACTTTCCGCGTTTTCAACTCATGTTTTTTCTGTAAGACTTCTTTTAACAGGGTATGAGTCTGAATAATTCCCTTGAATAAAATTTGAGCTTGACCTTGTGCCACCAAGGCCACCGCTTTTTCAACGACTTCTTCCTCACTTTGACAATGATGATATTCCCACAGGCTCTCATCAGCAATATTTTCCTTTGTATCAAATACAACAAATTTCATTTCAGCGGCAAAATGCTGCTGGGCATTTTGGACCACTTCTAAAATCTCCGGTTGAGAACCACCAGCAATCGAGACGACAATCATTTCGGTCACCCTTTCTTTAATTTCCTGCTGTTAATCTTAACTTACACCATTTTGTAAGCGTTAACAAATTGTTATTATTTATTCATTTATTAAAAAAATTAATACCAAAAAAGTTAGTTTTTGAGAAAAATATGAAAAGCTTTTACAGCAGTGGTTCCCCTTTGCTAACTTGGCTATAGTCAGAATATTCACTAAATAAAAACCGCGAAAAAGAAAAATATTTCACATAATTTTTTCGATAAAATCCTATTTCAAAGGTAAAAATAAATTGGATTGTGAATTTTGTTAAAAGATTAAACGAAAAACATTTTTTAAAATCCACAAATATTTTCATGGATTTTAAAAAAAGAATTTTCATTTTCAGCATGATTTTTTTGCCAGACAACTTTTTGGGTTGGAAAAATCGAACAAGTCGATTTCTTGTTATTTATAATAAAATAGGAGTAAAGTAAAGGTGAGATTAAACTAAAAAAACGAGGGTGATTAAATGTTAGATGTACGAGGTTCAATTAATAATTTAAAATGGAATACCGAGCATCATTTTCTGCATATCCAAGCGCAACATGAATTTATCAGAATCTGGGCGATTCAATTTGAGCTAGGCTACACAGATTTTCGCACCATTCAAATGGCGCTGCAATTAGATGGTAAAATTGATTTATTGAAACGCTTTGCCAAAGCGTATGATGCTGTTTATCGCTATGAATACAGCTTTGTCAAAGGTGGCTTAGAGGGCTTTAACCAAGAATTCGGTGATAAACTTGCCGATTACGATCAAGCTCATCAAACATTGCTGCAAATCATCGATGAAATTTCGCAGTTCCAGCCAGCGCCGGATGAGGATAGTAAGTTGATATAGTGCAATTCATATTTGATTTATTACTTATGTATTGCAAAGTATCGGGGTTGTGTCACAAATTTTGTAGATGTAATTTTTAAAATATATTGTATTTTTTGTGTAGTCCATTGAACCCGCAAGAGAAAAAAGGCTTGTTCTTGCGGTTCAATGGACTTCGTCGCAAATCTATAATATCTTGTAGCCTTATCAAACAGTTAATTTATAAAAAAACACTTCTATATTACTGACGTCTCAGCCATTTGTTTTATCTTAAAATAGTGCTTTTACATTTTTTTAAACCAATCTCTGACAAACGTCATAAAAGCTAGTCTGGCAGGGGTCATTTCCATGTTTTTCTTGTGGGTCATAATAATTTTCCAGTCAAAGGTTAATTCTACAGGGATTGAGATCAGTTCCTCTTTTCCATAAATATCCACAATGGGCGTCGGCAAAATGCTAATTAACTCTGGATTATGAATAATCATGTTGATCAACAAGTCCCATTGCTTACTTTTGAAAACTATTTTAGGATTAATTCCATGTTTTTGAAAACTTTCCATAATAACATGATAGAGCTGGAAATCTTCATTTAAAAGAATTAAGTTTTCATTCACTAAGTCCTCTAAAAGTAACGGTTTTTTTTGGCTAAGAGGGTGCTTTTTGTTGATAACTGCTGAAATTGTACTTTCTACAAGAATCTCCTTTTCAATCTTGGGGCTTTCGAAAGGCTCAATTAAAACAGCGATATCGACGCCTCCTTCTAAAAATTTGTTTTTTAATTTATCACCACCTAGTTCAACTACTTCAAACTCGATATTCGGATTTTGCATAGGGAAGTTGGAAATCACTTCATAAAAATAGACTGTCAAGATTACCGGCGGAATGCCAACAATGACTTTACCTGAATGACTAGTAGTAATCTCCTTTAACCTATTTTCAAATTCATTAACAGATAGTAATAAAACCGCAATTTCCTTTCTAATCTCCTCTCCTTGCTTGGTGATTTCAAGCGTCCTACCCCTTCGGTGAAACAGAGAGACTTGGTGTTCCGCCTCAAAATCTTGAATACTTTGAGTCATCGCCGGCTGAGAGATAAAGCATTTTTTTGCTGCTTTACTAACGCTTTTCATACTCAAAACAGCATAAATGTAATCTAGTTGTTTAAGATTGATACGCACTTGAACACCTCTTTCGTCCTTTGGCTATAAGAATATTGTACCCTAAAAAAAACAAAAAAATCTCAAAAGCTAGCAAAATTGTTAGCCTTTGAGATAAAATATTTGCTATTATGAATGTAAAAAATCGGCAACATCTTTGGCAAATAGTGGGCTTTCAAGAACGCCAGCCATATGGCCTTTATTACTGTCAATTTTGACTAATTGAGCCTCTTTGCCTACCCCTTTTAAGTAATCTACCATTCTTTCGTTAAAAACTGTTTGCTGAATCATGTCCTGTACGCAAGAGATCATCAGTACTTTAGAAGAAATCCGATCAAAAGCTGCTTCTAAACTTTCGTATCCATGGGCTACATCATGCATCATCGTTGCTCTGGAAGTGTAGTACCAATGACTTGCATCCATCAATGGTAAGTTAACTCCCACAACTTCTGCCAAAGCTTTTTCATAAGAGTTTGGCGTATGAATATTTTTATAAGGCTCATCATCAAAACTATCCCGAGGGTAAGTTTCCTCATAAAAAGTACCCGAAAAAGCGCCAGTGTTCATCATCTGTACTGCCAGCTCTAAGCCTTCTAACGGTTGCTGATCATCTTCGTAATTTCCGTCATGCCAGTTTTTGTCCATGGCAATAACACGCATCGCATGTTGTAAAACACTAAAGGAAGTTAGCACCGGATTTTGTGGATTTGTAATGACACCGATTACGCGTTCGACCATTTCTGGAAATTCAACAGCCCAAGACAGGGAAATCATTCCGCCAGCTGAGGCCCCCATAACAGCGTACAGTTTCGTAATACCTAACTGACTAATTAAAAATTCTCTTTGGATCCCTGCGATATCTTTAAGTGTATACGCTGGAAAATCAAGCCCCCATCGCTTACCAGTTTCAGGATTGATTGACCGTGGTCCAGTCGTAATGACGTTAGGATTATGGTACTGCACGTTCGCAAGGTTATCTGTACTGATAACAAAGAATTTATTGGTATCTACAGCCTTCCCTGGCCCGATCAACTCATCCCAGTAGCCAGGAATTAGGTCCTCTTCAGTATATTTTCCAGCCGCATGACTAGATGCGCTAAAATAATGGGAAACTAAAATGACGTTATCCTTCGCCTCATTTAAAGTCCCATACGTTTCATAACCCAACGTCACTGGGATTTTAAATCCATTTTCTAAAATATATTTCTCTAAATGAAATTGCTTTTTTTCAACTAACATTTGTTTCCTCCCAAACTTATTTTGTTTTTCCGGTTTCCGGCATTAAAAATGATCCAATAAAGAAAGACAAACTAGCAATTACCGCTAAAAGTAACCCGACTTTAAATCCAGCACTATCAATGACAACCCCAATAATATAGTAAAAGATTGTCT
Source organism: Enterococcus sp. LJL120 (assembly GCF_054871765.1). Taxonomy (NCBI): domain Bacteria; kingdom Bacillati; phylum Bacillota; class Bacilli; order Lactobacillales; family Enterococcaceae; genus Enterococcus; species Enterococcus sp. LJL120. The sequence goes on from NZ_JBTXLV010000002.1 coordinate 180,092, forward strand.
CAAATATATACGAGAAGGACCAAAAGATTCCCATGATTAAAGTTAATTTTGATGGTGTCATACCTGGCAGCTCTTGTGGGATAGTCATCAAAGCTGTCATTGGTAAAAACATTAGAAAGCCGACCAACGCCGCTGCTATTAAGGCAATGGTGCCAGATTTTGTCAACATCATTAATAGGGCACAGAGTGTCATAAAAAGACCTGACCATCTGACCACCGGCAACCTTTTGGTAACTTTTTTAACAACACCAATCCCTACAGCTGAACCGGCTACTCCAGAAATTGCAACTACTGTACTCAATAGCTTCGCATCAACTGCTGCACTATTAGAGATTGGAAAGACAGTTAAAATGACAATATATAAAGTTAACAAACCAGCATAAGTAAAAGGAAAAGCAAAGGTAAATTTTTCTTTTAAAGCTTGTCCTAACGTATATTTTTCAGCAACTTCATTGGCTCCGCCTTTATTCAATTCAAAATCTTCTCCAAAGATTAACCATAAAACCAATAAGACCATGCTGCAACCGGCAAAAAATAGCATGCTGTTTTGCCAGCTAACAAGCCAGTTGCTAATCGGCACTACAATCGCCATTGCTAAAATGCTCCCAATATTATAAGCAGCCGCATTGACTCCATTCACAACAACCCGTTTTTCTGGTGAGAAATAATTTAAAACAATCGGACCGAAATAAACAACAAACAAGGCACCACCAAATCCCATAATGAAGCGGGCTACTACAAATAGCCAATATTGTGGTGATAAGACTCCTAATACACTACCTCCGACAATTAAAAAGGAGGCTAAAGCAATAGCTTTTTTAGGATATAATTTCACCAAAATCCCTGCTGCCATCAAGTTCCCAATAATTTTTGCAACAGTAATTGCATTTGAAATAAATGTGGCTGATGAAAAAGATTCGAGATTAAAATAAGCCATAATTTGCGGTGTTAAGGTAGTCCCAGCAATCCAATTTACTGCAAAAAATGCATAACTCAAAAACATAATTATTTCAATAATGTACCGCCTAGAAGCCATTCTTTTTTCAGTTGTCTGTTCCATATTACCCTACCTCTCTTTGATTGCCTTTCAAATTTAAGTGCATTAATCCTTGATTGAAAATCGCTGTATCCATAACTTTTAAGTGTGCTGAAACAATCGGTTTAAATGCCATCTGATCCAGAATGTCCTTTTCTAAATCGATTCCCGGAGCTACTTCGATTAACGTCAGTCCTTCTTTTTTTAATTCAAAGACAGCCCGTTCTGTGACATAGTACACTTCTTGCTCCAGTTTACGGGCATAGGATCCGCTGAAAGTAATCTGTTCCACAACTGATACAAATTTTTGTTTTTCTCCCTCAACTAGGATTTTCAAATGCTGATTTTTTAGTTCATATTGGACATTTTTAGCAGTAAAGGTTCCCACAAAAATGACTTTTTTAGCAGTTTGAGTAATATCAATAAAACCACCCGCTCCAGCAATTTTAGGTCCAAATTTTGAAACATTAACATTTCCTTGTTGGTCGGTTTCTGCCATCCCTAAAAATGCTACATCTAAGCCACCACCATTGTAAAAGGCAAACATATCACTTTGCTGAATAATTGCTTGTGGAAAAATGGAGCTGCCAAAATCAAGATTACCTTGAGGCGTGCCCCCAAAAACTCCAGGTTCTACTGTCGGAATAAAATAATCCTCTTGATTCTCCTCACTCAAAACCTCCGCAACCACTTCAGGCATCCCAATACCATAGTTCACAACATAATCGGTGTCAGGATTAAGAAATTTGGCCGCCCTCCTAGCAATGACTTTTCTAACAGTCAATGGTGTTACTGAAACAGTATCTACCTTTTCTTTAACTCCCGCAGATATAAATTTGGCATTGAAAACTGTGTCAAAGGTTTGCTGATGATTAGCAGCCTCTTGAGCTATAACAACATAATCTACACAAACCCCTGGTATTGCAATCGATTTTGGATCCAAGCTTCCCCTCGCACGTCTTTCTTTCACTTGTACAATTACCTTGCCACCATTATTTTTAGTTGCTAAGGCCATTGGCAGTACCTCCAAAAGTAATGGTTCTTCCGCAAAAGAGATATTGCCACTATCATCTGCATAAGTACCTTTAAGTATTGCTACATCGGGAAAAATTGTCTTATAAGCTAAGCAGGTTTCCCCTGCTAAAGAAATTTTTTCAACTAGATTTTCGGTTGTTACATCATTTAACTTACCACCAGAATATTCAGGATCAACAAAAGTTTCTAGGCCAATATGTGATAGATGCAGCGGCCTCTTAGCTGCGGCATCCCGAAACATTTGTGAGATGACTCCTTGAGGAAAATTATAAGCTTCCACTAGATTTTTCTCGACCAAAGGCTGAAACTTCGGCACTAAGCCCCAATGTCCGCCGATAATTCTTTTTAGCAATCCCGGACTTGCATAATGATTTAGTCCACGGTCCCCCTTATCCCCAATTCCTGCCGCATAGGCCAAAGTCAGATTTTTTGGATGTCCAGTTTCCTGATAATTTTTTTCCACAGCTGCATGAATTTCTTCTGCCACTCCAGTTCCAATAAAACCACCAACGACTAATGTATCTCCATCTTTAATTAAGCCAGCCGCTGTCTGAGCATCAATGAAATTCACTTTTCCTGAAGCTCCCATCACTACTTCACCTCCGTATTTTACTCTCTAAATCGATTTCTATCTCGGCGCCTGAGAAAGAGTCAGATTCTTTAAAAATTTGTCCCTTTAAATTCGCATACCACCATCGACAGACAGAACATGTCCATTAACAAAAGATGCTTGATCACTCGCTAAAAATGCAACTGCCTGCGCAATTTCACTTGGTTCAGCTAATCTTTTAAGTGGATTTTGAGCCTTCAATTGCTCCAAAATTTTTTCTGGAACAGTCTGAACCATTTCAGTATTTACATAACCTGGCGCCACCGCATTCGTGCGAATATTGGCGCCCTTCCTAGTAAATTCCTTAGCCCAAGTATAAGTTAAGCCAATAACTCCAGATTTCGTAGCGGCGTAATTACTCTGCCCGATATTTCCATATATACCAACGATAGATGATAGGTTGACAATGGCACCTACCCCTTTTTGCAACATGCCTTCAACTACTTTTTGAGTTACTAAAAAAGTTCCTTTCAAATTAACATCAATTACAAAGTCCCAATCTTCTTCGTTTAACTTATTAAGTAATTTATCTCTCGTGACACCAGCGTTATTAATTAGGATATCAATTCCTTCTTCGTTATTTAAAATCTCCTGAACCCCTTGATTGACTGATATCTTGTCTGTGATATTCACCTTTTTTTGAACAAAATTCGGCAAATCTGGACCAACTTGAACGTCAAAAGAATAAACTCTTTTTGCACCTTCAGTTAAAAATAACTTTGCAATTTCAAAACCAATGCCTGCAGCGCCACCTGTGACTAAAATTACTTTCCCTGTGAATCTTCCCATCATCTCTCGCTCCTTTTTGTATCCGCTTTCATTTATAGTATACGTGACATTCTCTACTTTGATAAATACATATTATCAATTTTAATATAAGTACAGCTTATATTAAAAATAAAATTTTTTCCAAAAAAAAATCACACAGCCCGCAAGCTGTGTGATCTCGATTTGTACAAGTTACTTCGCATAGTCCGTTGCCCGGGTTTCCCGGATAACGGTAACTTTGATATGGCCTGGGTAATCCAAGTCGTCCTCAATTTTCTTGCGGATGTCACGGACCAAGCGGACCGCATCCATATCGGAAATTTCTTCTGGTTTCACCATGACGCGAACTTCTCGTCCTGCTTGAACAGCAAAACTGGATTCGACTCCAGGGAAGCCGTTGGAAATGTTTTCCAAGTTTTCTAAGCGGCGAATGTAATTTTCTAATGATTCGCTGCGGGCACCTGGCCGCGCTGCGGATAGTGCATCGGCTGCCGCTACCAAAACAGAGATGATTGAAGTGGCTTCAACGTCTCCGTGGTGGGAAGCAATTGCGTTGATGACTACCGGATTTTCTTTGTATTTTGCGGCTAATTCAGCACCGATTTCAACGTGGGAACCTTCAATTTCATGGTCAAGAGCTTTACCAATGTCATGAAGTAAGCCGGCACGTTTGGCTAACTGAATATCTTCTCCCAATTCGGCTGCTAAAACTCCGGAAAGCTTGGCAACTTCAATGGAATGGTTTAAGACGTTTTGTCCGTAACTTGTTCTGAAGCGTAGACGGCCTAAAATCTTGATTAAGTCAGGATGCAGGGTGTGGGCGCCGACTTCAAAAGCCGCTTGTTCGCCGTATTCACGAATCCGTTCATCCATTTCTTTACGAGATTTTTCAACCATCTCTTCAATCCGTGCCGGGTGAATCCGACCGTCTTGAATTAATTTTTCCAAAGTCATCCGGGCAATTTCCCGGCGAATCGGATCAAAACCAGAAAGAACAACTGCTTCAGGAGTATCATCGATAATTAAATCGATACCCGTCAGCGTTTCCAGTGTGCGAATATTCCGACCTTCACGACCGATGATGCGACCTTTCATCTCATCATTTGGTAATGCCACCACGGAAACTGTGGCTTCTGACACTTGGTCAGCGGCAGCCCGTTGAATGGCCAGTGAAAGCAAGTTCTTCGCTTTACGATCTGATTCTTCTTTGGCACGCTGTTCAGCATCCTTCACTCGCACGTTGATCTCATGATTCAACTCTTCCTCCGTTGACTTCATAATCAAACCGCGGGCATCTTCTCTCGATAGAGCAGCTACCTGTTCAAGTTTTTCCTGCTGTTCAGTGATTAAGTTTTCTACTTCTTTTTCTCGCTCGTCAATTAATTGCTGTCTAGCACCAAGTTTCTCTTCTTTGTCTTCAAGTGAGTTTTCTCGTTTTTCAAGAGAGTCGTCTTTACGGTCTAAAGACTGTTCTCTTTGAAGCAAGCGATTTTCTTGTGTTTTTAGCTCTTGTTTGCTCTCCTTCAACTCACTTTCAATTTCTTGTCGATACTTTTGGTTCTCTTCTTTAGCTTCTAACAAAGCTTCTTTTTTCAGGGTTTCTGCTTCCTTTTGGGCTCCCTCAAGGATACCCGTCGCAGAATTTTTCGCTCCAGCGATTTCTTTTTCGTGCTTAGATTTCGCTAGATAGAATCCTAAAGCCAGACCGGCAATTAAACCGATGATAGCGAGGAGAAGGCTAATAAAGTCCATGTACTCCACTCCCAAACTATCTTTTTTTATTCATAAAATCGTGTAGCTTTTTTGATAAATCTCTTCTTATCAATATGCCTACATGCATAAATAGTGCCTACTGACACATAACTTTATTCTAATGTTTGTCTTGGCAAGTGTCAACTCAATTTCCTGCTTTTGCCATAATGCCAATGGCAAAGAACTCGCTAGCTAAAATCTCCAGCATCTTCCAATAGCGGCTAACCATTTTCTCCCCTTCAACCGCCTACCATTAAGAATGAAAAAAAGTGCTGACATGCAAAAAAACTGTTCTGCAAAGGAATGTATTCTCTGCAAAACAGTTTTCTCTTCAACTAGTTTACTTGAACTTCAACTCCATTAATGATTAAAGCTTCAACATCATCAATATCTAAATACTCACCAAAAATTTGGACGTCTTCAGTTTTTTGGTAGCTGACTACTGTTAATGAGTCGCCATAATAATAAGGAAGCTCCTGACCATCCTTCATCTGTACTTGAATGTCCAGTGGCAATTCTTCTGCCGATAAATCTTCCTTCGTTTGCAAATCAGAAACAAAGCTTAGGCTAATACCCGACAATTTTACATCCTTTAAAGCGACTTTGTAGCCGGCAGAAGTAATTTCCACATCACCGAGTTCAACTGTCGGCAAACTTTGCGGTTCTTTTAACTTAATCGCCCAGTCTCCTGTTTGATAGACTTCATAATCAAGGCTTTCAATTTTTAAATCATATTGGCTTAGCTCATCTTGAGGTAAATCAAAAACAAGCTCCTCATAATCACCTCGCCCAGTCTCGTTATTGTGGGTGCCATAATCAATTCCAAAACTAGCAATCTCATTAATCTCTTTTCCAGTTGTCTTATTGACAAAAGAAACGAAGGTATACTGCCGTTGGACAGTGTTTGGTGCTTTAATTTGTAGATGCAGCAAGTCATCTTTATAGGCAATGTTAGATAGACTGACCTGCTTTGCTTCGGAAATCACCGCCGTCTTTTCCTCTGGCAACAGCATTTCTGCTCCCAACTCCTCCAGGGTGAAGCCATATTCTTTTTCTAGCTCAGGTATCATGCCGCCACCAAAACCACTTCGTTCTGAATCTTTAGTCCAAGTGGCATCCTTGGTTAAATATTGGGACAAATCAACCTCCACTATCTCATTGTTTTCCACCTGTCGACTAGAAAAACTATTCAGAGCGAAGGCATAATTGTTTGCTCCTCCGTCAAAGGTATCAATCGAATGGACCATGATGGTCGCCGTTTTCGTATCTGGATTGTAATCAACCACCTGAGCGTTACCGCCGCCGTTCATCTGCCAATCATTTAAAATCATGTCGGCACTTAGACGGTCCCCCGTCAAATCTGTCAGCTCCGCTAAAAAATGGGTGCTGTTAGTGTCCCGGAAGCTAGCCAAAGCCCGCAGCTCTAGACCTTGGTCACTGACTGTCTCCGTCAGTTTATCTGTATTAAGCAACATTTCCTCTGCTTGGTTGCCAAATAACCGATAATAAATGCTAATCAAACGGTCCGCCTGAGTAAAGGCGGTCAAAAGCATTAAGGACGCCGCTGCCGCAATTAGCCAACCAATTTTTTTGTGTTTTTTCTTTTTATGAAGAACTGGCGGGTCCGCTAATGTATCCCGCTGCTCCATGAACCGCTGTTGTATATTTTGAAAATTATCCTCAGTAAAAGTCTCCGTGTAACTCAAAAAATCATCCAGCTGTTCATCTGTTAAATGTTCTAAAGGAAGCTCATTCTTTTTGTCAGTCATTTTTTACACCTCTTTCAAATATTCACGGTCACCTAAAATTCGCTTGAGCTTTTGTTTGCCACGATATAAAAAGTTGTCCACTTCCTTTGACGAAAGCTGCATCCGTTGCCGAATCTCCTTAGGCTTTTCTTCATAAAAGAATCGGCGAATAATTATTTCCTTGAAAGGTTCTTCTAACAACTGAATTGCACTGTACAATTCCGACCAATCTTCCTCCGCCAGCGCAACAGCCTGCTCCTTGGCTTCCTGATTGTCAATCAACTGCAGCACATTTTTCTTTTGGTTTTGGCGATATTTATTAATCGCCAGACTTTTCGCCATCACAGCCAGATAACTTTTCAAGCTACCTTTGCTGGGATTAAATTTCTCTGGATACTGCCACAGACGAATAAAGACATCACTGACGACCTCTTCAATGTCCATCGCCGAAAACCTGTTCTTATCATTTAAAACGCTGGCAGCAATCGCCCATAATAATTTTGTATAATACTGCATGACCAGCTGATAAGCTCTTTCATCATGCTCAAGTAAACCTAAATAAAGCTCTTCTTCCTTCATCTTTACACCACGCTTCCCTTTTCTAATAATACAAAGAAAAAGGTTAAATTCCTCAACTTTAGGAAAAATTTCTTAGCTGAACATAAAAAAAAGGAACAAAAAGCTTTGCGTTACCTCGCTTTCTGTTCCTTGATTTTTTTCTTATAAAACAAGCAAAAGCCATGGTATTCATAGCTTCTAACTTCTTAAAATTTTTAAATCCCATTAAGTAAATAAAAAACTGAGTAAGGTGTCACCATCCTACTCAGATTGTTTGTCATTATTAGTCTAAAGGCAATTCTTCTTGGCCTTCTTCAACTGTTTCCTCGACTTCGACCGGCTCACCGATGCCATAAGCTGCCCGCACTCGTTCAGCAATTTCTTGCATCATTTCTGGATGTTCCATCAAGTAAATCTTGGCATTTTCCCGACCTTGACCAATCCGGTCGTCTTTGTAGCCGTACCAAGCGCCGCTCTTATCGACGATATCTTTTTCAACGGCCATATCCAGCAACTCGCCTTCTTGAGAAATACCCAAGCCGTACATAATATCAACTTCCGCCACTTTAAATGGCGGTGCCACTTTGTTTTTCACCACTTTAATTTTCGTGCGGTTTCCGACAATATCGGTTCCTTGTTTTAATTGTTCAGCTCGGCGAACTTCTAAACGAACCGTTGCGTAAAATTTCAACGCCCGGCCTCCAGGAGTTGTTTCGGGATTTCCGAACATCACGCCGATTTTTTCACGAATTTGGTTGATGAAAATGGCGATGGTTTTCGTCTTATTAATTGAGCCGGATAATTTCCGCAAGGCTTGTGACATTAAACGCGCTTGCAAGCCGACATGGGTGTCTCCCATTTCCCCATCGATTTCCGCACGGGGAACCAAAGCGGCTACCGAGTCGATAACCACGATGTCAATTGCACCACTGGAAACTAAAGCGTCAGCAATTTCTAGACCTTGTTCACCAGTATCTGGTTGTGAAAGCAAAAGGTCATCAATATTAACACCAAGTTTTGCAGCGTATTGGGGATCTAAAGCATGCTCTGCATCAATGAAGGCTGCAGTGCCGCCTTGTTTTTGAACTTCGGCGATTGCATGCAAAGCAACCGTCGTTTTACCAGAACTTTCTGGTCCATAAACTTCAATAATCCGGCCGCGGGGATAACCGCCGACACCTAAAGCAACATCCAACGCCAATGAACCGCTGGGAATCGTTGCGATTTGCTGGTCAATTTTTTCCCCCAGCTTCATGATAGAACCTTTACCATAATTTTTTTCAATTCTTTTAAGTGCAGCATCTAAAGCCGCTTTACGATCATCTGCCAATCGAAAATCCTCCTTATATAAATTCAACAAGTAGCTTGTCTATAACTATTTCAACTGTATTTATCATAGCTGTTTTACTGCAAAAAAGCAAGAAAAAGGCGAATGTTTGTTCGCTTTTTATTTTTCCTTATAAAGCGGCCCGCCGAATCAAATCCAAGCCCCGCATCACAGCACTGTTGCGAACATAGGAGCGGTCTCTCGTGAAGTGATATTTTGTGGCAACAGTGGGCTGATTTTTTTGCGCCAAAGCAATCCAAACTGTTCCTGGCCGTTGATTTTCTAATTCATCGGGCCCAGCTACACCTGTAAAGGAAACTGCAAAATCACTGTCTGCCAATTGCAATGCAGACTCCGCCATGGCTGTCGCACAATACTCGCTGACTGTGCCAACCTCCGCTAATTTTTCAGGATCCAATCCTAAAAATTTGACTTTGGTTTCTGGCGAATAGGTGACAAAGCCACCTTTAAAGACTGTCGAGACCCCAGGGATATCTCCCAATGCTGCTTGAAATTCACCCGCTGTCAAACTTTCTGCGGCTGTTACGGTCTTCCCTTTGGCCTTTAATAACTCTACGACAACTTTTGCTAGGGAATTGTCGTCACCATAGCCGTAGAAAAATTTTCCGACACGGGCTTGAATCACCTGTTCCATCTCATCTATCAGCTGTAGTGCCTGAGCCTCATCCGCTTCTTTGGCGGTAATTCTCAAAGTCACTTCATTGGGTTTAGCGTAAGGTGCCAGTGTTGGATTCGTTTGTGCTTCAATTAAATCCGCCAGCTCGGTCACCAGCGCTGACTCACCGATGCCAAAAAAGCGCAGTACACGGGAATACAATTTTTCTCTTGCTGGAAAAACTTCCCTCAAAACTGGTGCCGCCATCTGCGCAAACATTGGTTTCATTTCACTAGGTGGTCCCGGCAAAAGTAAATAGCTTGCAGAAACCCCTTGATAGAGACAACCAAGAGCTAGGCCAGTTGGATTTTGCAGGGTGATGCCATTTTGAATAGTTAATACCTGCCGCAGATTATTTTCTGTCATCTGGCGCTTACCGGCTGCAAAAAAACTTTCCAAATGCGCTAACCCTTCTGCATCTTGAACTAAAGGTTCCTGCACATGAGCCGCCACAACATCCTTGGTCAAATCATCATCCGTCGGGCCCAAGCCGCCGCACAAAACAACTAAGTCGCTGCGCTGATCGGCTAATTGAATCATCTCCTCAAGTCGCTTAGGGTTATCACCGACAACCGTATGGTAATAAATCTCAAAGCCTAATTCTGTCAATGACTCTGAAAGATAAGTCGCATTGGTATTGACGACCTGACCTAATAATAATTCTGTGCCGACAGCAATTATCTCTGCTCTCATAAGTTACTTCCTCTTCTCTATAAACTACGCATTTGCCTCGTAAATATTTTAGCACAGTTTCAATTATGCCGAGAAAAATTAACCCGAGAATCAAAAATTTTTTTAAGAAAATCAGATTTTTTTCGAATTGCAGCATTTTCTGGTAATCTAGGGGAAATGCTTGGGGGTTGGAAAATGGATTTTAAAATGTTAGCCATGATTTTCTTAATAAATTTTGCTTACATCACCTTAAATACACTACGTTTTATGCTAGCAATGAAGGGCTATCGCGTCATTGCTCCGCTGATTAGTATGGTGGAAATCGTGATTTATGTTTTAGGATTATCAATGGTCTTGGATCGATTAGACAATCCAATTAATTTAATCGTTTACGCTTTAGGGTACGGAATCGGCGTCAGCGTCGGTATCAAAATCGAAGACAAATTAGCTTTAGGCTATACGATGGTCACCGCCATTTTACCTAGCAACACGGAAGAGATCAGTGTCTTGCCGCAACGTTTACGGGAAGCCGGCTTTGGTGTAACCGAAAGTTTAGGCGAGGGCTTGAATGGTCCCCGGCTAATTTTAGAAATTTTATCCCCCCGCAAAGATGAAAAACAGCTCTACCAGCTGATAAAAGAAATCGAAGAACGGGCCTTTATCATCAGTTACGAACCGAAATATATCTCCGGCGGTTTTTGGACTAAAAAGATCAAAAAACGGCGGCAGAAGTTGGGCTAGCTTGAGTAAAACAATCCCTATAAAAACTAAATAAAGAATGCAAAGCTTGTCTGAAAATTAATTTTTGGACAAGCTTTTTTGCACTCGTGGCAAGCAGCAAATTTATTCAATTGAAAAAGTGAACGCTTGCCAATATCTCAAAATAATTGGCCCGCTTTTGATTTTTAAAAGGAAAAAAATGAAGGATTATTTGTTTTTTCTCTCTAGACCAAAAGCTTTGATTGCTGAATTCACTTGAGGAATCACCATTCATCGTTCCTGTTTGCTATTCCTCTTTGAGAAGCAATTTTTATCACCTGATAAAAATAACAGGCGCCATTTTTGAGACCACTTTCAAATCATGTTAGGTTAACTGTGTCACAGCCACTTAAGTGAACTCGTTTAAAGCAAACTTTTTTAATAAAAGTTTGTACGCAGTGACGGGCAACATTACTTGAAGACTATTAGGAGGAATCGAAACATGGCAAAACACGAATTACCGGAAGTCGAAACTCGTCTTTTTATTGATGGAAACTGGCGGGAAGGCTCGCAGGATAAACATCCTGTAATCAATCCCGCAACAGAGGAAGTTTTAGCGGAGGTCCACTGGGGCGGTGCAGCAGAAGCTGAGACAGCGATTGCGGCAGCTGAAGCGGCTTTACCGGATTGGTCAACAATGGCGCCAGCTGAACGGGGCAGCATTTTAACTAAATTAGCTGACTTAATTGAAGCAGATGCCACTCGTTTGGCTACAATTATGACCATGGAGCAGGGAAAACCCCTTGCCCAAGCGAAAAGTGAAATTACATCAAACGTTGAAAATCTGCGTTGGAATGCCGCAGAAGGCCAACGGGTGTTAGGAGATATTATTCCTTCACCAGATACGAATAAGTGGTTGGTGCAAAAACAACCGATTGGTGTCGTCGGGGCAATTACACCGTGGAACTTCCCTTCGAATATGATTATCCGTAAAATTTCACCAGCGCTTGCTGCCGGCTGCACGGTTATTTTAAAACCGGCAGAGGATACACCGCTATCTGCTTTGGCTTTAGCCGAATTGTTTGAAAAAGCCGGCTTACCAAAGGGTGTTGTAAATATTATTGTCGGAGACGCTGAGGCTATCGGTGAAACCTTAACCAAATCTGATGTGGTGAAAAAAATTACCTTCACCGGCTCAACTGAAGTTGGCAAAACTTTATACGAACAAGCAGCACCAACTTTGAAAAAAGTTTCAATGGAATTGGGAGGACATGCACCGTATATTATTTTCCCTGATGCTGATTTAGAGCTGGCGGTGACCACTCTGATTGAAACGAAATTTATCAATAACGGGCAAGTATGCACTTCGCCAAACCGCATCTTTTTACACAAGGATATCAAAAAAGAAGCGACTAAATTAATTTTAGAAAAAATGGCTGAGGTAACTGTTGGCAATGGCTTAGATGACCCAACAACTGGTCCCTTAATCAATGAAGAGGGTCGTAAAAAAGTTGAAGAGCAATTAAAAGATGCCCAAGACAAAGGCGCAAAAATTTTGTTTGGTGGGCAACGTTTAACCGAAGGCGACTATCAGCAGGGCTTTTTCTTTGAACCAACTGTGCTGGATTTAGTTACGACTGATATGGATATTTTCTACCAAGAAACCTTTGGACCTGTGATTCCTTTGATTGAATTTGAGGATGAAGAAGCAGTTATTCAGGCCGCTAACGATTCAGAATTCGGCTTGGCTTCATACTTCTTTGCCACCAATATCCACACGATTGACAATGTCAGCAAAAAATTGGCCTATGGTATGGTGGGCGTCAATAATACTGACCTTGAGAGTTCCGCCACACCTTTTGGCGGCATTAAACACTCTGGTTTTGGTCGTGAGAACGGCACTTACGGAGTGGAAGAATATGTTGTAGAAAAATTCGTCAACATTCGGACGGCTCGTTAAATAATAGACAGCAGCTGCAAATATTCCCGATTATCCATGGGGATACTTGTAGCTGCTATTTTTTTGAGAAAACCCGAAATACCCCGACCATAAAAATTGTTTTCAGCTTCAATCGCTGTTTGAAAAACAGGCAATTAGCTAGAACAATCCACAGTCGAGGTATCGTAGTTTAACTTATTTTCACACTACTGCTTTTATAATTCAATCGCAGTTGCGGTTTCTTTTAAGACCTCATTTAATTCTTCAATATTTTGGCGGCCTTGATTTTCCATCCAGGTCTTAGCAGCATCAGCCCCCTTGGTAATAAAAGGTTCTACGCCGTTAGCCCAAGTTGCCCGACCACAGAGGACACCGTTGAAGGTTGAGCCAGCTGCTTTGGCAAAGCGCAACGTTTCTTGGAAGAGTTCGGCGGAAACGCCGGCACTCAAAAAGATAAATGGTAATGCGCTGGCAGCACTTTGCTCTTTGAAATATTCTTGGGCCTCAGCTTTTGAGTAAACTACCTCTGTGCCGTAGCCTTCGACAAAATTCATGTTGACGGGAACTTCGACTTTTAAGACATCCACGCCATAGCGGGGCTTGGCAAATTCCTTCATCCCTTCAATCACTTTGCGGGGTTTCACTGCGGCATATTCTTTTGAGCTGGCATCGGTGATACTTGCATCATAAGAGACAACCTCTAAAAAGAATGGAAGTCCTTCAGCTGTACATTCTGAACCAATGCGTTCCATATAGGCTTTTTTGTGGTCGTTGATTGCTGTGGGTTCATCGACATCATAATACAGGAGGAATTTGCAGGCGTCTGCGCCGGCTTCCTTCAAGCGTTTAACCGACCAGACGTCTAAAATATCCGGCAGGCGGCCTGGTGTTGCGGCATCGTAGCCGGTTTTTTCGTAGGCTAACAATAGTCCGGCTGTCTTGGCCCGGACTTCAGCAGCCGGCAAGCCATATTCTGGGTCTAGTAAAATTGAAGAGGCATAAGGCGTTAATTCAGCCGAAACGATTTTCTTAAACTCAATAATATCCTGATCTGCGGCACCTGCCGTTTTGTATTTGCCAATCATTTTTTTCAAAGCACCCCGTTGGTCAATCGCCAAAGCGCTGATAATGCCATCCTCATTTAGGATATTTTTCATAAAAGTCTGCTTATTCGTCACGACTATTGCTCCTCACTTAAATTTTTATTTAGTAATGCAACAATTTCTGCTTTGGTTTGTGCCTGTTTTAACTCATCTTTAAATTCACTGCGCATCAACATGCGGGCAATGGTTGACAATAATTTCAAATGGGTGGCACCAACCTCTGCTTCTGGAATAAACAAAGCAATGATAAAATCTGTTGGCTGGCCGTCCATACTTTCCCAGTTAATTCCTTGGGTCAGCTGCATAATTAAAATACTCGCTTGCTTGACAGCGGGAGTTTTCGCATGGGGAATCGCAAATCCATCCATCATCCCGGTGGTCCCTTCTGATTCCCGTAATTTTAAGCTGTCATACACAGCGACAGCATCATTCGCAATTCCTAACGCAACTGTTTGGTCCGCTAAAAATTTGAAAATGGTATCTTGGTCGCTAAATTCTTGGTTCAAATAAATTTGCTCTTCTTGAATCACACTCATCTTACATTCTCCTCTAATTTGCTTAGCCTTCGGTGACTGGTGCAACGGACTCTTCTTTGACTTCCTTTTGAACACGATTCTTTTGGATGAAGCCAAGAATCACACCGCCGACAATTGAACCGGCTAAAATTGCTAAGACCCAAAGTAAGCCATGGGTCACCACTGGCAGAACTAAAAAGCCACCGTGGGGCGCTGGGACTTGGACGCCGAACATATAGGTCAAGACGGCTGCAATAGAAGAACCTAACATCATCGTTGGCAACACACGCAATGGATCTTTAGCAGCAAATGGAATTGCACCTTCAGTGATATGAGTTGAGCCCAAAATGAAATTAACTAAACCAGCGTTACGGTCATTGGTGTCAAAATATTTTCCAAACAGTAAGACTGCAAACCCAGTAATTAATGGTGGTGCAATACATGCGGCTGACACGCCGGCCATAAAGCTAGTATTCCCCTGAGCCAAGAGGGCTGTCCCGGTGACATAAGCAGCTTTATTGATTGGTCCTCCCATATCAAAGGCTGACATACAGCCAACAATAATGCCTAAAACAATCGGGCTAGAATTTTCAAAGCCAGCTAAAAAGGACATCATGCCTTCATTAACGGCCGACATCGGACCGGATAATAAACTCATCACAACGCCGGTCACTGCCACACCTAATACCGGATATAAGAAAATCGCCTTCAAGCCATCCAATGATTTAGGTAGTGGGCTCAGTAATTTACTAAATCCAAGAATTACAAAACCACCGAGAAAACCAGAAAGAATCCCACCGAGGAAACCAGTCCCACCATTTGCGGCAATTAGCCCGCCGACAAAACCAACGACTAACCCTGGACGTTTGGCAATACTTTCTGCGATGTATGCTGATAGAATCGGCACCATCAAGCCCATAGCTGTACTGCCGATAGTATTTAATAAAGCGGCTGTTTCATTGTACTGAGCATTGGTTGGATCGGCAGAATAAATGCCCCATAAAAATGAAATTGCTACTAAGACACCGCCGCTGACGACAAACGGCAACATGTGGGAAACACCATTCATCAAGTGCTTGTAAATCGTGTGACCAATGCCTTTTAATTCAAAACTTTTTTCTTCGACTTCACCGACGGCTTCGGCTTCAGCGGTAATCGAGCCTTTGCCGGCTAAAGCATCGGCGACTAATTTATCCGCTTCTTTAATACCCTTTGCAACCGGCACTTCGATAATTCGTTTTCCAGCAAAACGTTCGGCATGAACATCTTTATCAGAAGCAATAATCACGGCTTCAGCGTTAGCGATTTCTTCTGGCGACAATTGATTTTCCACACCAACTTGTCCGTGGGTTTCGACTTTAATCGTCACCCCTTGCCGCTTGGCCGCTTGTTCCAAAGCTTCTTGGGCCATATAAGTATGAGCAATCCCCGTCGGACAGCCAGTCGCTGCAATTAATTGATATTTTTTTTCCATAGCTCAATTTCTTCCTCTCTGTTAATCTGGATTTGTTTTTCTAAAAACGCTACATCGGAAAAATCGGTTAAGCCTTTGCGAAATGCCGTTGAACTTCCAGCAGCGATACTTTTTCTTAAACCGGCCCCAGAGGACTCATTTAAAATTAATTCTCCTAAAAAGGTACCCAATAAAGTGTCGCCGGCACAAGCTGTATTGACAACTTTGCCGCGGGGAGCATTCCCCGCTAAAATTTCTTTTTGATTGATAAAGACGGCGCCTTGTCCCCCTAAGGAAAGTAACACATTCTGGGCACCAGCCTGAATTAGCTTTTCGGTGGCCTGCAAGTAGTCATCCGTTTGAGGATTCTCTAGCTGGTACCACTCTGCCAGCTCTTCTTCATTCGGCTTAAGTAAAAAAGGTTGATAAGGCAAGCAATCCAAAATTTCTCGATAGCTACTATCAAGAATTAAGTGAACTTGCTTTTCGTAACAAATTCGGCTAATTTCAATCAGAATGTCTGGTTGAACACCACGGGGCAAACTCCCTGAAACACAAAGATAATCACCCGCTTGTAACTTTTTGATTTGATCGACTAATGCGGCAACTTTTTCAGGCGGTATTTCCGGCCCTCTGTTTACCAATTTAAATTCTTCATCCGTTTGATCCACTTGTGTAAAAACGTTGATGCGGGTCATGCCGGGTACTTTTACAAAATCCGTCGCAATTCCCTGCTCCTGCAAAAAATCATCAATATAATCTCCAGTAAAACCGGCCTTAAATCCTAAGGCGGTATTATCAATCCCTAACATTTTTAAAACTAAGGAAACATTGACCCCTTTGCCGTTGGCTTGAATATCATCATCGATTGTGCGATTAACCGTATGAGGCAAAAGATTTTCAGTTTCAATAAAAAGATCAATGGCTAAATTCATCGTACAGGTATAAACTGTCATGTTTTTACCTCCTCTCTGCTTATCCTTATTATGCCTGACAAATTGATGTAAATGTTTTCAGCTTTGACAACTTTTACTGTCAAGGTTTTCATCTTTAGCTTTATTTGAGTATAATGAAGCCAGAATAAACGAAAAGGCGGTCCAGCTATGGAAACCAAACTCAGCGATTCAGAAGCGTACCTCTGGAGTTTTATTGAAAAAAATATCCACCGGATTCCCGATTACTCCATCACGAAACTCAGTGAAGAGGCCAGCGTGTCAACGGCTACCATTGTGCGAACGATGAAGAAAAAAGGCTATGACGGCTTCACCTCCTTTAAGCATCACCTAAAGGATAATCACAATACCAATCTGAATTTTGCCGCCATTGACAAAATTGACGACCGCATCAAGCAAGTGATTTTGAAAAATGAACAAGAAGTTATCCGCACCTTAAACATGCTGGATACGTGGAATATTGAAGATGCCATTCAAAAAATTAAAGCGGCTCAGCGGGTCTTGATTTTTGCCCGTGGTTTTTCGGAGCTGATTGCCGAAGAGATGACCGTCAAATTTCAATTGACGGGGAAATACTGCGAATTTCATAAAGATCCGGAAATTATCAAAAATATCAGCAAAAAAATCCATCATGACGATACGGTAATTTTCGTGTCTTTAAATGGTGAGACCAAGGAACTGGTGACGGCCGCCAAAAACTGCTACCAAAATGAAATTGGTACCATCGCCATTACCGCCTCCAATAGTTCCAGTTTGATGCAATATATCGACATTCCCTTAGTCGGCTATAAAGCGGAAGGCTCTTTGTTTCCTGATTACGAAGTGCGTTCCCGTCTGCCTTTGTCAATTATCGGCCGAATTTTATTGGATGCTTATGCGATTCGAACCATGTAACTGTGAGACTAAAAAGTCGACCAGATAATTGTGACCATGCAAAAGGCCCCTCGGAAAAAATCCGAGGGGCCTGATTATTTTTATTACATTGAACCTTTGAAGACGTCCAAGTTTTTCAAGAAGTAGTCAACACCTGAGTAGATGGTGAAAATCAAGCAGACATAAAGTAAAATTTGGTCTAGTGGAAAACCGATGGCACTGAAAGGAATATTGTTGATAAATAAGAAAATAATCGCAAACATTTGGGTTGCCGTTTTAATTTTACCAGGCCACGCTGCTGCCATAACTTCCCCGTGTTCTACTAATAATAAACGTAGACCTGTCACTGCTAATTCACGACAGACAATAATTGCCACCACCCAAGCTGGCGCTTTATCTAAGCCAACTAGAATGATAAAAGCTGTCATAACTAACATTTTATCCGCCAATGGATCAGCAAATTTGCCGAAGTTGGTGATTAAATTATTGGCCCGCGCAATTTTTCCATCCAGCCAGTCCGTTAAGCTGGCTAGTGCAAAAATAATTGCACCTACGAGATGGGTGACCTCCAAACTTGTTCCCGCAAGATTGACCGTGCCCCAGTCCCAATTGACTGTCACAATCACAATAAAGAGCGGAATCATGCAAATCCGCAACACCGTTAATTTATTAGGTAAATTCATTTTTGATAAGCTCCTCTTTCCTCTTCAGGTTAGCCGCAAAATGTGCCGGCTGGCTAAAATTTTCAAACTAAACTGTTAAGTAGTTCAAAGTCAAACTAATGTCTCTGCGTTGCGTCGTAGTGCTATTAGGATTAAAGTTTAAGGCTTCATTATTCAATTGAATTGAAACATTTAAAGAGGCGCCTAAAACAATCGTCGCTGCTTGTGTTCCGCTTGGTAAGACCGTCGATTGAGTGTCGCCGGCTGCTAACGTGTATTGATAAACATACTCACCGTTGACTTGAACCCCTACCCAACAAGCTCCTGTTGCGGTAAAGGAAATCGTGGCAGGATCGGTCACATTATTGGCGGTCATCGCCACCGTGCGACCGGATTCGCTATCAAAAGCAATTTCCATTGCTGGTGCTTCACTGCTGGACTCAGTTGTTGAGCTTTCGGCGGTCGAGCTAGTCGTTTCTTCTGTGGAGGAACTGGATTCGGTGGTTGAACTGCTGGAACGATCCACCACCACTGAGCTTGAAGGTGTCGTGATTAAGCGATCGCTCTGGAAATTTTCCATCATAAAATAGGCGACAACCGCAATAATCGCAAAGGCCACCACACCTAAAGTAATCATCGGTAGATAGCTCCAAAAATCTTTTGGTACTTCCTCTTGGTGCCGACTGCGGCTCAGTTCTTCCTCTGGCTCGGCTTTTTCCGGAGCTGGCGGCAGCGGTTCTTCTATTGCCTTTTTGCCGTCAAAAATATCGACTAACTCATCGCCGTCTTCACCGACGGCATCGGCATATTGGCGGATAAAAGCCCGCACATAAAAAGTGCCGGGGATGGCATCAAAATCATCATCTTCTAAAGCAATTAAATAGCGTCTTTGAATTTTTGTTCTCTGTTGTAATTCTTCTATTGTTAAACCCTGCTGCTGCCGGGCGTTATGTAGTCTAGTACCAACTGTTCTCTGCTGCACGTTTTCTCATCCTTCTCCATTTAATAATCAATCATCTAGTATAATTTAGGAGATTTTTGCACCCGCTATTAAAGGAAAAAATAAAAGCCCCAAAGTATTTGGTTGTTTGGCCATTCACTGTTCATTTATTTATACATAGCATCCTCAGCTAAGTCAAAAATCTATCTCGGTAAAATTAAAAATATCCGACGCCTTTCGATGTTCATCGCCTAAATATGACGACCAGCGTTTTTTCAGATATCACCTCTAAGCATACCACAAAAAAATCCCCTTGAGGATAGAGAAAAGCCCTCTGATTGAGAATTTTAATTTTTCTCAATCATTTTAAGCGGCTGACTTCTCCTCAAGGGAATCTTACTAGTCATTAGGATAAATATAAAAGCGGCTGACTGCGCCTTTTTCAAGCAGCGCTTTACCGACTGCTAGCACATCTACCAAGGTAATTTCTTGAATGACCTTCGGCACATCAAAGAGGGTGATGCCTTCAAAAAGATTTTGACTGAACTGATTGGCAATATATTCCAAAGAGTTTAAAGATTGGAAATATTTGCCGAGCATTTTCTTTTTCAATAAAGCAAGATTTTCTTCGGTCATTTCACCATCTGTAGCGAAATTCTCAAAAATTTCCGTCACCCGGTTCAATAGTTCTTCTGGGTGGTCCGTATCGCTGCTGACATCAAGAAAATGAAAGCCCCGATCCAAGTTAAACTCATAGCCAAAGCTATCATCTAACAGGCCTTCATTATACAGCTGCAAATAATTTTGCGAGGTGTTGCCTAAAAGCAGTTGTAAAAAGAAATTGGCAGCATTGCGGTATTTTAATAAGGCCCGTCCATCAGTTGGCAGCTGATCCAAACCTTTGATGCCCATGACCGCTTTTGGTCGAGACACGGCCATTTGAATTTTGCCTTCTTTGATGACAGCACCGTCCTCTTCAGGAAAATGGCGAGCAATTTCTTTGGCCGGCGCAAATTCTTTGCTGTCTTGATTATTGCGGATAAATGTCATCAAGGCTTCCGGTTCAAAATTACCGACAACAAACAAGGTCATATTACTCGGATGATAAAACGTGTGGTAGCAGGTATATAAATCTTCTGCCGTAATTTCGGCAATACTATCCACCGTACCGGCAATGTCGATATGCAGCGGATGATTGGGATATAAATTGCCCAAAATTCCAAAGAACAAGCGCCAGTTCGGATCATCGTCATACATCTGAATTTCTTGGCCGATGATGCCCTTTTCTTTTTCAACAGTCGCTTCGGTAAAATAAGGCGCCTGCACAAAATCCAGCAATGTACCTAGGTTTAATTCCAGTTTATCTGTTGTGGAAAACAGATAACTCGTTTTGGTGAAGCTGGTAAAGGCATTGGCGGAAGCCCCCTGCTGACCAAATTTTTGAAAGACATCGCCGTCTTCTTTTTCAAACATTTTATGCTCTAAAAAGTGGGCAATGCCGTCAGGTACATGGACAAAATCTTCTTGACCTAAAGGCACAAACTCATTGTCAATGGAACCATAGTTTGTGGTAAACAGTCCGTAAATTTTGTGGTAATCATTTTTCGGCAAAAGGAAAACCTTCAAGCCGTTCGCCAGCGTTTCTTCATACAATGTTTCGTTGATTTGTTGATAATATTGTTTATTCATGTGCACCTACCCCATCTAAGAAGAAAATTGCCTGCAATTTGATTTTCGCTGCTATCCGCTGCACATCTTTGACAGTCACATCTTCAATTTGACGCAGCCATTCTTCATCGGATATTTCTGTCTGTGGCAACCAGAAATTTAAATAATCCGTTTCAACCGCCGCCTGTGAGTTATCTAAAGAAAGCAGATATTGATTGACGAGCATCGCTTTTGTCTGTTCCATCTCCAACTCGCTAATTTCGCCTTTTTTCAGACTTTCCAGCTGCTGATTAATTAAATGCAGCACCCGCTGGCGATTTTTACTTTCAATTCCCGTCTGAACACTCATAAACCCTCTAAAGGTATCGACACTACTGGAGGCATAATAAGCCAAGCTTTCTTTTTCCCGCACATTCATAAATAATTTTGAATGGGGGAAGCCACCAAATAATCCGTTGAAAACAATCAAGGCAAAACGGTCATTTTGACCATAATAAATGTCAGTGCTGTAGCCTAAATTCAATTTTCCTTGCACAACCGGCTCTTGTACTTGTCGTTCCTTCACAATGTTATCCACAGGTTGTGTGTAAAAAATTTCTGGTCGTTGAACATCTCTCGCAGCAAAAGGCAACTGCTCCATCAGTGTCACAACCTCCGCTTCTGTCACATCTCCCACTACAAAAATATCAATTTGGTCTTCTGCCATCATCACTTGATAATAATCAGCTAAATCCTTTGCTGTTAAGCTTTCCAAGTCTTCAATAGTTCCCACACTAGGTGTTTTTTGATTCTCATCGCCATCAAAATATAAGTCCTGCAAAGACAATGAGGCATAGGTTTGTTTGTCTTCTTTTAAGCTTTCTAAATAGCTTTTCAGATTGTCTTTTTCAATTTGGAAAGTTTGTTCCTCCCACTTATCCCCAAGCACATGTGGATAAAATAAAATCTCCCGCAGAAAATCCACAGAGTCCGCTAACAGATTAGCATCCTCCACATATTTGCCGTTAACCAGACTCATACTTAAATTAACCCAATGGAAATTCCCTTTGCGGCCGACATTCATGCCAAAGCTGGCGCCATATAAATCCGCCAATTTTCCACTCAATTGAGTTTGATCAGGAAAATGTAAACTATTAGTTTCCATTAAACTGGTCAGTAAAGCCCGTTTGGTCATCGTCTTTTTATCTAAACGATTGGTAAAGCGCATAAAAAAACGAACTGTTTTATATTTTTGCGTTTCAATCACATGGAGATTAACTCCTGGTTGCAGTGTATAAACCATCTCTTTTGCTCCTTTGATTTTCTGATTTAAGTTTCCGTGAAGAGCTGCGGCATTGAAGTTGTTTAACAGTTAGCAAATGATTTTTAGATGATGCCGGTCACAAAATTACCGGTAAACGTTTAAAAAAATTCACCAAACATGTCTAAACAAACTTGTAGTCCGGCTCTTTTAAAATGACTTCTGTTGTTCATTATAGCACAGGAAAGAGCTTTCCCCGCGGAATATGACTAAGGCGCAGGACCCGTAAACTTCTCATTCACTTTTTAAATTATTTCAGAAAAATTTGAGGGGTTCAAAAAAATCTTGTGCTAATTTCGGCAAACTAGCGAATGTTTTAGAAAGCAAACTCAATTTAGCAACAATTTTGTTGAAACTCCTGATTATTTGCAAAAGAGAGATTTTGTCAAAAGTTGAACAAGCGGACCGCTTTTTAAGCCAAATATTTCAAATCTCTGAAGTCATTCGCTATACTAATAATGAAAAATAAATGGAGGTTACTACTGTGATTAAAGAATTTAAAGAATTTATCTTACGAGGAAATGTCGTTGATTTAGCCGTTGGGGTTGTCATTGGTTCGGCATTCACCGCAATTGTCAAAGACGTTGTTGACGGAGTGATTACACCGTTAATTGGTGCAGTCATCTATGGCATTACCGGTGGCGGTTCGATTGAAGATACGACCAACAGTCTAAATGTTACCCTTTGGAATCAAGAATTCCAATTCGGCGCTGTCGTCACCGCAATCATTACCTTTTTAATTACCGGACTAGTACTTTTCTTCGTTGTCAAAGCCATCAATAAAGCCCGGGACATGAAAAAACAACCCGAAGAAACTGTCGAAGCTGTACCAACCGCTGAAGACTACTTGAAGGAAATTCGCGATTTATTAGCGAGCGAACAAACTTCTGTGGATAAAGAAGATATGCGGCCGAAGATGTAACTAAAAATTTTTATCAAAAAAAGCAGACGACTCAGTGTAGAATACCCCCAAAAAGTTAAACTTTTTGGAGGTCATTCCATCAACGGTTGTCTGCTTTTTAAATTGCCAAAAATTATTCCGGTAGACCGTTGTCGGCAATCACACCCTGATACCAGTCAAAGGATTTTTTCTTGAAGCGGCTGAAATCGCCGCTGCCGTCATCGTGATAATCGACATAGATGAAGCCGTAACGTTTTTTCATTTGACCGGTGCCGGCCGAGACTAAATCAATCGGCCCCCAAGAAGTATAGCCCACTAAATCGACACCATCTTGAATCGCTTCATACATCGCCTCAATATGGTCGTGTAAATAACTGATGCGGTAATCATCGTTGACGGTCCTGACGCCGTCTACTTCAATCACCTCATCAATGGCGCCAAAACCATTTTCCACCACCATCAATGGTACTTGGTATCTGGAATACACTTGATTCAACGTCGTTCGCAGCCCGAGCGGATCAATTTCCCAGCCCCAGTCATTAGCTTTCAAGTAAGGATTTTTAACCCCGTTAAACAAATTGCCTCCTTGTTTTTCAGCCGACTCGTCAACCACTGTCACTGTCGTTGATTGATAATATGAGAAGGTGTAAAAATCAACAGTTCCCTCTTTTAATAATTCTAAATCCCCCGGCTCCATCTCCAAAGAAATTCCGTGTTCTTGCCAATAGCGCTTGGCAAAATATGGATATTCTCCTTTCACTTGAACATCACCGCAATAAAAATTATTAATATTCGTCACATTTTGCGCATAAGCAATATCCTTCGGGTGAGAAGTTAACGGATAAATACAGCGATAGGCAATCATGCAGCCCATTTGAAAATTCGGTGAAATTTCCCGTGCCAATTTAACCGCTTTGGCGCTAGCAACAAATTGGTGATGCAGCGCTTGGAAACGCTGCTGTTCATTTTCCACGCCGACATTTAAGAAATCGTTGGAATCTCCGACATACATGCCACCAGTTAAATAAGTCCCCATCACCCGTGTCAGCACGTTAATTTCATTGAAGGTCAGCCAGTATTTAACGTCGTCTTTATAGCGGCGCATAATCGTTTCGGCAAAACGCAGGTAACAATCAATCATCTCCCGACTTTCCCACGCATTAAATGCTCGCGTCAAGCCAATCGGGGACTCATAATGGGAAATCGTCACCAATGGTTCAATATTGTGTTTTTTTAATTCCGCAATTAAGTCATCGTAAAATTTTAAGCCGGCTTCATTCGGTTCTGTCTCCAAACCCGTCGGAAAAATTCGCGACCACGCAATCGAAAAGCGGTAGACTTTGAACCCCATTTCGGCAAACAGGCCAATGTCTTCTTTAAAATGATGGTAATGGTCAACTGCTTGATGGCTAGGATAGAAAGCTCCTTCTTGGACTTCTCTGGTAATTTTGCGGGTGGTCTCGTAGCTGCCCCCTAATAATAAATCACTTGTCGCTAAGCCTTTGCCATCTTCAAGATAGGCTCCCTCTAGTTGATTAGCCGCCGTTGCGCCGCCCCATAAAAAGTTCTCTGGAAATGTTTTTGTCATAAGATCCTCCAACAATTTTTTATTTTCTACTATTATAATTAGGTACTATTTTTGAACAGTCTATTTAATTAATAAAAACCAATTCATCACCGACTGCTACCTGTGTTTTGTCCGTCACTTTCAGGTCACGGTCTTTGCTATTTAATAAAATGACCATCGTGGTGGTTTTAAAGCCTTCCTCGTGGAGATAATCTAAATCAGCTTTGACTAACAGCTGCCCTCTGGTTACTTGATCCCCTTGTTGCACTTGTAATTCAAAGCCGGCGCCGTCTAAACGCACCGTATCGATACCAATGTGAATCAAAACTTCATTGCCTTTATCATCGGTAATCCCAATAGCATGCCCAGATGGGAATAGGGTCGTCACTTCACCCGAAATCGGTGCGAAAAATTCGCCTTCGCTAGGTTCAATCGCAATCCCTTTGCCCATTAATTCTGTAGAAAATACATCGTCTTCGACCTGCGCTAAAGGAACAATTTCACCGGCAACAACTGCCGAAAGGGTTTGAGTGCCACCAACTAATTTCTTTTCGACTGCTTCGGCTTCTTTTTCTTCTTCAACAGCCAATTCATCGGTACCTAAACCAAAAATAATTGTCAATAAGAAGGAGGTTCCAAAGGCGATCCCCGCAGTAATCACTGCGTGCATAAAGTTGCTTGGATTGTCCCCAATAAAAACGGGTAGAGTAAAGATTCCCGGTGAACCAAAGGAGTAGCGGACCAAGCCAACCATGCCAGCGTAAAAGCCAGCAATTCCCCCAGAAATCATTACATAAGGCAATAAGCGTTTCATTTTTAAAGTGACCCCGTATAAAGCCGGCTCAGTAATGCCCGACAACGCAGTAATTCCAGCAGACAAGGCAATTTGTTTCATCTTTTTATCTTTTGTTTTAAAGAAAGTCCCGAAGGATGCACCAGATTGGGCGATATTACTTGCTAACATCCCTGGACCTTGCACAATTTCGTAACCGACATTGGTCAGCGAGATGGAGGCCAATGGTGTTAAAGAAACGTGCATTCCTACCATCACTAACAGCGGGCAGAAGGTTCCCATTAAAGTTGGTACCAACCAAGGAACATGAGTGCTTAGTAATTCCACCACATAGAACAAGCCATCACCGGCAATTGCGCCGACAGGTCCTAAAATAATTAAGGCAACTGGAGCCGTAATCGCAAACATTAAAAGCGGTTTCAACATTGTCTTTACAACATTCGGCACAAATTTTTCAGCAAGCTTATCGACATAACTCATAAACCAGATAATCAGGATGATTGGAATAACGGTCCCATTATAATTAGCGGAACGAATGGGAGCGCCAAATAGTGCCAAGCTTTCGCCTGAACTGACTAAGCTAGTAAAAGTTGGATGCAACAGCACACCGGTAATTCCTAATGCTAAAAACTGATTGGTGTTAAACTGTTTGGCTGCACTGATGGCAATTAAAAATGGCAGGAAGTAAAAGACGCTGTCGCCAATCATATTTAAAATCTGATAGTTGAGGCCTTCTTTGTCCATCCCCAAGACAACGAAAATCGACACCAGGACTCGGAACATCCCGCCGCCAATCAAGGCAATGATAATCGGTGCCATGATTGCTACGATTTTATCTAAGGCTTTCCGGAAAATATTGCGATTGTCTTCTGAATCATCATCTGGCACTTCGCCGTTACCTTCAATCGGATAATTTTTGGTAATTTCCGTATAATATCTGCTAACCTCGCCGCCGATAATTACTTGAGATTCTTTACCGGACTGGACAGCCCCCATCACTTCATCCATCTCGTCTAATTTTTTACGGTCAAATTTTTCGGTATCCTTTAATTGAAAACGCAGGCGGGTGGCACAGTGAACCAAGACACGAATATTATCCGGACCGCCAACTAATTCTACAATCTGATCGGTAATCTCTTTTGTTGTTCTCATCTTCTTACTTCCCTTCTATTCATCTAATGTCATCATCACGCGATTGATATGAATGGCCAGATAAGCCACCTCTTCTTCGGTGATGGTTTTATCGTAAATATTCTCAATAATTTCTTGAATCTTGCGGGCCTGTACAAAGCCCTTGGGATAATTGCGCTGCACTGTCAAAATTAAATCGGTATCATTATTCAGCATGGTGTCGGTCAAAAAACGCTCTGCGAAGAATTTAACGTGCATCAAAAATCTTTCGTAATGCAAGCTGTCTTCGTTAATCGCTTGATTAATCAAGAGCCGCAGCGTTTTCGTAATATTATCGACTAGACGGGTAATCTGCATGGCATTGGTATTAACCGAACTGTTTTTATTGGCATTCACAATATGAAATGCAATATTTGCGGCCTCCTGTAATGGCAGCTCCACTCCAAGAGATTGATGAATAACTGCCAATGCCTGACTTCCTACTTCAAACTCCTCTGGGTAATAACGTTTCATTTCCCAGTACATAGAGGTCTTGTGTTGAATCTGTTTGCCTAAACGCTGGATTGTGAAATAAATATGGTCCGTCAAGGTGTAATAAATATTGACGGAAAGCGTTGTGCTTAACTTTCCCTCAGCCAAGTCGATAATCTGGCGAGTTAAATTTAGATACTCTTCCGGAATATGATCTAAAAAATTCACAAACTCAGACATCTTATCTTCATCGACAGGGTAATATACTTTGGAAATACTTTCCTCCGTTAGCTGTGTACCAATCGTTTGTTTATAGCCAACGCCCTTCCCAAATACCACAACCTCACGATTATTTTGTTCAGCGATTACCACATTGACATTTAAAACCTTTTGAACTGTATACATGGAAACCTCCCGAAATTAATAAAAAAAGACATAACAAAGCACAACAATCCTGATTAGGAATCCTGTACTTTATTATGTCTTGCCTGCCTAACAGTAACATACGCATAATGAAAAGTAATAGCTATTTACTTGTGACGTTAGAATACCACACAAAAAATGAAAGCGCAACCTAATTTATTATTTTTTTTAATCGCTCTGTTGCACACCTAGCTGCAAGACCAATTGCTGTTTGATAGCTAGCTTTTTTGTGGGCAGCGTTTCTTTAGTCTCTAGACTGATTGAACAAACTCCAGCTGCCTCGTTAAAACTCGA
Source organism: Enterococcus sp. LJL120 (assembly GCF_054871765.1). Classification (NCBI taxonomy): domain Bacteria; kingdom Bacillati; phylum Bacillota; class Bacilli; order Lactobacillales; family Enterococcaceae; genus Enterococcus; species Enterococcus sp. LJL120. Next base: position 207,959 of record NZ_JBTXLV010000002.1, read on the forward strand.
CTGTAAATCTCTAAGATTATCAGCAAATTTTTTTCTTTTCAGTGAGTCCTACTAGTTTTTATCTAGTAGTTGTCGCTTTATTATTCCTTGGCCAACCGCATCTGCACATGGGGAATATTATCCTCCAAATATTCTTCAGAAACCGTGACAAAGCCGACTCGGCCATAAAAATTTTGCAGATGGGCCTGAGCAGAAATTTCAACTGGTTTTCCTGGAAAATTTTCTTCAATAAAAGCTAGCGCTGCCCGCATCAATTCAACCCCCAGCTGTGTCCCCCGCCAGTCTTTTTTGACAATCACTCGACCGATATGAATGACCTCTTTGCCGTAAATGCGATTATAGGCGATAAGCTCACCGTCTTCACTAAAATAATTGTGAAAAGCCACCAAATCCACCTCATCCACCTCTTGATAAGGACAGTCCTGTTCCACCACAAAAATAGCAATCCGCTTTTTGACAATCTGATAAAACTCAAACGTATTAAGTTCTGAAAAATTTTTAATGTTATGCTCCATGGTTGCTCCTAAGAATGATTTAGTTTGATTCACAGCTTATGGGTTTAAAAACCATTTTTTTAAAGCTGAATTTTTGCTAATTAAATAAATATATCCACGCCGCTTAGTTAAGTATTTCCTTATGGTATACTATTTCAAAGAAAATTTGAAGGAGTCTCTCTCAGTGATATTGCAGCACTTATTAAAACCTACAAACCGCTTGAATAGGCAAATGCTCGTTACTAGCAGAGAAGCGAGATTCTCAAAGTAATTGCTTAGCAAATATTTTAAAAGCCAGCTTGCTACAGTTCAGATTCTTTCTTCAGTGGTAAGCTAGCAGCTGACAATGCTGAAATCTGTCAGTTTTGCGTCAAAACTGCTTTTTTTCACTAAAACTTTTTCCTGATTTTTTTAAAGAAAGCTGGAAAAAAATTCTTTTGCTGTAGTTGCAGCTGACCTAATATTTAAATATTGATAGAGGTCCCCCCTTAAAAAAGATCAAATAAAAAAGGACTAGCGCTAGGGCTGGTCCTTTGATTTATTTACACTGCTTCACCAAGAAATTCAATTTCAACGGTTCTGGTCAATACATCTGAGTAGCTGTAAGACACCCGTTCAAAAGAGTTTTCTTCTGGATCTAGATCGACAACAAAAACGGATGGATAAGTTTCTGTTAAAATACCTTTACGTTCCGTTTGACGCTTTCTCCCTGTCTGTGCCACCAACATGATTCTGCTGCCGATGCGACATTCAAGGTCTTGCTTAATCGTAGCTAAAGTAGTTGCCATACAATTCACCTCGAATACCATTCTAACTCATTTTCACAAAAAATTCAAGTTTATCATAGGATTTTTTGAAAATCAACTGATTTTTTTCATCAAGTTAAGATTCACATTTTTTCTTCACCATTATCACTTAATAAGTGTTGGCATAATTTCTTTTTTCCCCGATCAAAGGCGCCCCGAATACAATTTTGCGAAACATTTAATAGCTCTGGCAATTGTTTTAAATCAAATCCCTGCAAAAAATAACCCATCACCTGCTCCTCCAGCGGTGAAAATAAATTCTCATATCCACTGAGTTTCTCCCGCAGTATTAAATAATTCTCTGCTCCCGGTGTCGTATCATAACGCTCGGCTATTCGATAACGCAGCTCATCAGCATCAAGGGACAGACTTTCATATTGACCTCGACGTTTATAGGCCTGTTGTTTTCGTAGCAAGGAACGGATGCGATTGCTCATGGCCACTTTAAAATACTGGCCGATGGTGGTTCCGCGATTGTCATCAAAATGAAAAATGGTTTGAAAAAAAATCATGCGCCCTTCTTGTAACCAATCATCGTGATCCAAATCCCGTAAATAATATTGCTGCTCCAAATTTAAAACGACTGGCCGGTACTGATCAAAAAGTTTTCCAAAAGCTTCAGAGTCACCTGCTTTTGCCAAACGCAACCATTCAACTAATTCCTCTTCACTCATTTTGTCGCCCCCTTTGAGTTTTACAAGGCTATCATAACAGGTCTTCGGAAATATTTTTGGGAGCTAAACGGGACTGTGTGCAGATTTGCATTCGTTTTTACAAAATTCGCCTCTCTACGACAATTTTTACTATCTTGACTAAATTTTGCTACGAACTGGCAGCAAAAAAACTGTGACATTCGTTATAACAGAATCAAAATTCCTAAATCAAAACTAGCAAATACTGCCTAATTCAATCCTGCTGAATCGTCTCAGCCTGTGTCTTCTCTGGTCGCAAACAAATTGGACCACAGAAACAACCAGAATTTGATTTAGAATTTCATCTGTTAATCAGAATAATTTCACAGCCTTTTGGACTGATTTTTTTCAAAATAAAATTTTAGAAATTTACTCAGCAACCGTCATACTTCGGTCAATTTTACTAGACCCGTCGCTGTAATCAAAAATCACATTTGGCTGCACATTGAATTCATAGACATTGAAATCCAATGTCCCCGCACTGTCTACAGCCTGCAGCCAATATCCCCGGGGCATCAATTCATCGCCACGAAACACCGTGACAATTTGATAAAGCACCCGATTACCGGAAACTTTTTGAGCCTCTCGAATCTCAGCTTCGAATTTTGTTTGAACCTGCTGATTGGAATAGGCACTTTGGGTCGCCAAATTTTTTGGATTGTCTTCGCTGCCTTCAGCACCTTCTAAATAATTGCCATCCTCATCTAAATTAAATGAACTTGTATAAGCCAATAAATGGCCGCGATTATAAATCGGCTGCCCGTCAACTTCCTTCTGGTGCCATCCCGTTGGCTGCCAGACCTGACTGCCGCGATTTTCGGAAGAGCCTAAATTCGTTTCATCGATATAGGCTGTGACGAATGTTGTTCTATTTAATTCATCTAAATTTCCATAAACGGCGTGATTCGTTTGCCAATCTGCAATATTCAGACTCGCTTGATTATCATTGACCGTCACCACGGCCTCACCGCCACTGACAAAATCCAAAGCCGCCAGCTCATCATAGGTTGCCTGATTGTAAGGCAAGCTCCCAGTGTTGCCACCATTGTCGCTTATCTGGCTATTTCCCGCTGTTAAATTACCTAGAATAGTTGTGGCATCATCACCATTCAGCCAACTCTCCGCCAATTCAGGTAGCGTCTGACTACCGCCAAAAATCAATCCGAGAACAACCACGACACCAGCGATAATTTTTTTATTATTATTCTTTTTTTTACTCATCCAAGTCCCTCATTCACAAAAAATTCTTCCTTTGAAATCATACCAATTTTAAATTTTTTTGCAAATGGAACTAGCCGTTTATCAGTTGTGCAGCAAAAAAAATCTAATCAATCGCATTCTACCATAACGAATTCGATTGATTAGACTCTGCGTCTTTACTTCTCAACAATCAATTTCCCAGCTGAAGGGTGCCCTTCGATTCGTTCATGGGCTTCAATTACTGACGCCAAGGTAAAAGGAAATACTTCGGCAATATTAATTTTCAGTTGTTCCTTGTCGAAATTTTTAACTAGCGTTGCAAAAGCTTCTTGGTCACTGTAATCTCGATTAGGACCGTAGTGATGATATTCTACATTTGGTTTGCGAAACTCTACAGGCGGTAGCACATTTAAAACGACATAATCCGCCCCGTACTTAGCGATGTCCATCCCCGCTTCGTAGTCCCGACTGCCTTTAGTCGCATCAATCACGACGTCTCCTTGATTTTCAAAAATCTGACCAACATTTTCCTTGTCATAGGCAGCAAAACTATCTGCCCCCAAGCTGCGAACATAATTTCCATTCTTGCTTGAAGCTGAAGCCAGCACACGATTGCCATTTGCCTTAGCTAATTGAACCAATAAGGAGCCCACACCACCAGATGCCCCCAAAACAACAATCGTTTGGTCAGGAGTAATGGATAATAGGCTAAATAGTAAATGATAAGCAGTTATCCCCGTCGTTGGCAGCCCAGCCGCTTCGCTCCAGCTCATATTTTCAGGTTTGCGATACACTTTGTTGCCCGGAACCACAATTTCTTCACCGTAAGTCCCACCGACTGCATGAACAATTACTTCATCTCCAACTGTGAAGTTGGTAACGTCACTGCCGACTTCAATCACCGTTCCAGCGCCATCATTGCCGAGAACATAAGGAAATTTCACAGGTCGAGCGTCTTTCATTTTTCCCTGACGAAGACCAACATCATAAGGATTAATTCCAAAAGCTTGTAACGTTACCCGCACATGTTTTGGAGACATTTCCCGTGGCTCAGCAGCTATTTCGATAAAAACTTTTTCTGGATTACCATAATCCTTGATAGCAAAACGTTTCATAAACAATCACCTTCCTCAAAATAAGTTTACTCTTTAATAAAAAGTTTGCCAAATAAGTTAGTTTTTTAGTTGTTATGTGGTTTTACTGAAGCTTGGTTAACATTATTAGAAATTTATTCTTTTTGAAGACAAAATAGAACCCGCCAGCGGGGACTGGCGGGTTTAGGATGCTAGTTCAACTTTCATCAACTCTTATACCATTTTCAGCTTCACTCCCAGTTGAACTGTATGCGGCCCGGTGTATCTGAGAAAAAAATTTTTTTCTCAGGGCAAAAAGGGAACCCGCCAGCGGGGACTGGCGGGTTTAGGATGCTAGTTCAACTTTCATCAACTCTTATACCATTTTCAGCTTCACTTCTAGTTGAACTGTATACGACCCGTTGCTCTTCAGAAAAGGCTCTTTTTCTGAAGACAAAAAGGGAACCCGCCAGCGGGGACTGGCGGGTTTAGGATGCTAGTTCAACTTTCATCAACTCTTATACAATTTTCCGTTTCATTCTTAGTTGAACTGCATACGGCCCGTTGTACCTGAGAAAAATTTTTTCTCAGGGCAAAAAGGGAGCCCATCGGCGGGGACCGATGGGCTAGGATGCTAGTTCAACTTTCATCAACTCTTATACCATTTTCAGCTTCACTCTTAGTTGAACTGTATGCGACCCGTTGCTCTTCAGAAAAGGCTCTTTTTCTGAAGACAAAAAGGGAACCCGCCAGCGGGGACTGGCGGGTTTAGGAGTAAAAAATGAAAAAGTGTTTTATTGGGTTTGTTTTATTGGGATGAGTTCATAATAACCGGAAATTGTGAAGATTTTGTGTTTGCTGCTCAGCCTTTCTAAGAAGATTTTATAAAAAAGTCTAAACTTGAATCCTATTAGCCAAAAAAGACTGGAAAAAGTTCCTTAAATTCAATCATTCAGCGATTTGAACAAACTTAATTAAAAAAACAATCCTTCAGCCGTGTGACTAAAGGATTGTTTTTACCTAGCATTTCAATTGTTTATCCTAAATCTTCGCCGTTACTTTCAATGACTTGATGATACCAGTCGAAGGATTTTTTCTTGCTACGGGCTAAGGTGCCATTTCCCTCATTATCTTTATCAACATAGATAAAGCCATAACGTTTTTTCATTTCACCGGTGCCAGCAGAAACTAAATCGATAAAGCCCCACGGCGTATAACCCATCAAATCGATACCATCATACTCTACAGCATCCTTCATTGCGGCAATGTGGGCCCGCAGGTAATCAATTCGATAATCGTCTTCTACACGATGAGAAATGGCATCAATTTCATCGATGGCGCCAAATCCATTTTCAACAATAAATAATGGTTTTTCGTAGCGTTCGTTAAACCAATTCATGGAATAACGCAAGCCCAGCGGATCAATTTGCCAACCCCAATCAGAGGCCTCCACAAACGGATTGCGAACTAAATCTTTGGCTTCGTCGTAATCGAAGGCCGGCGCACCATCTTGGTCTGCAACTGCAAAGGACATGTAATAGCTAAAACCGATATAATCGACTGTACCCGCTTTTAACAACTCAAAATCTTCTTTTGTGCGGTCTAATTGGAAATTTTTCCGTTCAAAATATTTTTCAATAAAACTTGGATAGGCACCTTTACAATGCACATCCGTGAACCAATAGCGCCGTTGCATCGCCACCGTTGCCGCCATCATATCAGCAGGCTTGCTGGAGGCCGGATAGATTGGCACCATCGCAATCATACATCCAATTTGAAAATCGGGATTAATCTGATGACCGATTGCCACCGCTTGAGCACTAGCCACTAGCTCGTAATGGGCCGCTTGGTACATGATTTTTTCCCGGTCTTCCCCGGCTTCATATTTCAAACCAGAATTGGTAAACGGGGCAAAATCTTCATTGAAGTTTGCTTGATTATTAATTTCGTTAAAAGTCATCCAGAATTTCACTTTATCTTTATAACGGGTGAAAACTGTTTCGGCAAATTTTACAAAGAAGTCAACGACTTTACGATTGCCCCAGCCGCCATATTCTGTCACCAAATAATAAGGCATTTCAAAATGCGACAAGGTAATCACTGGTTCAATACCATATTTCAGGCATTCATCAAATAAATCATCATAAAACTGCAAGCCAGCTTCATTAGGTTCCGCTTCATCCCCCTTTGGAAAAATCCGTGTCCAAGCGATGGAAGTCCGGAAACATTTCAAGCCTAATTCGGCAAATAATTTCACATCATCTTTGTAGTGATGATAAAAATCAATCGCTTCATGATTTGGATAATTTTCTCCTGGCAGTACGCCATCCGTAATTTTACGGGGAACGCCATGGGCTCCGGCCGTCATCACATCGGCAACACTAACTCCTTTGCCGCCTGCTTGCCAGCCGCCCTCCAATTGATGGGCAGCAACTGCGCCGCCCCATAGAAAATCTTTTTTTAAAATTGTCATTCTTATAACCACTTTCTAGCCTTGTTCGACTGCTGCTAATTCGTCCAACCCATTTTCTTGGGCATAATTCATAGAATCTACTTTTCTGATAAATGGCAGGTAGATAAAGAAACCAAGCGTTAATACAAAAGCTTGCAGTAATGCTGCTTGCCAGCCGCCGATTAAGAAACCAGAAATAATTGGCGGGGTTGTCCATGGTACTTGCACGGCCGTAAACAGCGGCACAAGTCCAGTATAAAGAGCAAAATAGGTGACAACTCCAGAAACAACTGGCGTCAAGATAAACGGAATAGCCATAATTGGATTCATTACAATTGGTGTTGCAAAAATAATTGGTTCATTAATATTAAAGAAAGCCGGGCCGATTGATAAACGGCCTAATTGCTTAAATTGTGCGGAACGTGCTAGGAATACCATGTAAACAACAATTCCGATTGTCATACCAGCACCCGTCACCGTCATAAACTGATCTAAAAATTGTTGTGTTACAATATGACCGCCGTTAGCAACTGTTAATTCAAGTCCAGATTCTTTGATTGCGGTATTTTCTAAAGAGTTCGCTTGTAAAATTGGACCCATAATCCCGCCGACAATCGTTGAGCCATGGACTCCGAAGAACCATAAGAATGGCACCAAGAAACCTAACATCAATGCGCCACCTAAACTATCAGTCACACCCTGCATTGGGCTTTGAATCACATCGTAAATCCATTGTACCATTGTAGTGTCCATTAAAGCATCAAATAAAATGTAAACAAACATCGCAAAAGTAATTAAAACTGCTGCTGGAATCAAAGCAGTAAATGAGTTCGCAACATTTTCAGGAACTTGTTCAGGTAATTTAATTCGTACATCGCGTTTCAAGAACCAAGAATAGCCCCAACCAACAAATAGACCAACTAAGATGGCACTAATCATTCCTTGACCGCCAGTCCAAGTTTTATCAATAACATTGGCAATCGTCACGCCTGATTCTGCATCTGTCACGCTTGAACGCATAGTCAAAAGGAAAATAACCAAACCAATCATCCCAGCGGGCAGTCCTTCAAAGCCTTCTGTCTTCACATAGGAGTAGGCAATTCCCATTACAGCAAACAACGCCATAATTGCAAAAGATGCGCCATATGCTTGATTGAAATAATCCGCCCAACCCTGATTAGTTATAAATTCAGAAACAGCCGGCACGGGAAAATTGGCCAATAGTAAAAAGACAGACCCGACAATCGTAAATGGCATTGTGTAAAGCATCCCGTTACGCAAAGCTGTAATCGCTTTCGTATTAACGAATTTTAAAACCGGTGGCAATATTTTTTCATTAATAAAAGTATTCATCGTTTTTGCTCCTTAAAAATATTTTCTAAAAAATAAGTGCTTACCTCTCCATTAAAACTAATCTTACGTTCCACCTTCCCAATCAGTATTTAAGTTTAAAATAAATAAAAAATATTATCTGATTGCATTTAATCATAATAAACCACGAGTTGTAACCCTTTTCATATATTAAAGAACCGAATACGGTAACAATAAAAAAAATCCCTCTACGGAACAACTCGTTTCATAGAGGGCGAAGAAGCTTATAGGTGGTCAGTTAACAATTCTGCGATAAACATGGCTGGTAGCTGTGTAGAAAAATCAATATGTAGAACATTCCGCTGAGCATTTTGAATAGTATAGTCAATTACATAATCACAAAGTTTGGCGACTGGACTATTACGATTTTTAGTTATGCAGCAGATAAAAACCTCCTGCCGCAATTCAATACTGGCAATTCGTTCCAGAATTTCTTGGGTTTCGCCAGAAGAAGTAAATACTAGCAATACATTTTTTTGATTGCGGTGAAAATGGCTGTTAATCGGATAAATAAAATCTTTAATGCCAATCGCATTAAAACCTTGGTTCAGCATTTTCCGGGCAGTATATTCCGCAATGCTACCAGATTGACCAATTCCAAAACACAAGGTAATGTCTGCTTGTCTTAAAATATTGGTGACTTTTTCAATTTGATAAGCTAAATCCTGATTAAAATTATCCCGCTTTAGTATCTGAAAATGGTGGTCAATATTGTCATTGATTCCTTCTTGTTCCTCCGCAAATTTCAATTTTTGCTTATAGGACAAGCGGAATTCAGTAAAAGATTCGTAGCCAATTTTATTGATAAACCGAAAAACGGAGGTCGCCGACGTATGGGAATTCTCTGCAATATCCCGCACCCGCATATAGAGAATCTTTTCAGGGTTGTTGACAATATATCGGTAAATCTCCTGTTCAACATTGGAAAGATCTGATATATCCAGGTTTTCAAAATAGCTCATCCACTTCACCTCTAAACTTATTTCTAGCCTAATTTTAGCATATTATGGAGAATTTTATAAAAATTGACGGGGACTTGCGCAGAAATTTTCCTGTGATTGACAGGAAAATAAAAAGGCTTAGCACAAATTAGCTGCCAAAGCCTCAACATTTTTTAAATATCAATGAAACGGGAATCGAGTTTTGTCCCAGAAACAAGAAAATCCTCTGAAGTTAAGGAAAATTCCTCTGCCACCGCCTGAAAAAGCTCTTGCTTTGAAATAAGCGTTTTGACACGATACAACACGCTGCCATAATCGGTCCAACGGGCTAATTCCAAAAGTTTTGGATGGTCGGCTACTTCTGGTTTCTTCTCATTAAAGACTACCATAAAGTCGTGGAAGTATTTTCCTTTTGGCGCTGGCTCAAAAGATAGTGCCAGAGTCGCTGCAGAAAAAAATTTCAGCGGTTCATTTTCGAATTCCGAATAGGTTCGGCCATAGACAAAATACAGCGTTGAATCATCTTCACTATAATTGACATACTCATCAAACAACTCACACATGAGATACTCCTCCTTTGCTAACCTTTAGCCCTTCAAGGCAAACTATTTAGTTAGTATAAAATTATTATATCACCAACTCTTATTCATGTCATACAAAATAAAACAGCTAAAGGACATATGCACCACCCCCAAAAGTTAGACCAAAAATCTAACTTCTTTGGGGGCACTGCAACAACCCTTCAGCCGTTTTTTCTTTTATCATCTCAAAATCATTTCTCTTACTCCAGCACCGCCAACCGCACAATCTCAATCAGCGTGTCCCGGGCTTTTTCCATGGCCTCCAAAGTGATAAATTCGTATTGTCCGTGGAAATTTTCGCCGCCGGTAAAAATATTCGGCGTGGGGATGCCCTTCATGGAAATTTTTGAACCATCTGTGCCGCCGCGAAATGGGGTAATCTTTGGTTTGATGCCGAGATTTCTCATGGCGGCAATCGGTAGTTCTTTTGAAAGCGGCGCTTGGTCGATGACTTGGCGCATATTGTAATATTGGTCAAACAGATGGTACGTAATCCGCGGGCGTTCAAAGCGTTGATTGATTGCAGCGATAATTGTTTCAATCCGTACTTTTCGTTCGTTAAATTTGTCCATATCGTGGTCTCTGATGATATAGCTCAGCTTGGCTTCGCTGATGGTACCTGATAACTCATGGAGCAAATAGAATCCTTCGTAGCCACGAGTTTCCTCTGGTACCTCATCGGCTGGTAGAGCATTGTCAATTTCTTTGGCCAATTTTAAAGCATTGACCATCATGTGATAGGCTGTGCCGGGATGGACGCTCGTCCCGGCTATGGTGATTTCAATTTTGGCAGCGTTAAACGTTTCGTATTCAAAATGTCCCACTCGGCCGCTATCAATCGTGTAGGCGAAGGCCACCGGAAAATCTTCAGCAATAAAACGATCGGCACCGCGCCCGATTTCTTCATCGGGGCCAAAAGCCACCCAGATGTCGCCTCTTTCAATCTCCGGATGCGCTAGATAATAGCGGAGCAAAGCCAAAATTTCTGCGATGCCAGCTTTATCATCGGCGCCTAGTAAGGTCAAACCATTGGTGGTAATCAGTGTTTCGCCAATATAATCTTTTAAATTGGGAAATTCAGCGACCTCCATCACCAGCTGCTCTTTAGCATTTAACAAAACATCTTGGCCGTCATAATTTTCAAAAATCTGCGGCTGATTATTTTCAGCATTGTAATCGGCGGTGTCGACGTGGGCGATAAATCCGATCGCCAGTTTTTCGCTGTTACCGGCAAGTTTGCCGATAACAAAACTGTTCGCTTCGTTGTAAGTAACATTTTCTAAACCCATCACATTGAGGCGCTCTTCTAGCAATTTTGCTAAGACAATTTGACCACTGGTTGTGGGAATGGTTGTGGAGCTTTCATCCGAACGGGTATTGATTTTGACAAATTCGATAAAATCATTTAGTAACTCACTCATATTTTCACCTTACTCCGTTAAATATGCTTCACGGAAATTGTAGTAGTCGCCATAGCTATGATAAATCACGTTTTGCAGATTAGGATTAACTAAGTAATTGGCAGCACTTTGGTACAACGGCACCTGTGCAGCATCGTCAGCTAATAAAATTTCCTCGGCTGCCTGATAGTCGGTAAACATGGCATCAATGTCATTGGCGTCTGTCGTGTTGGCTTGTTCGACTAAAGCTGAATACTCTTCATTCTCATAGCCACCATAATTATAAGATGAGCCGCTGCGGTATAAGTTGAAATAAGAATTCAAATCATTGCTACCGGCAATCCAGCCAGATAAAGACATTTCATAATTGCCGTCTCTGCGGGACTGGTTTAAATTATTTGAAGGCTGCTGATCAATTGTCACCGTTAATCCTTCTAAATTGTCCTGCAATTGCGCTTGAATATATTCCGCAATTCGTTTGCCGTTATCAGAGTCATTGGCTAACAGTGATAGGGAAATGCTGTCGCCTAGTTCACTGGTGGCCTGCTCCCACTCTTCAGCCGCTGCATCAAGGTCATGTACATTGTACTCGCCGCTGTAAGCTCGGAAATCTTCGCCAGTATTTTCATTGGTGTATAAATTGGCTGGAATCAAGCCATTTAAAGCAGTGGACCCATCGGCCAAGACATTGTTGACTAAGCCTTCTTTATCAATCGCCAAAGCAATCGCTTTACGCAAATGGGCATTAGCTAAGGCCTCATTAGCAGTTTTATTAAAATCTAGGAAATAATTTGAAATTTCCTGTTGGTTGACCAAGGCTTCGCTGTCTTGGAATTGTTGAACGAATTGACCGCTAATGCGGGTTAAATCCAACTCGCCGGTATCAAACATATTGATGCCGGTATTTTCTTCAACAATCGTGGAGCCTTCGACTGTTTCCAGTTGGACTACATCCGCATCGTAATACTCTGGATTTTTTGTCAGCGTCCATGTATTGGACACTTGACTCCAGTTTTCTAAAATAAACGGTCCGCTGTAAATCATATTCTCGCTGGAGGAAGCATAATCATCCCCTAAAGCTTCCACATACTCTTCATTTTGCGGGGCTAACCAAGCAATCGAAATCACTGAAAGAAATGACGACTGTGGATTGGCTAGCGTCACTTCAAACGTTTGGTCATCCGGCGCAGCTAGGCCGATTGAATCGACATCAGCATTTCCTTGTCTAGCATCCGCACTGTTCACCACACTATCCAACCAATAAGCATTTGGTGCTGCCGTTTCCGGTGTGACTAATTTTTTCCACGCATACATAAAATCATTGGAAGTAATCGGCGTTCCATCGCTCCAATGAATATCATCCCGCAGATGGAAGGTGTAGACTAAACCGTCATCGCTAATATCAACCGATTCTGCCAAACCAGGCACTGGCGTACTGGTTTCATCTAGACGATACAAACCTTCAAAAATTTGTTGGGCCACGGTGAAGGTTACTTTATCAGTTGTCTGAGTGGTGTCCAATGTTGATAATTGAGCCGGCAAGCTAACATCAATAGCTTGTTCTGTAGCCATTTGTGTGCTGGACGATGACGCGGCCTGCGAAGAATCATTCGTTGCATTACTATCGCCAGAACAACCTGCCAAAAACAGTGCTGTTAAGCCAATTATTCCCGTTACTTTAAAAAACTTATTCATTCTTTTTCCCCCTGATTACTATAATAAAAATAAAAAATCCCTTCGCTAGCGTTGAGTAGCGAAAGGACGTATTAACTAGACGTGGTACCACCTTAATTCAAAAGCTTAAAAGCTTTCCTCACCAAATGAAATTGGTTTTTGATAACGGAAAAATTTCCGAAACTGTCTGAGACAATTTTCTTCCAAGCCCATCCTTCATCCTTTCCGTAGGGCTGACTTTCACCCTCACCAGACCTCGCTATACTACTTCCCAGATTACTTCTGCCCTTCAATAGAATTTTATTAATTTTTAATGAGTGTACTTTAATAATTATCCCTTGTCAATGAAATTATTTTAATTTTCAGAAATTAATTTCTCTGAGAGAAGAAGGAGCCTGATTTAAAAAGTTTAGATAATTTTGATGAATTTGAATATATTTCATATGATTAGATAAGGAAATAGTTTGAAATCATTTTGAACTCTGGAAAACAAAAACTATGCTAGTCACTAAAAATTTTAATCAAGACAAACGATTTATTCTGTGGAAATTGCTGGCGCAAATTCTCTACGCCACTAACTTCATTTCCCACTATCACCAAAACTCATTTTTAGACTTTACATGGCTGCTTTTAGCCAGCGCTTTTGTCCTCTATGCTTGTTATGATACAATCATAGGCGTCTGAACTATATAGAAGAAGGAAACTGCCCATGAATAAAAAAAATTGGTTAAACATTATCACCTTGATTGTCTGCTTAATTTATCTGGCAAATATCTTTTTAGGTTTTATCAGCGACCCAAGATTGCGGATGGCTTTATTGGTAGTCGCTTTTTTATTATTTCTATTAAGACGCCGAGATTTTGCGGAATTATTTCAAAACTTGAAAAATAAATAGCAAAAAAATCCCTGAGAACCCAACGCATGTAATGACACTCAAAATAGTTTTTGATGTCGTTACAGCAAACAGTGCTGTGGTCCTCAGGGATTATTTTATTTAATCTAGCTCAACCTTACCGGTGTAAAGTTGATAATACATACCTTTTTCAGCTAATAGGGAGTCGTGGTCGCCCCGTTCAATAATGCGGCCGTGATCCATCACCATAATAACACTGGAATTTTGAATCGTTGACAAGCGGTGGGCGATAACAAAAACGGTCCGCCCCTCCATCAATTTATCCATCCCTTCTTGAACAATGCGTTCAGTCCGAGTATCGATACTAGAAGTCGCTTCATCTAAAATCATCACCGGCGGATCAGCAATCGCCGCCCGGGCAATCGCCAATAATTGCCGCTGCCCTTGCGACAGTCCTTCACCGTCACCAGTAATCACCGTTTCATAACCGTTCGGCAGATGCCGGATGAACCAATCGGCATTGGCTAATTTCGCCGCCTCCACCACTTCATCATCGGTGGCATTTAATTTTCCGTAGCGAATATTTTCATGGATGGTCCCCGTAAATAAATGCGTGTCCTGCAACACAATTCCTAGCGAACGCCGCAGGGAATGCTTTTTAATTTTTTGAATATTGATGCCATCGTAACGAATTTTACCCTCTTGAATATCATAAAAGCGATTGATTAAGTTGGTAATCGTCGTTTTACCGGCACCAGTTGCGCCAACAAAGGCAACTTTTTGACCGGGTTCGGCATAGAGATTGATATCATGGAGCACCATTTTATTAGGTTCATAGCCAAAATCAACATCTTCAAAGACAACATCACCGGTTAATTTAGTGTAGGTCACATTGCCGTCATCGTGGGGATGTTTCCACGCCCAGATGCCAGTCCGGTCGATGGATTCGCTTAAAACGCCGTTGGTTTCAGTGGCGTTGACTAAAGTCACATAGCCTTCATCAGATTCCGGTTCTTCATCTAATAATTCAAAAATCCGTTCAGCACCGGCTAAAGCCATAATTACAAAATTAATTTGTTGCGAAATTTGTGAGATTGGGCCGTTTAGTGAGCGGCTCAACTGTAAGAATGAAGCAATCATCCCGACAGATAATATGGAAACACCATAAACTGATAACAAACCACCAATAATCGCAACTAAAACATATTGAATGTTCAATAAGTTCATCATAATTGGCATCAGCTGATTGGCATTGGCGTTAGCTTTGGTCGCACTACTTTGCAGATCATCATTCAAGACATCAAAATCAGCAATCACTTTTTCTTCATGATTAAAAATTTTCACGACCTTTTGACCGTGCATCATTTCTTCAATGTAGCCATTAACCTGACCTAAGTCCCGCTGTTGTGCCCCAAAATATTTACCGCTGCGGTTTGCCACAAAGCGAATCACAAAAAACATCAGGCTAACAGAAAAGATCACAAAAATTGTCAGGGGAATACTCAGGCTGAGCATCGCAATAAAGACCGCCACAAAGGTGACCATCGCTAAAAGCAGGCTGGGAATACTTTGGGAAATCATTTGGCGTAAAGTATCGGTATCATTCGTAAAATGACTCATGATATTGCCGTCAGAATTGGTATCAAAATAGCGAATCGGCAAACTTTCCAGATGCTCAAACATCTGGTCGCGGATTTTTTTCTGAGTCCCTTCACTGATGGTCACCATCATCAGGTTATAAATCAACCCGGCGACAATCCCTATCACATAAATGCCCGCCATCATCAAAACAGCCTTCAATAAGCCGCTGAAATCAGGATTGCTGCTGCCAAGCATTGGCGTGATATATTGGTCAATGACGGTTTGCAAAAACAAGGAACCCCGCACGTTGGCAAAGGCGCTAAGCAAAATTAAAATTAAGACGAAGAGCAAACGAAAACGATAGAGACGGAACATGGTTAATAGTAAACGACCCAAAGTTTTTCCAGGATTGTGGCCGGTTGGACGTTGATTTTTATTCTTCATTTTGACCAAATCCTTTCGTTTGAGATTCGTTGACTTCTTGATAAATTTGATTGTTTTGTAGCAATTCATCATGGGTGCCGATGCCGTTGATTTCACCATTTTCCATGACGATAATCCGGTCAGCATCTTGAATAGAAGAAATCCGTTGACCGATAATAAACGTTGTCGTGCCTGGGATTTCTTTTTTCAAGCCTTCCCGAATGCTGCGGTCGGTTTTAGTATCCACCGCGCTCGTTGAATCATCCATAATTAAAATCTTTGGTTTTTTCAACAAGGCTCTGGCGATACACAGACGCTGACGCTGACCACCGGACACGTTTGTTCCCCCTTGGGAAATCATCGTGTCGTATTTGTCAGGGAATTCGTCGATAAAACTATCGGCTTGAGCGATTTGACAGACGCGAATAATGTCTTCATCCGTTGCGTTGGGATTTCCCCAGCGCAGATTGTCTTTGATTGTACCAGAGAAGAGTACATTATTTTGCAGAACCATACTCACTTCATCCCGCAAAGTTTCCAAATCATAATTGCGGACGTCAACGCCACCGACTTCGACTTCTCCTTCGGTAACATCATATAAACGGGGAATCAGCTGCACCAAAGTTGATTTGGCACTCCCGGTACCACCGATAATGCCGATAAACTCACCGGATTTCACCGATAAGCTGGTTGGTTCTAGCGCCAATTTATTTTTATCATCGGTATAGCTGAAGGCGACATTTTTAAAGGTCACACTACCATCAGGAACAGTGGTAATCGGGTTGGCGATATTTTTTAAATCACTTTCTTCATTTAAAACTTCGACGACCCGACCGGCAGAAGTCCGAGCGGTAATCACCATTACAAACACCATTGACAACATATTCAAGCTCATCAAAATTTGCATCGTGTAGGTGAACATACTGACTAATTCACCAGTAGTTAAAGAAGTTTGTTCAACAATTAAGCGGGCACCTAGCCACGAAAGCAAAAGCATACAAGCGTATACACAAGTTTGCAGCAATGGCATATTAAAGGCCACAATTCGCTGCGCCTTCGAGAAGGTTTTGAAGATATCCGTCGACACTCGGCCGAATTTTCCTTCTTCGTAATCCTCCCGCACATAAGATTTTACAACGCGAATGCCCTGCAGATTTTCCTGCACGACATTGTTCAACCGGTCATAAATTTTGAAGACCCGTTGAAAAACGGGGAAGGCAAAGTGGATGATAATCCCTAGACCAATTGCCAACACAGGCACCACGCCTAAGAAAATCATTGAGAGCTGGCTGTTGATTGAAAAGGCCATAATCAATGAAAAGATTAACATCAAAGGACTGCGGACTAAAATACGAATAATCATTTGATAGGCATTTTGTACGTTGGTGATGTCGGTAGTCAGACGTGTGACTAGACTTGAGCTGGAGAAGCGGTCAATGTTTGAAAAAGAGAAGGTCTGTATACGGGCGAACATGTTGCGGCGCAGGTTGCGGGCAAAGCCGGCTGAGGCCACTGCCGCATAGCGACCAGACATGGCGCCAAAGAATAATGACACAAGGGCACAGAGGAATAAAGCAATTCCCAAACGAATAATTTCTTGACTGTCTTGACCTTCAATTCCCCGGTCAATTAAGCGAGCCATTAACAATGGAATAATAATATCCAAAATGACTTCGCCGGTTACAAATAATGGCGTGATAATACTTTGTTTTTTATACTCGCCAATATTTTCCATGAGCTTTTTAATCATTAATTTTTTTCCTTTCCTAATATTGTCGTGGCATAACTCGCAAAAATCGCTGAATTTTTCAGAATAGTCAGTTATTTCTGCCAGTCATGGGGAGAGTTCTTTAAACATCTTAGCGGAATTTGAAAGAAAAATCTAACATTTCCCACTAGTTTTCAAAAAAAGGTGGCTGTGGTATTAGAGGATACTGAAATAAAATTCCTCCAATAATATTCAGCAAAAGTTGCTAAATTTTTGAGAAGTGCGGCAAGGCCTTGCCAGGCCGCAGAGACACAGGTATTTTCTAGTTCGTCGACCGACTGAACCACAGTGACAAAACCAAGATGATTCAGATATTATTACATCTGTAAAAAACATTATGTTGCAGAATCAAAATCTCTTTTTACAAAGGATCAAAGGTAATCACCTTGCCATCCGCCACTGTCAGCGTTACCCGCATGGGCGGTTGGACGCTAGGAAATAAATTAGGTGAAATTTCATAATGGGTTTCCTGATCGCGGATTTGAAAAACAATCCGATATTTCCCTTGGGAGTCGCTATATTTTTCAATAATTAAGCCGTTTAAAACTTGCCGTGGTTGCTTCACATTGCGGACGACCCGCCTGACAGCTCGAACGACAAAAAATAAAAAAATAATTAGTACAACAATCAAAAAAAGATAATTCATGCTTTCTTCACCTCCATTATGACCAGCACTGCTGTGAAAAGAAAAAGACTGCCACACAAGTTTCAAAATAAAAGTCCCTCTAATAAGTCTCACAAGCAGTCTTCGTTTTAAAACCGTCTGCTTTGGCCTGCGCCAAACAACTTTTTTGGTTCTTTTATTTTGATAATCCTTGTATCACAATCTCCTATGTACGAAACAAACTATGTATTCTTAACCGGATTTCGTTAACGCTTCGACACCGACACTCACCAATAAGGCTTGGTTAACATCCTCCATTGCCCGCCGATCCAATCGGCAAACTTTTTCCCGCAGCCGGCTTTTATCAATCGTGCGGATTTGTTCCAGCAAAATAATCGAATTTTTTTCGATACCGCTGATTTTCGCATCAATTTGAATATGTGTCGGCAGCTTGGGCTTGGCCAGCTTGGCGGTGATGGCCGCCACGATAATTGTCGGACTGAAATAATTACCTAAATTATTTTGAATCACTAACACCGGGCGAATGCCGCCTTGCTCTGAACCCACCACAGGCGAGAGATCGGCATAAAAAATATCCCCTCTTTTAACCATTATTTTTCCCCCTTATTTTCGGTACTCCCTCGGAACCCGATCAGAAATTGTACAAGCAACTTCATAATGAATGGTTCCTAAATAATCGGCCACCTCTTGCATCGTAATGGTTTCCCCGCCATTTTTACCAATCAATGTCACCTTTGTCCCCACTGGAAATTCTTGGGGCAAACGTATCATCAACTGATCCATGCAAATTCGACCTACTATTTCACAATATGACCCTTCAACCAAAAGGGCAAAGCCTTGCATTTTTCTTAACCAGCCATCGGCATAACCAATCGGTACCGTGCCGATCCATTCTGCCTGCTGGCTTGTATAAGTTGCGCCGTAGCTGATATGTGTTCCAGCTGGCACTCGTTTCACCTGTACCAATTCAGAAACTAACTCAAAAGCTGGTTGTAATTTTTCTTCAAGAGCCAATTCGCCTCCAGAAGGATTTAAGCCGTACATGGCCACGCCATAGCGGACTAAATTACCGATTTGATTCGGATGCCACAGCGTTGTTGCGCTGTTGTTGATATGTATGTAACGCGGCAGCTTAGTTAAGCTTGCCAAAAATGCACTGAAAATATCCCGCTGCTCCAACCAGTATGTATCATCTTGGGTATCGGCCTTGGCAAAATGAGTAAAAATACCTTCCCATTCCATATTAACACGGGTTGATATTTTTTCAACTGCCATCTGCAAATCGGTAGTGTTTAAAAAACCAATGCGCCCCATGCCAGTATCAATTTTTAAATGAATTTTCAATTTCCCCGAAGTGACAATCGTCGCCAGCTCTCGTTCAAATTTCGCCAAATCAGCCAGAGTTGTGATAGTTAGGGATAAATCATATTCCAAAATTAATTTGGTATAGCGGGCATCGGTGACGCCTAAAATCAAAATTGGCTGGGTAAAACCTGCCTGCCGCAAATCAATTCCTTCATCAATCGTTGCCACACAAAAACCCGTTGCACCGCCGGCAATCGCTGCATGGGCAACAGCGGTGGCCCCATGACCGTAACCGTCGGCCTTAACAACGGCGAACAATTCACTTGCCCCGTTTAATTTTTTGACTGCGCTAGCGACATTTGCAGTAATCGCTGCTGGATCAATCACTGCCTTAGTGGGGCGATGGTAAGACGTAATCACATCAATTTCCTTCTTCCTCTAACAAAATCTGGGCAATCGCCACAGTATCTGTATGGGTAATCGTCACAAAAGTTTTACCCTGATGAGGAGATTGTGTGACTACAGGTGCACCTAATTCATTGGAAAGCACTTCGATTTCTTGGATGGCCACTTTGCCAATGCCTGTTCCCCACGCTTTTGCAAAGGCTTCTTTACAAGCAAAACGCCCTGCTAAATATTCAACCTGGCGATGCGAACTCAGCTTGTTATATTGCTCCAGCTCTTTTTCGGTTAACACTTTAGCAGCAAACCGTGGTTTATTGGCAATAATTTCCTCCATGCGGCGCAACTCCACCGCATCTATACCAATCCCTTTAATCATAACTTCAATCTCTTTTCCTATCAGAATGCATTCATTTTATCAAAAACTTAGCAAAAAGCCTATCGCCAAGCGCTTGATTAAGCATTTCTTTAGATAACATTTTTGTTAGCTTGAGCAAAAATTGTCTGCTGAAAAAATTTACCCTTTCAAATCAAATTTGTCTATAATAGCAGTATACCTGATATTTTCCTCAAAAATAAATTATTTTTTGAGAATTTTGCAAAATGTTATTCAATAAAAGAAAAGAGTTGATAAATAAATGGATACAATTTTAAAAGAAAAGCTCCAACAGTCGACACTTGTCTTTTTCAATCAAGAAACTACTTGGCTCATGGAAAATATTGGCCATCCTGATGGTCAAATTCGTGATGGCCTGGTCTACTTGCTATTGGCCCGTGGCTTAGGGGAAAATGCTTTTACAAAAGAACAGTTTCATTTTCTAACTCAGCAGACGATGGAACAAGATTTAATTTTTTATCACATAAACGAAGGGTTGCCGGCGACGGTCACCCGCACTTTTGCTGCCTTGTTGAATGGCATGCTATTAGACTCTGACAATCGAGAAGATTCCCTCTATCATTGGCTTTTGACAAATCAGGAACGAGCTTATTTTTTCCAACGGGCGCTAGCCTATTTAAAAGCGGAACAGGATTTTACCGGCTATTCAGAGCCCTACGGTTGGGTCCATGGATTTGCCCACAGCGCTGATTTTTTACTTTATGCTCTCTTGCATCAAGATTTCCCAGAGGAATTAAAACCAGAAGTATTTTCAACCATTGCCCAAGTTTTTCACCGGGCCCCAGAAGCCTTTATCGCTGGAGAAGAGCGGCGCTTAGCAACTGTCATCTATCAAGCTATTCAAAATGGTGTGCTGAGTGCCGAAGCGACAGCTGCTTGGATTGACCAAATAGAATTCCCTTCAGTTGAATTAGTGGATTTTCAACGGCTGGCAGCCTTTGAAAATTTTTTAGCGGCCATTTATTTTCATCTGACAGCTTCCCAGCAATTAACTGAAGGCCTGCGACACAGCTTGATGAATTATTTGAAGGATTATTAAGGATGAATGGGTTTTGGTGGAAGAACTTCCTTGGTTAAAAGAGCGGCAGGCGGAAAAACAAATTCACTACCAAACCACTGACAAAGTTATCGGTGGTTCAGAAGTCCTCTTTGGTGTGACTCTTTTTGAAGTTTTGGTTTCTCTTATTGTCGGTATTTTGACTTTAGTTTAGTAAATCAAAAAAAATCATGGCTGACAGCTGATTTTTTGCTATACTGGAACAGGACTTTGCAAATGAAGAAGAAACGGGGACCTCCACTTGAATATCGGTTTTTACTCGCCTGCGACACCCATCACTGCTCTTGCGCCTCAGCGCTTTGAACGAGCGCAAGCCTTTTTTGCTTCTAAAGGTCATACTTTGGTGGCGGGCCGTTTGACCGGCCAGCAGGATTTTTATCGCTCCGGCAGCATTAAAGAGCGGGCCGCAGAATTAAACGAGCTGATTCACAATGATGACTTAGATATGATTATTTCGACGATTGGCGGAACGAATTCAAATTCTCTGCTGCCTTATCTTGATTTTAAATACTTAAAAAATCATCCGAAAATTATCGTCGGTTATTCTGATGCAACAGCTTTTTTGCTCGCTGTTCGCAGCTTGGCGCCAACCTGCCGAGTTTTATATGGTCCAGCTCTAGTCGCTTCCTTCGGTGAGTTTCCACCGTTGGCAGAGGAGACGTGGGATTATTTAGAAAAAATAATTTGTACTGGAAAAAATGCTGCCATCACACTAAATGCTCCGGAATTATGGACCGATGACCAAAAAAATTGGGAAACTTATCAAGCACCGTTAACCATGCAGAAAAATCAGTGGGGCTATACTGAAACTCCCAAACTAGAGGGGCGAATTGTCGGTGGCAATTTAAATACCATGTACGGCTTTCTCGCTTCCAAATTTTTTCCGAAAATTACTCCGAATAGTTTACTGTTTATTGAAGATGCGGAAAAAGACGCGGCCACAGTCGAGAAAAATTTTGCCATGCTGAAGGCGGCCGGTGTTTTTGAAATGGTCAAAGGCATTATCTTAGGCAAGCATGCCAACTATGATGACTTAGGCAGCGGCAGACAGCCGATTGATATTTTACTTGAGGTTTTGAATGGCAATCCCTTGCCGGTCATCTATGAATACGACAGCTGTCATACCCGTCCGATGATGACCACCCCGATTGGCGCCTATGCCCATTTTGACGCGGAAGCCATGACGGTGAGTTTTTCTGATTTCTAAATTTTATAATAATAATTCTGTCAATTTAAGTGAGCCTGACTGACTTAAATTGACAGTTTTTTTATTGATTTTTGGCTTTTTTTAAAGTCGTTTTATTTAGGGAAATCTGGCGGAAGGGTTATACTGAAATTATTCAAGCTTTTCAAATTTCAGTTGGAGGTGTGTTATGGAAACCAATTTTGACGTTATCATTGTCGGCGGCGGCATCGCCGGCTTAACCGCTGCCAAAAGATTGCGACAAGCAAACTTAACAGTTGCCATTATCGAGTCCTATCAATGGGGCGGTACTACAGCTAATCATGGCAGCACACCTAAAAAATATTTGCTGGCGGCAGTTGAAGCCAAGCAAGCTATCCAAAGCCACCTCGGTAAAGGTTTTGATCAAGTGCCAAAAATTAATTGGCCAGACTTGATGACCTTTAAAAACAAACAAATTGCCGCAACCTCAACTGTTTTACAGGCCAGCTTAGAAGACGCTGGCATCACCACTATTTTCGGTTCCGCAAAATTTAAAAATTCCCATATCCTAACTGTCGATGGCGTTGACTACCAAGGTAAAAAAATTATTTTGGCAACAGGAGCCAGACCCCGGGTATTGGATTTTGAAGGAAACGAGCATGTCCATTACAGTTCGCATTTTCTCAATGCCGAAAGTTTACCCCCATCTATCACCATTATCGGCGCAGGTATCATCGCCTTTGCGATTACCAATATCGCCAGTGCCATCGGCGATCACGTTCATGTTTTACAACATAATCAGCGGGCTTTAGGAGCTTTTGATCCTGAATTAGTCGGCGATTTAGTCGCTTTATTAAAGGAACGGGGCGTTGACTACCATTTTGATAATACTGTTGCAAAAATTATTCAACTGAAAGCTGATTTGTATCAAGTTACGACGGAAGAAGGCCTCGTTTTTGAAACAAATGTCGTTTATTCGGTAGCTGGCCGCATTCCCAATGTTGAAAATTTGGGCTTGGAAGAGGCGGGTATCACCTTTTCAAGTAAAGGTGTGGCAGTCAATGCCTATCTGCAAACTAGCAATGCCGATATTTATGCCATTGGTGATTGCAATGATGCGCCAGCACCAAAATTAACTAACTACGCAGAGTTTCAAGCAAATTATCTGGCGGATTTTTTAACCGCAGCAACTTTAAAGCCCATCGACTATCCGATTCCTTCGATGTCAGTCTTTAGCAATCCGAAAATTGCTCAGACGGGAATCTTTGTCAATGACGCCGTTAAGCAGCCAGAACTTTATGAAATTATTGAAATCGACATGGCCCATTGGCTGAATTATCATCGGGGCAATGAACCAATTGCCCGCACAAAATTAGTAATTCGTAAAGCCGACCAGCAAATCGTCGGCATCACCAGTCTCAGCAATGAAGCCGATTTATTAATTAATTATTTTACGCTTCTATTAAAGATGAAGATTACACTCACGCAATTGCGGGAAATGGTTTTCGCTTATCCTTCCCTCGCTAGTGATTTTTCAAAATTTTTTGATGTTCATTAATTTGGTACCAAATCTAACCTATGGAAAAGGAGATTTTTAATATGAATCATGAAGAAAAAGAACCACAACCCATTCGCAAATCTGACGGCAAAGGCTATTACAACCGAGGTCCTCATGATACGTTAAGAGATATTGAAGGTCCCGATTTTTTAGTTCCGCCCGCAACTGACCACGGTACTTTACCAAACATGCGTTTCAGCTATGATGACGTCCGCAATCGTTTAGAAGAAGGCGGCTGGGCTCGGGAAGTTACCAACCGAGAAATTCCGGCTTCTGACCAAGTCGCTGGTGTCGACATGAACTTAGGACCTGGCGTGTATCGGGAAATGCATTGGCACAAAGAAGCTGAGTGGGGCTTGATGCTTTACGGCAACGCCCGTGTTACAGCGATTGATGAAAATGGCAAATCTTTTATCGATGATGTCAAAGCCGGAGATATTTGGAATTTTGAAGCAGGTGTCGCCCACTCCATCCAAGGCTTAGATCAAGGCTGTGAATTTTTACTTATCTTCAGCGAACCTGATTTCTCTGAAAATAATACTATGTTGATTACTGATTGGCTGGCCCATACACCACCAGAAATCGTGGCTGCCAACTTTAAAAAGAAAGTTTCTGAGCTGCAAAGTTTACCAACTAAAGAAAAATACATTTTTAAAGCGGCTGTGCCAGAAGCCATCGATGTGGTCAAACGCCCTAACAGTAATGGCGAAACTCCACTACCTTTGACCTTCCACATGGATTCTTTAAAACCAATTGAGTCTGAAGCTGGTCGTGTTTGGATTATTGATCAAAAAGTTTTCCCAGCTGCTAAGACGATTTCAGCAGCCATTGTTGAAGTTGAGCCCGGCGGTATGCGGGAATTGCATTGGCATCCAAAAGGCGCTGAATGGCAATATTACATTCAAGGCCAAGCCCGCATGACTGTTTTTAACTCGAATGGTTTAGCTAGAACTTTTGATTATCGTGCAGGAGATGTCGGTTATGTGCCAACAGTTGCTGGTCATTATGTCCAAAATACTGGTACGGAAAAATTAATTTTTGTCGAAGTCTTCAAAAATCCTGATTACTCAGATATTTCTTTGAACAAATGGATGGCAACCACACCGTCACAAATTGTTGCTGACCATTTGAATTTAACCAAAGAATTTGTTGAAAGCCTGCCACAAGAAGAAGCGGCTTCACCAGTTATTTGGTTTGACCAAGATAAAATCAATCAAGCTGCTGCCAAACACATTAGCATCAATCCCTTCGACCAAGAAGAAAGCGATGGCTTGAACGTCAAGGATGTTTTTTAATTAAATAAACAGCTGCAGAGGTGCAAACTTTAGGAATCTGCCTAAATTTTAACCTCTGTTTTTGCTAGAAAAGAGGAAGCCTATGGAACAGGCCAAACAAAAAATCAATTCCCTCAGCTCCTTGACCGTCTTAACCTTATTTGCAACTTTTTTGATGGGCTTCATTGACGCTTATACCTTTATGGAAAAGGGCGGCGTCTTTGTCAGCGCCCAAACTGGCAACATGGTGGCCTTCAGCAGTAAATTATTTACCGGCCAATTCAGTCAAGCCTTCGGTCATATAGCCGTCTTTGCTGGTTTTGCCTTAGGAGCTTTTGGTGGAGAGTGGCTGGTGGAAAAAGTCAGCGGCACCACCCGCAAAAAATATCAAATCATGCTTTTATTACAAAGTCTGGTACTCTTAGTATTTGCTTTATTCCAACAACAAATTTTTGATGCGCTTATGGTCTTTTTACTAGGTGGTCTAGCTGGCTTTGAGCTGACCATTTTTAGAAAGGTCGGCATCGCCACTGTTAATGATGGCATTATGACCGGCAATACTAAAAACCTGATGAACAATCTTTATAAATGGCTGATTGATAAAGATCAAACCGCCCGTAAAGAATTCTCCGAAATCGGTTTTGCCATTTTAATTTTTATTCTCGGCGTCGGTGCCGGCAGTTTAATTAATTTACTGCAGGCTTCACTGACACT
This sequence comes from Enterococcus sp. LJL120, assembly GCF_054871765.1. Taxonomy (NCBI): domain Bacteria; kingdom Bacillati; phylum Bacillota; class Bacilli; order Lactobacillales; family Enterococcaceae; genus Enterococcus; species Enterococcus sp. LJL120. The sequence continues at coordinate 233,765 of NZ_JBTXLV010000002.1, forward strand.
GTGGCTCAGCTTTATTTTGACATTACTCTTTTTTATCTGGATTACCATTACCAAAGTCGAAATGGATTGAAACTAAAACAATCGCTGAAATTCCCTTGCAGCAGAAACTGTGAAGCTAGTCTTTGAACTAGGTTTCAGAGTTTGCATCATCTGCAGGAATCTCAGCGATTGTTTTTATATTTTCTAATCTTCTCTGTCGCTTAATCATCATAACCAAAAATATCTTTGCTGATAATCATGCCATCTTCTTCAAGATAGGTGATATCAATCGAGATATATTCATTGCCAGAACTATATTCCCAAGTGGCCGTGATGGTATCAAAGCCTGTCCAATCGTCCCGATAGGTGGAGCGGGGGCGACCGACTTGCTCTTCTAATGTTTCAAAGTCATCACCACCGTAATAACTCTCTACTTCATAATCCACATCGTATCTGGTAGTTGCAATTTCAACGTCATCATAAATTTCCCGTGTCCAATTTCCGACTGAATCGATATTTTCCAAAGCAAATGCTTCATAGTCATAATCATAGTCTTCATCATAATCATAGTCGTCTGAGTAGTAGCCACTATCGCCGGCTAAAGCCGTGAAAACATTATGGTTCCAGCCGTATCCCGGATAAATTAACCAGACAAAGGTTAACAAGACCAAGGCGACCAACCAGCCAACCTGCGCCTTATTCAATGGCAGGAAATGTTTATCTGGCAATTCTTCTTGTGGCTCACGTTTTTTTCCTTTTTTCATCCTCACTCCCCCTTTAGCTAATCCCAACCTAATTATAGCAAATTCCCAAGTATTTTAGCTGAGAATCAGCAAATTTTAAACTATTTCAATAATATTAGCGAAAAGCTTAAGGTGCTGGTACGCTAACCTTCTGCTGAAAACCGGTCATGTCTAAACAAACTTTTCATTATTTCCATTGGGAAGTCTTTTTAAGGCACTACATTATTTTGCGGTTACCTTTATAATTTAAAAATAGTTGCTATAATATTTTTAAGCGAAATTTTCTATGCTTACTAGAATCCAATTAAGTATCCATATTTTTGTCAGCCACTTTACGATAAATAACATAAGTTTTTATAACAAGGAAGGAAGAATTAAATGACATCTACTTTATCTGAAAGCTATCAACAAACCGCCTATAAAATTCGCGGCAGCGGTGAGCGAACGGTCGGCTTATTGAAGGAGGCATTAGCCAAAATTCCTGATGATACTCCCAGTGATATTTATGGCACAGGAGCAGTTATCGAAGATTTTCAAACAAAAATGGCCCAAGTCTTAGGCAAGCCTGCTGCGGTATTCTTTCCTAGCGGCACGATGGCCCAGCAGATCGGCCTGCGCTATTGGAGTGATCAAAAGCAAATTAAAAAAGTTGCTTATCATCCACTAGCTCATTTAGAAATCCATGAGCAAGATGGCATTAAAGAGCTGATGGGAATTGAAACAATTCTATTAGGGGAAAAAGATCGACTCTTTACGCTATCTGATTTAAAGGCGCTTAATCAAGAATTTGCTTGTCTCTTGATTGAATTGCCCCAAAGAGAAATTGGCGGTCAATTACCAAGTTTTTCTCAGCTTAAGGAAATCACCGATTACTGTCATGAAAATGGCATCTATGTTCACTTAGATGGCGCTCGTTTATGGGAATGCCTACCCTATTATCAAAAAACAGCTGCTGAAATTTGCGTTTTATTTGACAGTGTCTATGTCTCTTTTTATAAAGGATTAAACGGGATTGCCGGCGCAATTTTAGCGGGACCGACAGAACTGACAGAGGCCAGCAAAATTTGGAAGCGCCGCTACGGCGGAGATTTAATCAGTCTCTATCCCTATATTCTTTCAGCCGATTATTTTTATGAGAAACATATACAGCGCATGCCCCATTACTATCAGCAGGCCAAGCTTTTAGCAGAAAAATTTAATGCCACAGCTAAAATTTCCACCCTACCGCAAGTCCCAGTGACCAATATGTTCCATCTGCATTTTGCAAAAAACTCTGATGAAACAGCAGCTTTTCTGGCAAAATTGCAAAATGAAACTGGCATTGGCATCACTGGAAATTTGACAGTTATCAGCGAAAGCGAATGCGCCTGTGAAATTTCAATTGGCGAAGCTTTGGACTTGATTCCGGCGGCGACCTTAGCAGAAATGTTTAAGCTATTACAGGACTTTACAGGAGATCAAACAAATGCCAAAATTTGAAAATTTTCTGCATTATGAAATCATCGGCAGTGGTCCGACCATTTATTTTCTTCACGGCTTAGGTGTCGACTTAACTAGCATGAAGGTGATTTATGAGCCTTTTTTCAAGGGGCGGACCTTTCGGCGGGTGTACCTGGATTTACCGGGCATGGGCCAATCTGAAATGCCAGCCGACCTTGAATCCTCTGATGATGTGTTGGCCATACTATTGGCCTTTATTAAACAAGACAGTTCACAGGAAAAATTTCAGCTCTGCGGCCATTCTTATGGCGGCTATCTCTGTTTGGCAGTTGCCCAAGTAATGTCACAACAGGTTGATCAGCTTTTCTTGACGGCACCAGTTGTTGTCGCTAATAATCACAACAGACAGACAACACCAATCAAAACGATTTTATTGGACAATTATATTGATCCCCATCCAGCTTGGGAAAACTTTGCGACAATGAATGTTAACATCAGCCAGCAGCATTGGCTCACCTATCAACGGGCAATTTTACCGGGAGTCAGCCGCTTTAAAAGTGCGGCCTGGCATCAGATTCAATTTTCGCCGGAAAACAAATACACTTTAAGCATTGAAGCAGCCATCCAAAAAAAATCGCAAGATTACCGTGGCACAATCCTCTTAGGGAAAAATGATGACGTCGTCGGTTTTCAACAGCAGCTGGCTTTAATCACTCCTACTAATCAATTGGAGGTTGCTGTTCTCAATGACACCGGCCATAATGTTTTTATTGATAGCCCTGAAATGACTGCCTTTTATTTTGAACGATTTTTAACGCTGTGAAAATAAAAAAAGCTCTAGCAAGCTCTTGACTTCAGTAATGAAATCTAAGCTTGCTGGAGCTTTTTATCTTGTTAATTAATCGTTGTTTTTACGAATGGTAAAACTGGAATTTTTCTTTTCGCCACGGGGAGCATTACTACGGCGTTGTCCGCCCTTGTAATTATCCTTGTTGCCTTTGTAGCCATCTTTGCTCTTGCCGCCGCCACGATAATTATTTTCCCGACGATCGCCGCCACCACCGCTGCGACGATTGCGATTGTTTTTGCCGCCATAATTGCCGGAGCGTTTACCACCTCCGCCGCCACCACGTTTTTGTGAAGGTAATGGCCGTTCTGGAGTAATTTTAACCGGTACAGCGTCACTTGGATCCTTCGCTAAGGTTTTAATCAGCAAAGCTGCCAAGTCTTGGGCAGAATATTTTTCTAACAAACTATCAGCCGCTGGCAAGTAACGATCCAATCCGTTTTCGTCAAGCTTGGTTTCAATCGTCTCTAAGGCATTGCCTAATTGACCTTTGAAGGCTTCTTTTTCGGTTGGCGGACGCATTGGTGACATCCGTTTTTTCGTTAATTCTTCAATCACATGCAAGTAGCCCATTTCGTTTGGTGTCACAAACGTCACGGAGATACCATCTTTACCGGCACGACCTGTCCGACCAATCCGGTGAACATAGCTTTCAGGGTCTTGAGGAATATCATAGTTATACACATGAGTTACGCCAGAAATATCCAAACCACGAGCTGCCACATCTGTTGCAACTAAGATATCTAAATTACCACTCTTAAATGAACGCAACACGCTCATCCGTTTTTGTTGTGACAAGTCGCCGTGAATTCCTTCGGCTTTAAAGCCTCGTGCTTCTAAACCACGAGCTAACTCGTCCACCCGACGTTTTGTCCGACCAAAGACAATTGTTAACTCAGGTGATTGGATATCCAACAAGCGAGTCATAATATCAAATTTTTCATAATCTTTAGCCCGCACATAGTATTGGTCAATCAAATCAGCAGTCATTTCTTTGGCTTTGATTTGAACGTGCTCAGGGTTTTTCATGAATTTAACGCCGATGTTTTTGATTGCTGGCGGCATTGTTGCTGAGAACAGCAATGTTTGGCGCTCAGTCGGTACTTTTGAGATAATTTTTTCAATATCTTCTAAAAAGCCCATGTTCAACATTTCATCTGCTTCATCTAAAACTAAGGTTTGGACAGTATCCAATTTTAAAGTGTGACGGTTGATGTGATCCAACATCCGGCCAGGTGTTCCCACAACGATATGTGGACGATCCTTCAAGCCGCGGATTTGGCGACCGATATCAGCCCCACCATAAACTGCTTGAACGCGAATTTTTTTATCCCGGCCTAAGCGGAACAATTCTTCTTGGGTTTGAATCGCTAACTCACGAGTTGGTGCAATCACTAAACCTTGTAAGATTTGATTTTTGGCATCGATTTTTTCTAACATTGGCAAACCAAATGCGGCAGTTTTACCAGTACCTGTTTGGGCTTGACCGATAACGTCTTTACCTTCTAATGCTAAGGGAATTGTTGCTTCTTGGATGGGGGTTGCTTCTTCAAAGCCTGAGCGTTCTACTGCGGTTAATAGTTCTGGGGATAAATTTAAATCTTTGAATTTCAAATATAAAGCCTCCTAGTTTTTCTTTGTTCATGGAAATTAAGGCCAACGAAAGCTCGTCTCCACCCCTTAGCTGCTGCTAAGTCAGGCGCCTCTTTTCATGATGAATTTTTTCCAGAAAAAGATATAAACAAAGGAAAGGACCTGGAACAAAAGCCAAGGGCCGTTGCATCAGGTCTCTCTTCCGAACAAAGGATGAGCTTAAAAGTAGTTTATGGCAAGAACAGCATCATCTGTCCTCTGTCTCAACTAGCAAATCGACTACTTCGAGCTGTTTGAAGCTTGAGCATGGACTGCTTATCTCAACCTATCATTTATCATTTATCAAAAAGATTTAAACTTTTGCTATCATTTCTTTTTCTGCAATGCCACATTATAACACAGGAAAGCTTGTTTTTCAATCTATTTCCTTTTTATTTTCAGAAACTTTCAATGCATCAACGACTTGATTCAAGTGCATGCCATTGCTAGCCTTCAATAACAGGCTGTCCGTTGGCTGCAAATTCTCCTGCAGCACTTGAATTAATTGCGCCATATCTTCCGCAATATACGTCAGCGCTAAATTAGGATAGACAGCGGTCAATTTTTCCGCCAAGACCTGCATTTCAGGACCAAATAAAAAGACTTCTTGAATTTTTTCTGGGTTAATATGCTCTGCCATTGCTGCATGCATCGCCGGCGAATCTTTGCCTAAAGACAGCATGTCCCCCAACAAAACTTTTTTGGCACCTGCTTGAGGTAACTCAGCAAAAGTATCTAAGACTAAGGCCATCGCCGTTGGATTGGCATTGTAGACATCGCTCAATAAATCCGCACCATTTTCCGCCTTCAGCCACTGCGTGCGATTTTGCGTCAATTGAAAGTCAGCTAAACCTTGGCGGATTTCTTCATCACTTAAACCAAACCACTGCCCGATGCCATAAGCAATCAGTGCATTGGTGACATTGTAAGCTCCCAGAACAGGTATTTCAAAAATTTCTTCATTGATACTAAAAATTGTTTTATGGGCCTGCTCCGCTAAAATTTTACCGGCAATCACCCCTTCTTCAATTCCAAAAGTGGTGACCGTCTGCATAATTTTACGAGTCAAAGGCGTCAACAGCGGTTCATTGAATGGAATCAACAGCAAACCATCTTCAGTTAAATTCTCAGCAATTTCCATTTTCGCTTGAGCGATACCCTCCCGGGAGCCGAGATTTTCAATGTGAGCTTCCCCAATCATGGTGATTGCCGCCACATCTGGCTCAGCAATTTCGGAAAGCAAAGCAATTTCACCTGCATGATCCATGCCCATTTCCAAAATAATTTTTTCCGTTATTTCCGGCATTTGTAAAATCGTGTAAGGCAGCCCAATATTATTATTATAATTTCCTTGGGTTTTATAGGTTTGATATTTTTTAGCCAGAACAGCTTCAGTCATATCCTTGGTGGTGGTTTTGCCGTTGCTGCCGGTAATGGCAATCACGTCAGGATTAATCACCGCTAAATAATAAGTCGCCAAAATTTGCAGTGCTTGGAGAACGTCCGCAACTTGAATAATCGCTAATCCGCTAGGAGCCTCCGTGAGCTCACGACTCCAAAAAGTTGCGGTTGCACCATTTGCTTTGGCCATCTCAACAAATTCATGACCGTCCCGTTGACCAGCCAACGGGACAAACAGTCCCCCTGGTTTAATTTTGCGACTGTCAAATTCAAGACTAGTTACGGTAGCTGTTTCCTCATTCACCGCAACGCCATTCACCGCCTGGGCAATTTCCTGAACTGTAAATTTCATGTAACTCGCTCCTTACTCGTATTAAGGTAATAATTTTCTTTCCGAAAATTAGTTTGATGCTCGTGCCGTATATGATTCCGTTAAACTATGGTCCTTGTTGCCTTGTATAAAAGACAAAAGATGATTTCTATTTGCTGAAAAACTGCTAAAAACGGAACTCGCATCCTTACTCGTATTAAGGTAATAATTTTCGTGCCGAAAATTATTTTGATGCTCCTGCTCATTCCGCATACGATGCACTAGTTGGTATTCGTCTTAGAAGAACTTTAAACGGCAATTTTAATTTCATATGAGAGCAACCGTAACCGATTCCTCTGTATTTTGTCAAAGTGTTGGTCCGCTTAACTTAGTTGAAAAATTTCAGCTAACTTAACCCGCCATCAGTTGAACAAAAGACAAGGTTTGTAGCATAAGCCCAGGGCCTTATGTCACAAACCTTGATTGCATCTGAATTGAAAAATTCAGTTACGGTTGGCATTAAAGCTCAAGAAAACATTACAGCTCTTTACTTATAAATGCAAATTTGCTGAGATATTTTTTGTCTTTCGCACTTTCCCGTTACTTATTCAAAGAAATTCTGGCGCTGTTTAAAACGATTTAAGCCTAATTGAATCAGCTCTTCAATTAAATCGCTGTATTTGATTCCCATATTTTCCCACAGCAAAGGATACATGCTGAATTGGGTGAAGCCGGGCATCGTATTTAATTCATTTAAAAATAATTCGTTTTGAGCCGTCAAGAAAAAGTCGCAGCGGCTTAAACCAGCGCCACCTAGCATCACATAAGCTTTTTCAGCATATGAGCGGGCTTTAGCAGCAACCTCCGGCGGCACCTGAGCGGGAATCGCCATCTCAATTTTATTATCGATGTATTTTGAATCATAATCATAAAAGGCTACATCTTTTACAATTTCCCCCGGCAAAGTGGTGCGCACATCTTCATTACCTAAAATAGCCACTTCAATTTCACGGGCTTCAATCCCCTGCTCGACGATAACGCGGGAATCGTATCGATAAGCCTCCAATAAACCTTTTTGCAATTCTTGACGATTTTCCGCCTTTGAAATGCCGACGCTAGAGCCTAGATTGGCTGGCTTAATAAACATTGGGTACAACAAAGCCCCTTCACATTCATCAAAAACCTGCTTAGGATTTTCCTTCCATTGAGAGGCCAACACTGAGACATAAGGAACTTGAGGAATTCCCGCTGCCTGCAGAACATATTTGGTCATAATTTTATCCATCGCTGTGGCGCTCGTCATCACACCGGCGCCAATATACGGCATGTTCAAGGTTTCCAAAAAGCCTTGAATCGTTCCGTCTTCGCCGTTTGGACCGTGAAGAACTGGAAAAACAATTCCATTCTCATCTTTAATCATTCCAGGATTTATTTCTTCGCCGTTATTCAATGCAACCAAGTCCAATTCAGCTGCCGTTTCAGGTGCTTCTGTTAATAAAGGGCCCTTCAACCATTGGCCCTGCTTGGTAATCATCACCAGTTGCACTTGATAATAATTGAAATAAATTGCATTGAGTACTGAAAAAGCGGACATGATTGAGACATCATGCTCGGCACTTTTGCCTCCATATAATAAATAAATTTTCAAAACGAGATTTCCTCCAGTCTCGATTCAATTTTTAACTTTGAATCTGCTTAAGTTCACCATATTCTACCATAAAAGTTTTTCTGCTTCAGAGAAATTTATTGCTCTGAGAGTAAAATATTTGACAGAGCTTGGCGGAAGTGTTGGCGGTCTTCTTTACTGTAAGGCTTGGAGCCTTTTGTGCGACCGCCTGCTTGACGGACCTTTGCACCATAATAGCGGGCCTCTAACATATTCTCAATATTTTGCTGGGTGAATTCCAAACCGGTTTGGTGTAAGACACGAACTCCTTTACCTAAAACTAACGAAGCCAAGCCATAATCTTGAGTGATTAAGAGATCGCCTTTTTGAATCAAGCCGACAATTTTGAAATCCGCTGAATCCAAACCTTTGTCAACATAGACGAGCGAGACAAAAGTCGGATATTTTTTTTCAGTATAGTGATCAACGCTGGTGACAATCGTCACTAAAAAGCCTGACTGCCCCGCCAGCTCAATCGCATCATCTTTGACCGGCGATCCATCGCCATCGATAAAAATTTGCATATGTCACCTCTTATAAGTAGTAATTTTCTCAAATAAAAAACATAGCTATAATAAATTAAATAACACACAATAATTATTTTTAATTTTGATACTCAATTTTTTCAATTGAATTTTGAATATTTTTGATAATCTAAAAACTGATGATTCAAGTAAATTTCATTTTTGGGAGATAAAAAAAGTGCTAAACAAAAATCACTTTCTGTAAAAAATCATAAAAAATCGACAGACCCATCAAAAATTTTTGCAGTCAATAATTTAGCTGAAACAAAAAAACACAACCACCGAAAAAGGCAGTTGTGTTCCCGCAATAAAATTTTCCTGAAATTAATCAGCAAAACTTTAGACAGTTCTTTCTCCACAAAATTCCCTGTCCAGTACGGCTGCAATCCGACAGCTGTCAAAAGACTTGTACTCCTGCTGTCAATTCGCTATTTTGGGACAAATTAAACAAGACTAATGTCTTACAAAAATTTGCCATAGCTTACTCGACTCGTCGCATAAGATAGACTGTAACACAAATAGCCCTACTAATCTAGGTTTTTTTCGAAAATATAATCTTCCATTACAAAACCGGCGCCAATTTCATCCACCTGCGTCTTGATTAATTGAAAACCTTTATGCTGATAGACCGCAACAGCTTGCTGGTTGTGCTGGTTGACCCGCAAGTATAATTTTTTAATACCGGCTTTTCTGGCCACCTCTTCATACCATGCGAATAATTCAGAGGATAAGCCTTGTCCCCGAGAAGCCGCCTTCAAATAAATCTTGCTGAGATACAATTGCTCCCCTTGAAAATCAAAAGCTGTGTAGCCAACGACTTGTTCTTGGTTGAATAATAAGTAATATTCAACACCTCTGGCAATTTCAGCTAAAATATTTTCTTTGGACTGATAAGTTTGCAACATATAAGTTACCTGCTCAGCTCCGATAATCGGCGTAAAGACTTCTTGCCAAATTTCCTGCAATTCCGGCAGCAACTGCGCTACCTCCGCCGGCGTTTGAATTCTTTTTTTCACTAGCATAATCCTGCCTCCTACTTAGATAACCACTGATGGTACAAGCTTTCCACCATTTTAACTGTCGTTAAGGTGATGTCTTTGGTCATCAGTGGGCTCGTCAAATAACCTTCTGTCAAACAGTGGTTGACATGGGCCACTTCAAAGGCAAATTCGCTGGTGAAGTCACTGGTGAGCAGTGCTGTCTCGCCAGAATTATAAATTATTTTCGCCGTTTTCGTTTTCCAAAAATCACTTATTTCTATCCGGCCTAAATCGCCGTGAATGACCATTTGATTATCTGTCGCAAAATCGACTGTGATAAAAATATTTGCCAGCAGCTGCTCGCCAAAGGTCAGCGTCAAATTAAACTGGCTGTCAGATTGCTCTTTAGGGAAAACGGCGTTGCCGCTAAAGGCCGTAATCGGCTGGTCCAAAATATATTGCAGATACTCCAATGGATAAAAACCCGCACCGTGTAAGGCTCCACCACCGGCTGCCAACGAACGAAACCAGCTGACATGGTCGATATTAGGATAGGCGGTTTTGGATTGAATCCAGTGCAGCCTTCCTAATTTTCCAGAGGCGATAAATTCTTTGATTAATTTTGCGGTCGGCAAAAAGACCGCCTTCTGGGCTTCCATTAAAAATAAGTTTTTTTCTTCAGCCAAAGCAAAGAGTTCCTCTGCTTCAGCACTTGTCAAAGTAAAAGGCTTCTCTAATAAAACCGGCTTATTATTTTCTAAAGCCAGTTTTGCTGCGGGATAATGCCCTTGATTGTAAGTAGCGATGTAAACGATATCGACTTGCTCGTCTTGGCAAAGAGCTTGATAGCTGCCATAGGCGTGGGGAATCTCTAATTCCTGGGCCATTTTTTCAGCTGGCGCCAAGCTTCTTGAGGCGATGGCGTAGACCTCGCAATCCGGCACCTCTTTGACCCCCGCCACAAAGCGTGGAACCACTTGAGCAGTGCTTAAAATGCCGTAGCGAATCATTTATTTCGCTCCTTCCCGGAGATGTTCATTTAAAACTTTTTCTACTTTGGTATTGATTAAATCAATCGCCACCGCATTTTCGCCGCCTTCGGGCACAATCACGTCGGCGTAGCGTTTGGTTGGCTCAATAAACATGTGATACATCGGCTTCACAACGGAGAGATATTGCTCGATAACCGAGTCTAACGTCCGGCCCCGCTCATCCATATCTCGTTTAATCCGGCGAATAATCCGAATGTCATCGTCCGTGTCCACGTATAATTTAATATCCATCAAATCCCGCAGGCGTTCATCTTCTAAAATTAAAATACCTTCTAAAATAATAACTTCCTTCGGCTCTTGAATAATTACCTCGTGACTGCGGGTGTGGTTCACATAGTCATAGACCGGCTTTTCAATCGTTTGATAGTTTAGCAGTTTGCTTAAATGCTCAATTAATAAATCTGTATCAAAGGCAAAAGGATGGTCGTAATTGGTTTTCAAACGTTCCTCAAACGCCAAGTGACTCTGATCTTTATAATAGGAATCCTGCTCCAACATCATAATCGAATGGTCGGGAAAATTATTATAAATCGAGCGGCTGACGCTGGTTTTGCCGCTACCTGAGCCGCCGGTGACGCCAATAATAATCGGTTTGGACTTTGCCATTTATTTCAATACCTCTTTCGCTGAATTTTTCGCTAGATTTATTATAGCGAAAATCTTCAGAAATACTACTTGCTATAGCATTAATTTTCTAAAATTCGGTAAATACTTTCAAGCTGGTTAATCGTGTAGGTTGGGTGAATTTCATTGCCGGCCTGTTCGGATTTGCTGTTGAGCCAAATCGTGTCAATGCCCGCCACAATGCCCCCTTTGATATCAGAACTCAAGGAGTCGCCGATAATCACGGTGTCGCTTTTATCTAAATTAGGAATTCTGGCAAAGACGTAATCAAAGTATTCCTTCATGGGTTTTTGATAGCCTGTATCCTCTGAAACAAAAATCTCTTTAAAAAATGGTAATAATTTCGCATCGGTTAAGCGGCGGTACTGGGTTTGTGACACGCCGTTAGTCACCACATAAAGGTCCGCTTTTGTACTTAAATCCGCCACAATTTGATAGCTGTTGCCTAATAAATCATGACCTTCTTCTAAAAATTTTCGGTAACGATTTTCTAAATCAATGCTGTCGACTCTTACCCCTAAGGCTTCAAAAAAGATGCCGAAGCGTTGATTAACGACTTCATCACGAGTCTTTTCACCCCGTTCAAAGGCCGCCCACAATCCGTGGTTCATAGTTTTATATTGTTCTTCTAAATCCGGAGACAAGGTCAGTCCCTCGGTTGCAAATAATTTTGTCAGTGCTTGCTTTTCAGTTGCTTGGAAATCTAATAAAGTATCATCTACGTCGAATAGTAATGTATTATAGCGCATATTTGGTGGTCTCCTTTAGGAATTCGTAAGTTTAAAAGAAAGACCGCAAATGTTGTAATTCTAGTAAGGTTAGGCTGCGATATTCGCCTGGCGCTAAATTGTTATCTAAGAGTAAAGGGCCTAGTTGAAGCCGCTTCAAATAAGTGACTTTTTTGCCACGGGCTAAAAACATTTTCTTTACTTGATGGTACTTGCCTTCATCAATGGTTAAGCGAATTCGGCTTTCCCCCAAGGCTGCACTTAAAATTTCTAATTGGGCAGGACGACATCTGGTGCCGTCTAAAAAAATAATCCCTTCAAAAAAGGCGGTGACATCTGCCTGTGTCACTTCTTCGTTTATTACAGCTTCATAGACTTTAGCTACTTGAAATTTTGCTTGAGCTAAAGCATAGCCTAAAGGACCGTTGTCGGTTAAAAAAACCAATCCTTCAGTATCACGATCTAAGCGTCCTACTGGGAAAATCTCCCGTCGATAATCATCTGGCGCAAGCAAATCTATGACCGTTTTTTTATTTATATCAGAAACTGCCGTGACAATCCCGGCAGGCTTATTCATTAAATAGTAAACATGATTGGTCCACACAGGTTTCCCCGCCACTTCAATTCGATGAAGTTGGCTATCAACATTGCGGTTGCCATTTAGTTCAGGCTTCCCATCGATTAACACCTGACGACTTTTTAGCAGTCGTTTAATCTCGGTGCGGGAAGCTCTCTCAACTATCTCAATTAATTTATCTAAACGCATTAGTAAAACCTATTTCTTTTGAAAATCTTTAATAATTAGCGTATCCCTTGACTGTTTGCTAAATAAGGGGTACGGTTAAATACGTAAAGTGAATATAGTTTCTCAACACAGCGTAATGACCTGGTGGAGAAAAGTTGAACTCAAACTTTCAAGGGGCAGTTGTGTATTTTACACAATTGCCTCTTTGCGTAATTGTACGCCAACCACACTTCACGTGCAAGAGAATAACTGAAACAATTCACTTAAATAAAATCTGTCAAAAACTAGACAGTCAATTTTTAAGGAGGAAGTAAGTTATGTCAGTATCATTGGAAGTTCAAGAAAGAGCAGTTCGTCCCCGTTCAGAAAGAAACAGATTACGTCATGAAGGCCGCATTCCTGCAGTTGTTTATGGCTATCAAATCGAAAGCACACCTATCTCTGTTGACTCAGCAAACTTAGAAAAATTGTTGCGTCAAAATGGTGCTAATGCCGTTTTTGAAATGAATGTCAAAGGTCAAAAAGTTAATTCACTCGTTCACAGCACACAATTAGATACCTTCAACGGCAAAATCAAACACATTGAATTTTTAGCCGTAAACATGAAAGAAGAAACAGAAGTTGAAGCTGAAGTTTCCTTAGTCGGCGAAGCAGCTGGTGTGAAAGCTGGCGGTACTTTAGCTCAAAACTTATACACTGTTGTCGTTTCTGCAACTCCGGATAAATTACCTGAACGTGTTGAAGTCGATGTCACTGCTTTAGAAATCGGCGACTCTATCTCAGTAGCTGATCTACCTAAACATGCTGACTACACTGTTGTCACTCCTGCTGAAGAACAAATTGCAGCAGTCGTGGAAACAATTGTCAACGACGAACCAGAAACAACTGAAGCAGCCGCTGAACCAGAAGTAATTGGTGAAGATGCTGAATAATTTTTAAAGACTAAACAACTTTGCGAAAATGCAAAGTTGTTTTTTTTTGAAATAATTATTTTTGTCAGCGGTTTCGCCAAAGCGCTTTGATTGCAATTTCAAAGGCCATTGATTATGATTAACACATCTAATTGAGGAACCTTCTCAATACTTTTCAAACGAGGGAGGAATTGACTATGTTTGAAGCCTTTGACAATAACCGCAGCCGCTATGCCTCTGTTGGAGTTGTCTCTAGTATGCCCGGAGAACTGATTGATAGTGTCTGGTATATTATTGATTTTAATTTAAAAGGAGTTTTTCCTTTAAACAACTTATTATCCTTTACCATTATGGACAATAAAGGCTCGGTGACAATGGGTTACACCGAAGCAGAAACTGATGTAGATATGACTGTCGACTTACCTTTTAGATATGTAGATGGTTTGCCTTCAGAAGTGCAGGCCTATGACGATGGCACTCGGGAAACAATTCTGCTGCCAAGAGAAATTAAACAGCGCTAAATCAAAACTAAATAGCAACTGATAAACCAATGAGCGGCGGAAAATATTTCCCCGCTTTTTTTGGTTTTTCCCAACATTTTTATTTTGCTGGGAATTTTTGACAATATTTCTAAAAAAATTTTTTGGTTATTTTTTGAAAATTCTTTCAAAAAGTTTGGATTACTGTCTTGAAATGTTTAGCTATTATGCTAGTATTCTAGTTGCAAAAATAAAAATTACGGGGAAAAAGATGCGGGACTTAACGACGGGAACACCGATTAAATTAATTTTTCTATTTACGATTCCTTTATTGATTGGAAATATTTTTCAGCAATTTTACAATATGGTGGACATGATTATCGTGGGCCAGACTTTGGGAACCAATTCTTTAGCTGCTGTTGGGGCCACCGGCAGTATCAGTTTTCTGATTATCGGCTTTGCCCAAGGGATGACTTCTGGGCTAGCGATTATTACGGCCCAGCGATACGGCGCCCAAGATTTGCGGGGGGTGAAGCGCAGCTTTGCCACTAGCATTATCATCAGCTTAATTGTTACGATAATTTTGACCGCTTTAAGTCTGATTTTTCTCAGGCCATTATTAATTTTGATGCAAACACCAGCGGAAATTATCGACCAGTCGCAAGAATTTATTCAAGTGATTCTCGGCGGAATTTTTGCAGCGATGGCCTACAATCTACTATCAAATATGCTGCGGGCTTTAGGCGACAGCCGCACGCCCCTGGTTTTCTTGATTGTGGCGGTGATTATCAACGTCGTGTTGGACATCGTCTTTATCACGACTTTTCACATGGGGGTTGCCGGTGCCGGTTACGCGACGGTGATTGCACAGCTAGCCGCTAGTCTCGGCTGTTTGATTTATATCAAACGAAAAATTCCTAACCTGCAATTGCGACGTAAAGATTTTCAGTTGAGCAAACAGGATTTCCGGGAACACTTAAATGTCGCTTTGCCGATGGGCTTTCAGTCTTCAATTATTGCCATTGGCGCAGTAATTTTGCAAAGTGCGCTTAATAGTTTAGGCACTAAAGAAGTAGCGGCTCAAGCGGCCGCTAGTCGAATTGATCAAATTTCGATGCAACCGATGATGTCCTTCGGGGTAGCCATGGCAACTTTCACTGCCCAAAATTATGGTGCCAAAAAATACGGCCGCATCTTAACCGGCGCCAAACAAACGTTAATTCTCAGCGGCAGTTTCAGCATTTTAGCTGGTGCTTTGATTATTATTTTCGGACGAACCTTAGTCGGACTCTTTGTTCCTCAAACAGATACCGAAGTGTTTGATTTAGCGCAAATTTATTTTATCATCAACGGTTCACTGTATTGGGTATTGGCAACTTTATTTATTGTCCGTTACACGCTACAAGGCTTAGGTCAAAGTGTTGTGCCAACGATTGCCGGCATTATGGAGTTGATTATGCGCTCTTTGGCAGCCTTGGTACTAACTTCTCTCTTTGGTTACGCCGGAGCAGCTGCGGCCTCCCCATTAGCTTGGATTGGCTCCGTAGTCATTTTGCTCTTCTCCTTCTTCAAAGCAATTAAGAAGCTGCGACAATTGGATGCTCAGCAGCAATTGTCATTAGAACAAGAAATAAAATAAAAAAAGGCGCCTCTACCGCTAAACTGACTACTCAGTTTAGCGGCAGAGGCGCCTTTTAGTTTTAAAAAATTGGTGCGAGCAAATTATTCTTTTTCAGATTTGCCATCCTTCCGCTCCAATAAAATCGAACGGCGGGTGGTGCCGATGGACAGCGGCACTGTTTCATAAGTTACATCGGAATAAACTAAACCAAACCAGCTCTCCGGTGTCATCGTGTGGCGCTTGATAAAGAGTTTTGCTTGGATAATTTGGCGGGACCAAGTGTCGATATTGGTCATGTTGGAGAGTTCCTCTGTAATTAAAATAAAACGGAAATCTCCGACGATGCGTCCTGGCGTTATCGTATATTTTTGCGGCTGCATCGGCAGACGTCCTTGAGCCATTAATTCTGTGATAACTTGTCGTAGATAGAGATTAATATTTTGCGAAATGCGGAAGCCCAGATAGAGTTTCAATTTAACAATATAATCTGTCCCCATCATATCTACAGAATATTCCTTCGTATAAGGCTCGTCTGTTACCTCGACATTCACAAACCAATATACCTTCGCTCGTTTTGGCCGTTTATCTAAAATCGAATACATGTAGCGCTTGTCGATATTATCGCCCTCCAACTGCGGCACTAAAAAGACAACATTGGTTTGATATAAATCTAAATCATGGTCTTCCCGCAAACTTTTAATCTGCGGCAAATAATCTTTAATATCGACTTCATCAACTGCATTCTGCTGAATAATATTACTGCGTTCCCAAATAAACATGATCGAAAGAATCACCAAAGCCATCGCCACCGCCACATAACCACCGTGGAAAAATTTCGTTACACTGGAAATGAAAAAAACACTCTCAATCAAGCCGAAGAACAAGGTCACCAAATGGGCAAAAATCGGATTGGTGCCCTTTTGAATCAAGTAGAAATACAAGAGAATCGTCGTCATTAACATCGTCACGGTAATCGATAGTCCATATGCCGCTTCCATATGGGTCGAGGTTCTAAAGGTAATGACAATTAGCGAACAGGCTACCCATAAAATTAAATTGACCGCAGGAATATACATTTGACCGATGCTATTGCCGGGATATAAAATTTTCAAGCGGGGCAATAATTTTAATTTAATTGCCTCAGAAACCAATGTAAAGGAACCGGAAATCAGTGCTTGTGATGCGATGATGGCAGCGATTGTCGCAAAGACCACCCCGACGACCCGCAAAGCTCCGGGCATCATTTGGAAAAAAGGATTCAAGCTTTCAATACTTTGTAGGCTGGTATCATTTTGCATATTAATCAGCCACGCCGCTTGCCCAAAATAACTCAACAGCAGACAAATTTTTACATAGGGCCAGCTGATGCGGATATTGGTTTTACCAACATGCCCCAAATCAGAATAGAGCGCCTCCGCTCCGGTTGTTGCCAAGAACACATTGCCGAGAATAAAAATCCCCATTTTATTTTCCGGACTAAAGAGCAAACGAAAGGCGTAATAAGGATTTAGCGCCCGAATCAAGGTAAAGTCTTGGCTGAAATACATCAGCCCCACCACACCGATAAAGGTAAACCACAAAAACATTATCGGCCCAAACGCCTTGCCGACAAATTCTGTCCCGAAACGCTGAATTGAAAATAAAATCAAAATAATAACTAGGGTAATAATCACAATAATATTTTGGTCATAACCAAATTTATCTAGAAATGGCTGCAAACCCCGCAGCCCTTCAATCGCTGTGGTAATCGTTACGGCCGGTGTCAACACACCGTCAGCCAGCAGGGCAGCGCCACCAATCATCGCAGGTATAATTAAATATTTGCTTTTTTTCCGCACCAAGGTATACAGGGAAAAAATCCCACCCTCGCCATGATTATCCGCATTTAAGGCAATCATCACATATTTGACGGTAGTCAGCAGGGTCAGTGTCCAAAAAACCAACGACACGCAACCGATAATATAATCGGAATCAATATTGGCAATGCCGCCATTGTCCTCTACCAACGCCTTCATTACATAGAGGGGACTGGTTCCGATATCGCCATAAACAACCCCCATCGCCACCAACAAACCGGCCAGCGATAATTTCTTTTTCACAGTAGACAAGATGTCAACCTCCTAAAATAACTCCTTTTATGTAAGTGTAGCAAATTCTTCCACGTTATTGGAAATAATATCCTATTCGCTGCAGAAAAACAAAAAAACCTAAGTCGAATCAAATCGGTGATTAGACCTAGGTCTGTTCATTCAGCTTTGGCTATCAAAATTTCCAATCAACTCAAACTACAAAATGACTTTCTAAACGATGCATTCATTATAGCGAAGGCACATTGAAAGTCAATCAAATCAAAAAATTTTGCGGCTTTTATAAAGGCCATTCAATCACAGCAACTTACTATTAAAACATTCTTGAAAGCAACCGGATAATAATCACAGCCAAAACAATCCCCCAGGTCCAATTACTTTTATTTGATGAAGTTTCCGCTGCATTATTGGTATTTGCTACAGCATTTTTCGTAGCAACTGGCTTAATAAATTCCCGCTCCCGTGGATTTAAACATAAGCGGTAGGTATTTTCATAGGCGTACCAGCATTTGCGGGCTGCTTCATGATTAGAGAGCAGAAAAGCCACGTAGCCACTCGTTAAGCGATAAACTGCTAACGGTACTTCCTTTGGCGGTGTTTGATAAAAAAAGTCGGCTTTTTCTAAAAGACTGGCTCGGGCTGCTGTTCCCTGCGCGCGGGCTTCCATCACAAAGAGCAAATAATCTTTCAAATAACGCCACTGATGGTCGTCATTACCTTTAGAAAGCAATAATTGCAGCTGATTTAAGTTTGCGCCATTTTGCAGGCGGAAATCATCCAGCACAAAAAGATAAGCAGCTAAAAGATACACCAGCGAGTCACCTTCATAAATATCTAGACAGGACTGAACCCGGGCTGACAAAGCCGCCAGCGGCACTTTAGAAGAGATCAATTGAAAAACTTGATCCCGTTGAGAGAAATAAGTTTCTCGATACTCTGGCGCAATCTCCTGCCAAAAATCAAAACCAAAATCTGGATAGTCTTTGATGAAGGTCAGCATCCCTTGAGGAATCGTTGACAGGCTATTTTGATCCTCCGCTTGACAATAATCAATCAGATAAAGCCGAATCTCATGGGACAGCAGCATAAAATTTTGACCCAAAAAATTTAATAGCATTTCCTGCTTGGCCATCATGTCTTCAATGGTGGCCGCATCGTTTATCTCTAACAACTCTCTCCAAGCAGCTAAATCTGCAAAATAGGCTTTTTGATTTAACAAAGCTAAAAAGCGCTGGGAAAACGGCGGATGTAATTCTGACTTTTCGCCATAACTCTCATGAGAAATTTCAGGCTCCTCTGCCTCGCCAGTGGTCTCAGAAATCACCAAGTCGTCAAAAAAATTTTCCGCCGTTGATTCCGTTACTTCATCGTCACTAGCGACTGCCTTTGCCAAGACAAGAGCTTCATCTAACGCTCTTTTTAATTTCTGAAACTCGCTAACCTGACTTTCCAAATCAAGACTTTTTAATAATTTAGCATAAGCTTTTTTTATTGCCCGCTGATTGCTTGTTTCACTGATTCCCAAAACTTCCCAACAACTTACTTCACCACTCATCACGCCACCCCTTTTTTAACTTTTCTTCAGAATTTTTCATTAAATTAATGATAACATAATTTGAAATTCGGAAAAATAGTCCCGTAAGAGAAACAAAATTTTATATTTAGGATTGTCATTGCTGGATACACGTTTTAAGAAAATTATCGAAAAAAGTAGCTAATGGTAACGGCTCTTTTACCAAAAATCACCACTAGCCAAATAGAATTTTTCCATCTGCTTGGTTCTCAATAAAACCTAGTTTGACCCTTTAGTAAAGTTTTGTAGCTCTGCTAATTCTTTGTCCGTTAATTCACGAAATTCGCCGAGAGCTAGGCTTGGGTCCAAAACCAAACAGCCCATTCTGGTTCTCTGTAAATAAGTCACTTCTTTGCCAACAGCGTGAACCATCCGTTTGACCTGATGAAATTTCCCCTCATGAATGACCAAAGAAATTTCGGAAGTGTCCGCCTTTTGATTGACAGCCAAGATTTTTAAATCCGCCGGCTGCAGCTGTCCTTCATTTTTCAGAGTAATTCCCGCTTGAAAACTTGCAACATCCGCCGCTGTCATCTGACCGGCTACCTTAGCAAAATATTCTTTCTCCACATGTTTTTTCGGTGACAAAAGCTCGTGGCTCAGTTGACCATCATTGGTAATCAGCAACAGCCCCTCGGTGTCTTTGTCCAGACGCCCAACCGGAAATAAATCTTTGCGCCGCTGACTGCCTAATAAATCCAAAACCGTTTTATGGATCGGGTCCTCCGTGGCCGAAATTACGCCGGCAGGTTTATTCAATAGATAATAATAATATTCTTGGTAATGGACCGATTCGCCGGAAACAGTAATTTGATTTTCCTCAGAGACCTGTAGCTTGTCGCTGGTCACTACTTTGCCGTCAACAGCTACCTGCTTTTGTTTTATCAGCTGCTTGACTTCTTTGCGGCTGCCAAAATTCGCCGCAGCCAAAAATTTATCTAAACGCATCCATCTAAATCCTTTCTTGCTGTGTTTCAGCAGCCAGCATTTACCGGCAAAAGAAACTGTCTGTATAAATTTGCAGTATACCACAATTTAATCTGCTGAAACTTTTTATTCCGCCTCAATTGTTTTCACGTGAAACATTTTGCAAAAAAACAACCGTCAACACAAGGTTTTTTTGGTAAACTAAAGGAAATTATTTTGAAACGAGGACCAGATTATGTTGGAAACTGAAAGATTAATTCTCCGCAATTTTTCTGCTGACCCGACCGATTTACAGGCTTTATTACAAATCATGGAAGATCCGGTAGTGAATCGTTTTCTCCCTTGGTTTCCTTTGCAGGATTTGACGGAAGCAGAAAATTTTTATCAAGAAAAAATTTTGCCCCAGATGCAACAGCCTATGGGAATTTATTGGCAATTTGCTTGAAGGAGAACAATTTGCCTATCGGTTATCTCACTTTGAGTGCTGAGGACGCCCACGATTTTGGTTACGGATTACGCCGTGAGTTTTGGAATCAAGGAATCGTCACTGAGGCTGCGCAAAAGGCTGTCGCTTATCTTCAAGAAAGTAAGCTTCCGTTTATTACTGCGACTCATGATGTTGAAAATCCCGCCAGCGGCAAAGTTATGCAAAAGCTGGGGATGAGCTATCAATATTCCTATCAAGAACTGTGTCAGCCTAAAAATACTTTAGTGATATTTCGTCTGTATCAATTGAATTTTTCAGATAGCAGCCAAACCTATCAAGGCTATTGGGAGAAGTACCCCACTCATTTTATTGAAGACTTATCGGAATAAATAAAAAAATCGTGGAGCAATTGGCTGATTCCAGTGCCTTGCAAAAGTTAGATTTTCGTCTAATTTTGCAAGGCGCTTTAACTTTCGCCAGATTACCCCACGAGTTTTAATTAATTTTCTTGAACCTTAGCCTTTGGTAGTTGACCACTGACCATTTTAAATTGAATCATCGCTAAGCCGGATACAATGAGAAATAGAAAGGCTAAAGCAATTTCCGTCATCGCTACATTCCCTAAGTTTTGTAAAATCCGCCAAAACAATAAAATTGTAAAACCGCCGCAACCAATCCCCGCAATAAAATAAAAACTCATAATCCCTTTTGTATTCATAACTTTCTTCCTCCATTTTTTAGCTCCCTTAACCAATTCAAAGGAAACAACTTTTCTTTGTTACAAGAAATAGTATGACAAAGAAAACTGTTGCAGAAAAAAAGCGAAACTATTTGTTCCTTTTTCCGTGAAAAAACCAGCCTTAAATTCAAGGCTGGTTCAAACATTTATTTAATGTGCAGGCGTCGTTTCAAACCAGAAACGGTGTTGCGGCCTAATAATTTTTCTGCTAAACCGCTGGCGAGAGCCATATAACCATATAGGGCGGCACCAACCGCTGCTACGATTAAAATAATGACTAAGCTTTGCATCTTGCTGCTTGGGTCGAGCACCAAATACGTCAGGTGCTTAACAATCATCACGGCAATTGTCATGATAGCAGTGAAAATCGTAATCAAGGTCATCCGCCGGAGCGTCAGTAGGCGATTGAAGCGGGTCACTTCATGAATTTTTTTAACAATAAAGTAACAGGTGACAGCAAAGCCGGCAAACGTCGCAATTAGCGGACCGTAAACTTCAAAGAGCCAAATCATTGGGATTTGTAAAATCACTTTGACCAGCAAACCATAGAGTAAATATTTAACCGTCAATTTGTTTTCATACAAACCCTGGAGCATTGAAGAAACCATCGTGTACAAACCTAAAACCAAGCCGACGATGCTGGCTTCAATTAAAACATTGCTGCCTAACGGGTCTGGTGAATAAAATAATGTATTTAACGGATATGCTAGGGCAATCATTCCTAATGTTGAAGGGAACATCACAAAGGCAAAGAGCTGGAAATTATTACTCACTAATTTGGCCAACTCATGATGACTTTTTAAAGTAAAGGATTCGGTAATCAGTGGCAGGCTCGCTAAAGCCAGCGAAGTCGCCAAAGCAATTACCACCATCGTCAGCTTATCAGGATTGGCACTGAAGATAGAAAAAAGACTAATTAATTCCTTTTGGCTGTAATCTGTTAGCATCCCCATAAAACGAATAAAGGTCCCTTGGTCCACCAATTTAAAAATTGTAATCCCAGAACCGGCGACAATAAACGGCACCGCCTGTTTAATTGTTTGCACCAACAGTGAGTTCTCAGAAATTGAAAGCTGATTTTCACTGTGTTCAACGTAAACATCCAAAGTAATTTTTTGCCGTTGTAAAAAATACAACAGCACAGCAAAGCTCCCAATCATGCCGACAAAAGCGGCAAAGGTTGATTGCGTCACCGCATCTAAATAATTACCATTCATCACCTGCATAATGATGAATGTTGCCAGCAGCATGTAAAACACGCGGGCAATTTGTTCAACAATTTGCGAAAGGGCGAAAGGAAACATATCTTGATTTCCTTGGAAAAAGCCCCGGATAACCGCCATCACCGGAAAAATAATCACAGCTGCACTTAAGGAATGCAGCGCCGGAATTAATTCCTCACCGCCGCCTGATAAATCGGCTAACAAAGGAGAGGCCAGATACATCAAGCCACCAGCAACGACTCCGAAAATCGCCATCACCTTCAAGGCTTTATAAAAAAGCCGGCGACTGACTCCGTATTCATTTAGGGAATTATAATGGGCGGTCTGCTTGGCAATCGCCGAAGGAATCCCCGCTGAAGAAATCATTAAAAATAAAGCGTAAAAATTATAGCCCATATTGAAAAGGCCATTGGCAGCATTGCCATTTTCCCCCATCATGGCAATCCAAGGGATAATATAAATGGCGCCTAGCAACCGCGAAGTAATATTACTAATGGTCATCCAGGCAGAGCCGCGGGCCATCTTCTCCTGGTTAGTTAGGGGTCGGTTTGAAGTTTCCATAGATTCAGGTACCAACTTTCTTGATTAACTGCAGCATTCGTGTAAAAACTCACACGCTTATCAAGTCTCTACTATACTAAAAATAAAGGAAAAATAAAAGACTTCCTCAACTTTGTTAAAAGTCTTTTATAAAAGCTAGCTTGACCGTTTTATAAAGTAGATTCTCTCCATGAAAACGATAAACAGGCTGTTTCATTCTAGCAAAATAAGATTTTAATCCGGATTTTAACTTTATATCAAGCTTATTTTCAGATGTGATTTTCACAATCAGTAAAAAAATAATTCAAATTCACAAAAAACTTATTACAATTACCTTGCATAAGGATTTTACTTCCGCTAACATTTTAGGCAAAGAATGAAAAAGGGGCGTTTAAAATGAAAAAAAGAGTCATGGTATCAGCAATCGGTTTGTTAGCGGTGGGGGTCTTGACTGCTTGCGAGACGACATCAACGGCTGAAACAACTTCAAAAATCAGTGAGGAGCCATCAACTGTTTTGATTCCCTCAACTGACGAGGGAGGCTTAAACAGTTTTGACAGCACTGGACGGCTGCAATTGGAGTCCTATCAGAAAGCACAAAGAACTAGTGAGTCCGGCGAGCCGGCTCATTTTGGCGAAGTCATTCGCATTGATTTAAAAGATTCGCAAGCAAAAGGCGCAATTGCTTTTCGGGAGGATTATTTAGGAGATGACCTGTCGCCACGGACAACTTTTTGGATGGTCAGTCACGGGGAGGCTAATGACAGCACTGAGGAAAATCCTTCTTGGCACAACCATACTTCCTTTGAAATTCCTGATGAAACTGGTCAGCTGCAAACTGTTTTAGAAATGCCTTACGGAACCTTTAATGAACCGAATGCTTACGGTGTTCCGCTAGACGAAATGTATGTCCGCACAACTGAAAAATTTGTCGCCTCCAACAAAGGCATTTATGTCGAAGGCGAAACTGGCAGCGACCGGACCGTCAAATTCAGCTCTGGAACCCATTCAACAAATGCTGACCGCAGATTTGCGGTGGGCATTGACGGCAGTGAGGAGACCGGTAATGATGCCGGTTCAAATTTCCGGGTAATTAATTATACAGATGCTGGGGAATATAAAAGTACGCCGCTATTCGCAGAGCGTTCGACTAGCAATGTCGGCATCAACACTTCTTCCCCGACGAGCCCGTTGCACGTCGAAGGCGATACTATTCGTTTGGCCGAAAAAAGAACCATTGCTTCCTCAACAGAAGCTGGTCAACAGGGGGAATTTTGTTGGGATGACAATTATTGGTATGTCTGTATCGCTGAAAATACTTGGAAAAAATTCCCGCTAGAAAGCTGGTAAACTTTTTAAAAATAAATAAAAATACCCATGCTATCCACAATCTGAACTGCTGCATTTAAAACACAGCGGCTTTCAGATTTCCTCGGATAGCTGGGTATTTTTTAATTTACACTAGTTAGCTACAATATTAACCAATTTATTTGGCACGACAATAATTTTACGCACTGTTTTACCTTCAATATATTCTTGAATCACAGCATCTGCCAAAGCAATTTCTTCAAGGGCCGCCTGCTCCATGTCTCGGGAAACTTCAGCTTTTGAACGAACTTTACCGTTGACTTGGAAGACAACTTCAACTTGGTCTTCAACCAGTTCAGCGGGATTATAAGTTGGCCACGGCACATAAGAAATGCCTTCTGTATTGCCTAAGATGGCCCACAATTCTTCACTGATGTGGGGAGCAATCGGCGCTAATAATTGAACAAAGCCTTCGACATATTCAAAAGGCAAGACATCCGTTTTATAGGCTTCATTTACAAAAACCATCAATTGTGAAATCGCAGTGTTAAAATGCAGATTTTCAAAATCTTCAGTAACTTTTTTTACCGTTTGATGATAGACCTTTGTTAATTTTCCATCATTAAAGGTGGTGATGCGGTCCCGCATTTTATTGTTTTCATCGACTAATAAACGCCAAATTCGGTCCAAGAATTTGCGGCTGCCTTCTAAACCATTTTCACTCCAAGCAATTGAAGCATCCAAAGGTCCCATGAACATTTCGTACATTCGCAAAGTATCGGCGCCGTATGTTTCAATCACATCATCAGGATTGACAACATTCTTCAATGATTTACTCATTTTAGCAGGCGCTTCCTCCAATGCTTCACCGGTTTCAATATTAACCCAGTCATTGCCGCGTTTTTCCACCATATTGGTTGGCACTAGCGCCCCACGGCTATCACGGAAACTTTGACCGAGAATCATTCCTTGATTGTATAATTTTTGGAAGGGCTCGTTCGTTGGCACTACACCGATATCATATAAGAATTTATGCCAGAAGCGCACATACAGCAAATGCAAAACAGCATGTTCAGCCCCGCCGATATAAATATCGACTGGCAACCAGCGTTCTAATTTATCATAATCAGCCAAAACATATTTATTATGGGGATCGATAAAGCGCAGGTAATACCACGAGCTGCCCGCCCATTGCGGCATCGTGTTAGTTTCCCGGCGACCTTTTTTACCAGTTTCCGGATCAACTACATTAATCCATTCGCTAATATTAGCTAACGGTGATTCACCTGTACCGCTGGGTTGAATATTATCAGTCTTTGGTAATTTCAACGGCAATTCTTCTTCCGGTAAAGCAGTAGTCGTGCCGTCTTCCCAATGAATAATCGGAATTGGTTCACCCCAATAGCGTTGGCGGGAGAACAACCAGTCCCGCAGACGGTAACTGATTTCTTTTTTGCCGACATTTCTTTCTTCCAGCCATTGATTAATTGTTTCAATGGCATCTTCTTTATTTAAGCCATCTAGAAAATCAGAATTAATATGCGGGCCATCGCCGACAAAGGCTTCCTTCGTTACATCGCCGCCTTCAAGCACTGGCACAATATCCAAACCAAATTCTTTGGCGAATTCATAATCTCGTTCGTCATGGGCAGGTACCGCCATAATGGCCCCTGTTCCATAAGAAGCCAACACATAATCCGCAATCCAAATTGGAATTTCTTTGCCGTTAACTGGATTGATGGCATAAGCTCCCGTGAAGACACCAGTTTTTTCTTTAGCCAAATCAGTACGATTTAAATCTGATTTTTTTGAAGCTTCATCAATATATGCATCGACAGCCGCTTTTTGTTCTGGCGTGGTAATTTCTTGCACCAAGCTCAGCTCAGGCGCTAACACAGCATAAGTGGCACCAAATAAAGTATCCGGTCTTGTAGTGAACACCGTAAAGTCATGCTCGCTGTTAGCAACTTTAAAAGTCATATTGGCGCCGACTGAACGGCCAATCCAGTTGCGTTGCATTTCTTTAATACTTTCTGGCCAGTCAACTGTTTCTAAATCATCTAGTAAACGGTCCGCATAAGCCGTAATTTTCAGCATCCATTGACGCATTGGTTTGCGGATAACATCGTAGCCGCCCCGCTCACTTTTGCCATCAATCACTTCTTCATTGGCAATCACGGTACCTAATTCCGGCACCCAGTTCACCGCAACTTCAGCTTCATAGGCTAAGCCTTTTTCATACATTTTGGTAAAAATCCATTGGGTCCATTTATAATATTCTGGATCAGTGGTGTTAATTTCCCGATTCCAATCATAGCTAAAGCCTAAGGAATTAATTTGACGACGGAAGGTTTCAATATTTTTTTTCGTAAATTCAGCGGGATCATTACCAGTATCTAGCGCATATTGCTCCGCTGGCAGACCAAAAGCATCCCACCCCATTGGATGTAAAACACTATATCCTTGAGCCCGTTTCATCCGTGACAAAATATCTGTCGCTGTGTAGCCCTCTGGATGCCCAACGTGTAACCCTTGCCCAGATGGATAAGGAAACATATCCAATGCATAAAACTTCGGCATATCGCTCTCGTCGTGGGTGTTAAAAACATTGTGCTTCGCCCAATATTTTTGCCATTTCTTTTCAATCTGCTTGTGATCGTAACTCATGAAACTTCCTCCTAGTTCGTTTTGATGTAATAAATTTCTTTACAGAAATTTAGTCTTATTTTCATGCGTATATCATTCTGCTATACTGCTAGCAGTTAAATTCTGCAAAAAGCAGAACTGACATCCTAATTCGTTTTAATGTAATAAATTTCTTTACAGAAATTTAGTTTGATTTTCGAATTCGACTTCACCAAATAATTCCGATTAGTCGAATCGTATGCGTGCTGACAATCTGAGATTTCAAACAAAGACCACCAAGGAAATCTTTCCTTAATTTTGTCAGTAGCCTCATACGTATATCATTCTGCTATACAGCTAGCAGTTAAATTCTGCAAAAAGCAGAACTGACATCCTAGCTCATTAAAAAAACATACTCCAGCTACCTTAAAATTAAATGAAACGATGTCTAAGCCCAATTCCCAGCGCAAAATAAAAAAAATCCTATAAAAAGAGCCACTGACTCTTTTTATAGGACGTAATAGTTTACGTGGTACCACCTAATTTTGATTGAGATTGCTCTCAATTCTCGATGGCATAACGGACCAGACCGTTTTTTCTTACTGAAGAGCTTCAGAAAAAATGCTAAAAGGTGAGTTCAAAAATTCCGTCTGTGCATTTTCACCAGCCATGCACTCTCTAAAAAGTCCGAGATTTTTTACTAATCCTTCATAGATGCGTATCAATTAATTGATAGTATCTTATCAAATAAATTTCTACTTGGCAATTGAAAAATAGTTTAAGCAATTTTCAAAACTTGTCCCACTGTAATGTTCTCGTTGGACAAATTATTCAGCTCTTGTAATTCTGCAACTGATAAATTATTGTTTTTGGCGATGGAATACATCGTGTCGCCAGCTTTAACTGTATAAGTTTCAGCTACAATTAAAGTTTGACCAACAGTGATTGCTTCGCTGCTCAAGTCATTTAACTCCATCAGTTTAGCAACGGTTGTTTTATTGCTCAATGCAATCCGGTATAGATTGTCACCAGCTTTAACTGTGTAAGTTGTATCTGTCTTGGTATCATCAGTGCTTGTACTAGCCGCTGCTGTGCTGGAAGCTGTTGCTGCCGTTGTCGCACTTGCACTAGCTGCTGCTGTGCCGGAAACTTTTAGGACCTGACCAACGTAAATATTATCGCTAGTTAAGTTGTTCAAGCTCTTCAAATTCGCCACCGTCGTGCCGTTGTTTAATGCAATCCGGTATAAATTGTCGCCAGCTTTGACTGTATAAGAACCAGTTGCCGCAGCGCTGCCGGAATTGGCTGTACTGGAGCTGCTATTGCTAGAAGAAGCAGAACTTGAATTTGAAGTGGAGCCTGAGCTGTTTGTTGACCCGGAACCACTAGTTGAAACAACTAAACTTTGGCCAACGTAAATCATATCGCTGGTTAAATTATTCCAGCTCTTTAAATTCGCTACCGTCGTATTATTGCTTAAGGCAATCCGATATAAATTATCACCGGATTTTACTGTGTAGGTCGTGCCGGAAACTGTCGAGCTGCCGCCCGTTGACGGTGTGCTTGAAGATGAACCATTTGTCGAGCCAGTTGAACCGCTCGAATTATTTGAACTGCCGGAGCTGGTTGTCGAAACAATCAAACTTTGACCGACATAAATCATGTCGCTCGTTAAATTATTCCAGCTCTTCAGATTTGCTACTGTCGTATTATTATTTAAAGCAATGCGGTATAAAGTATCACCGGATTTTACAGAGTAGCTAGTTCCTGTAACTGTCGAACCGCCACTGTTATTATCCGTTTCAGTGCCGATAGCAGAACTATAATCTGAGTTGTTCGAGCTTGAAGAACCATTGTTTGAAGATGATTCGTTAGACGAGCCCGTATTGCCGACAACTAAACTTTGACCGACGTAAATCATATCGCTGCTTAGATTATTCCAACTCTTTAAGTTGGTTACTGTTGTGCCGTAACTCAAAGCGATGCGGTATAAAGTATCGCCAGATTTTACTATATAAGTCGGGCCAGTAACAGTTGAGCCTGATGAAGAACCTGAACCAGAAGAACTTGAACCGCCGGAGCTAGCGCCGCCTCCTAATGAGCCGCCGGTGCTGCCACCAGAACCGCCCGTATCATATTGAGTTAGATTGTATAACTCAATCAAACGATTTAATTTGCTGGCATAAGTTGGATCAGTTGCGTAACGTCCAGTCAAATAAGCCGTCGCTTCTTGATAAGAAGAAGTATTGCTCTTCCAAGCTCCCGAATAGAAATAAACGCCGGAAGTAAAAGATGTATTCTTCAAGACATAGGCATTGTCTTGGAAAGATTCTGCATAGGATGGATAACGACGGAATTGTGCGTTAATCGTCACCCAAGTATTATTCAAATATTCTGATGTCGACATGGTCACGCTTTGACCATTATAGGAACCTTTGATCCCAAATAAATTGTAATTCGGCGCGCTCGCTAAAGCGCTATTACCCCAACTGCTCTCCAAAATTGCTTGCGCCATCATAACAGACGCATATAAATCATTCGCCGCGGCAACTGATTTCGCATGAGGTGCGATTGAGTTGATAAAATTTGTTGTGCTAGAAGTTGCTGTAACCCCAGTAGCTTCTGCTGTTTCCGCTGGCATTACTAGCGGTACTGCAACCGAGCAAGAAATGACAGCCGTTCCTAAAATGGCGGCACTTCTTTTAACTGGGCCGAAGCCTTTTTTCTTCGTTGCTACAGATAATGATTTTCTAGATATGTAAGCCAATGTGTCAAACCCCCTTTTAAGTTATATGAATTAAAGTGCTTATAAATAATAAACAGTCTCCATATTCATTATATAAAATTTAGAAATCTTCTAAAACAGTTAGTCGACGAGTAATACAAGTTTAATCTAGGCGTAACATTTGTCATTTTATTTTGAAATCGTCGAGCTGTGCTATAATGATGCGGTAGAAAAGCGAGGGAAAGAAATGAAAAATAAAATGTATTACCAACTGGCAGGCAGTTTTGCGCTGCTGATTTTCGCCTTTTTAGGCTATGTTGTTCGATTTTACCCCACTTGGCTGACTGGCTTTGACGATGCGGTGACGGCCATCGTTCGCAGCAACTATCCCAATCTGAATTCCTTTTTTCTATGGATAACCCAATTTGGAAACGCCATTACCGTCATCATTTTAGCATTGGCAATTGTTTTTGTCCTTGTTCGTGGAAAAAAATATATGCAGACGCTTTGGCTGGCCGCCAATCTCATTTTAATTTCCGGCATCGCCAACCCGCTGCTGAAATTATTTTTTAACCGCCAACGCCCAACCCTAGAGCATTTGGTAACTGAAAACAGCTTAAGCTTTCCCAGCGGCCATGCTGTAACGAGCGTTATTCTTTATGGCACCATAATTTTCATTTTGCCGACCATTCTTGAAGGAAAAAAAATCACTCGCCTATTGCAGATTCTTTTAGGCATTCTAATTTTGCTAATTGGCGCTAGTCGGATTTATTTAGGGGTTCATTTCCCGAGCGATATTCTTGGTGGTTACACGCTAGGTTTAGCTTGGCTCTTTTTCACCTATCCCCTGTATGATCATCAGCGTTTTGTCTGGCAATTTTCAGGCAAACAAAAGTAAGGAAGGATACTCATGAAGACTGCTAATTTTGTAGAAAACAAACGTTACTACACTTGGAATCATGCTTTGCATCAAGAATTCGGTGGAAAAATTTTTAAAGTCCCTATCGACGCTGGTTTTGATTGTCCGAATCGAGACGGCACCGTAGCTCACGGCGGCTGCACCTTTTGCAGTGTCTCAGGCTCCGGTGATATGATTGTCGCACCGGAAGCACCATTGCCGCTGCAATTTGAAAAAGAAGTGGCACAGATGCATCTAAAATGGCCGGAGGTACAACAGTATATCGTTTATTTTCAAAATTTTACGAACACCCATGCGCCAGTCGCCGTCTTGCGGGAACGCTTTGAACAAGTCGTAAATTTGCCGGGGGTTGTCGGGATTGCCATCGGTACCCGACCTGATTGTCTGCCTGAAGAAACCGTCGAATACTTGGCGGAATTAAATCAACGCCTTTATCTGTGGGTGGAGCTAGGCCTGCAAACCACTTTTGAACACACCAGCACTTTGATTAATCGGGCCCATGATTACCAAACTTATTTAGATGGTGTCGCTCGTCTGCGGCAACACAACATCCGAGTTTGCACTCATTTAATTAATGGCTTGCCCGGCGAAACTAAAGAAATGATGGTTGAAAATCTCAAGCGGACTATTTTAGATTCTGATATTCAAGGAATTAAACTGCACTTGATGCATCTAATGAAAAAGACCCGCATGATTCGTGATTATCATGAAGGCCGGCTGCAATTAATGTCAAAGGCCGAATATGTTGAAGTTATTTGCGATCAGCTGGAACTGATTCCCCAAGACATTATCATTCACCGTTTGACCGGTGATGCTCCGTGGGATTCAATCATTGGACCGATGTGGAGTTTAAAAAAATGGGAAGTCCTCAACGCAATTGATGATGAGCTGGAGCGCAGAGATTCTTATCAAGGAAAATTTGCCCTGCGCTAATGGGAGTGAAAAAATGTTATTAACTGCAATGCGTTACAGCCACCTTTTATTGAAGGAAATTTTACAACCGGGCGATTCAGCCTTAGATGCCACGATGGGAAACGGCAATGATACTGCTTTATTGGCTGAATTAGTCGGCGCAAGTGGTCACGTATACGGCTTTGACCTGCAGGCTCTGGCTGTCGAAAATACTAAAAAACGTTTGGCAGAAAAAGAGCTGTTGCCTCAAAGTCAATTATATTTAAAAGGTCATGAAACGATTGACCAAACTTTAGCGGAGGATGTTCAACTGACTGCCGCAATTTTTAACCTCGGCTACTTACCTAAGAGCGATAAAAACATTATCACCCTGCCAGAGACTACTGAAATTGCGTTAACCAGTTGTCTCCGGCGTTTAAAAAGCAAGGGTCGTCTAATTATTGTCGCCTATTACGGACATCCCGGTGGACCAGAGGAATTAGCCACCGTTGAAAATTTCTGCGAAAATCTGCCGCAGGAACAATTCAATGTTTTAAAATACCAGTTTATCAATCAAAAAAATTCGCCACCGATTTTGTTTTGTGTGGAAAAAAAATAAAAAGTCAGCTGCGGCTGGCTTTTTTTCTGCCCTCAAAAAACTGGCAGACAAACTGATGGACTACCTTGAAAAAATTTAGCTTAGTAAGCTAAACATTTTAACAATTTTAATAAGATTAACTTAATAAGCAAAATTAGTAATTTTCCATTCCAACTGCCAAAATTCTTGCTGAAAGCCACTCCTGACATCCTTTGTTAAAAACGAAAAAATATTTTTCTGGCCCTTCCTTTTGCCATTTACCCTCCAATACTTATCATGCTATAATTTTTCTAATTCTTTTCTAATAAAACAAAAAGGAGTGTTGCTAATGGTCGCTTTGATGGCCTACGCCCTAGTGGCGGTTTTTTTAATTTTAATTATGACGAAAAAGTTAAGTCCCTTTGCGGCTCTTGCGGTCGTTCCCATCGTTTTTGGCGTGATTGGGCAACTGGTCGGACTGTGGGATGTTAATTTAGGAGAGGCGGCCTTGGAAGGCTTGCAGACAACTAGCACGACTGCCATAATGCTGTTGTTTGCGGTCTTGTTTTTCACGCTGATGATTGATGCGGGATTATTTGATCCTTTATCCAATGCCATGATTCGTTATGCTAAAGGCGATCCTTTAAAGGTGATGATGGCAACTGTTGCCCTTTCAGCGGGAGTTTCGTTAAACGGTGACGGCACAACCACTATGATTATTGTCTGTTCCGCCTTTGTACCCATCTATAAAAAATTAAACATGAGCATGTTGGACTTGGCCGTCTTAACCATTTTATCCCATTCCGTTTTAAATTTATTACCTTGGGGTGGACCGACTGCTCGCGTAATCACCGTTTTAAATTTAAATGAGTCTGAGGTTTTACAAGGCCTAGTCCCGATGATTATTGCGGCAACCATTTATATGCTAGTCGTAGCCTACATCATGGGGCGCAAGGAGCGCAAACGCTTAGGCATTTTAGAATTTACCGATGAGCATCTGTTTGAAATGACGACCATCACCGACCCAGAAATTTTAGCTATGCGCCGGCCGAAACTACTCTGGATTAATTTTATTTTGACAGCTCTGGTGATTATCCTATTAATTTGGGGAATCATTCCTTCGGCAATTTTATTTATTGCCGGCACCGCTCTTGGTTTGATGATTAATTATCCCGACTTAAAGGATCAGCGGGCTCGGATTGAAGCCAATTTACCTGACGCTGGTCAAGTGGCGATGGTAGTTATTTCAGCGGGAATTTTTATGGGAATTTTATCTGGTACTGGTATGAATTCGGCGATTGCCACCAGCATGACAGCAATTATTCCAGAAAGCTTAAGCCATTATTGGGGATTAATTGTCGCCTTGTTATCTGCGCCAGGGACCTTTTTCCTATCCAACGACGCCTTTTATTACGGCGTCTTACCGGTCTTAGCAGAATCAGGGATTGAATATGGTTTTACGCCATTGCAATTAGGTTTCGCTTCTTTAATGGGCCAAGCCTTCCATTTATTAAGTCCACTCGTTCCTTTCATTTATGTACTATTGCGAATGACCAACGTTGACATGGGCCAATGGCAGCGAAAAAGCGCCGTGATTGCCATCGGAATTTTCGTCGTCTATGTCCTGATTGGCATTGTTTTCGGCTTAATGCCACTTTCTGTTTAAATGCTTCAATAAAAAAACCAAACTGCTAAGAATTTCCCTTCTTATTAGAGGGGGAATTCTCAAAAGCGGTTTGGTTTTTTATTATTTTAAGAGTCCATGGCTGCGATAATTCTTGCGCCAAACTCAGCGGTACTAACTTCATGGGCATCAACCATCAAGTCAGCAAAATCCTTCGTCACATATTTTTCAGCAATTGTTTGTTCCAGTGCCACTTCAACCAGCTGAGCTGCTTCCCGCCAGCCAATATATTCCAACAATAGAACTCCAGAAAGAATCACCGAAGATGGATTCGCTTCATTTAAGCCGGCAATATTAGGCGCCGTCCCATGGGTGGCCTCAAAGATGGCATGACCATTTTGGTAATTAATATTGCCGCCAGGGGAAATTCCGATGCCCCCTACTGTGGCAGCTAAAGCATCCGAAATATAATCGCCATTCAAATTCAAAGTGGCAACCACTTGATAATCCTGCGGTGCCAACAGCATCTGCTGTAAAAAATTATCGGTAATAATGTCATTGATTAAAATCTTGCCACTCTCTAAGGCCGCTGCTTTTTCTTTCTCAGCCTCCGCTTTGCCAGCCGCTTTTTTGATTTTTTCGTACTCCCGCATGGAAAAAGTTTTATCACCGTATTCTGCCGCAATTAATTCATAGCCCCATTTACGAAAGCCGCCTTCGGTAAACTTCATGATATTGCCTTTGTGGACGAGGGTCACCACTTTTTTATTGTGACTGACAGCATACTCCATCGCACTTCTAACTAAACGCTGCGTGCCTTCAATCGACACCGGTTTGATGCCTACTGCGCTCGTTTTAGGAAAGCGAATTTTATCGACAGCAAAACTTTCTTTTAAAAAGGCAATCAACTCATTAGCTTCTGGAGATTCAGCAGCAAATTCAATACCGGCGTAAATATCTTCCGTATTTTCCCGAAAAACCGTCACAGCAACTCGTTCTGGGTGGCGCAAAGGCGAAGGAACTCCCGGAAAATAACGGACCGGCCGCACACAGGCATATAAATCCAATGCCTGTCTCAACGCAACATTTAATGAACGAATGCCTTCACCAATCGGCGTTGCCAACGGACCCTTGATGGCCACTAAACAGTCGTCAATAATTTCAACCGTCTCTGGTGGCAGCCACTGACCGGTTTCAACAAAGGCTGCTTCTCCAGCTAATAATTTTTGCCAGCTGATTTTTCTTTCTCCTTGGTAAGCAATGGCTACCGCCTGATCTAAAACCTTTTGGGCCTGTTGCCAAATTTCCGGCCCCACACCATCACCTTCAATGTAGGGAATAATTGGTTCTTGGGGAGTCACTAGCTGACCCGCCACCATTTGAATTTTCTCTGCCATATGCCCCTCCTTGAATTTTTATAAATAAGTATACCTCGTTTAATTCTCACTGTAAATTTAATTTTCTAATTTTATTCTCATATAGAAAAATCAAACAGGCCACCTTGATTCAGGTGGCCTGGCAAATAAATTATTTTAATTGCCAACAAGGCTGTAACTGTTAGCTTAACTTGCCCTCGAAAATAGAACAAGTAAAGCAACACTCTCCATGAAGACCAGTTTTTTATAAACGGATAATCGCTTTAGTCACGCCGTACTTTCCGTAGTCCGCCAGTAAATCCGGTACTTCCGCTAGTGTCAGTTGATGAGACAGCAGCGATTTTACATCAATCGCGCCACTGTTTAATAAGTCAACTGCCTCATTCAATGTGAAAGGATTGATAAAGGAGCCGACAATTTTTAATTCTTTTTGGAAAATTGCATGGGCAGAGATTTCAATTTTTGTTCCCGGTGACGGCACGCCGAAGAATAATAATTCTGCACCTTTATTCGCCAGCTCAACAGCCTTTTCACAGGTTTGCTTTTTACCGACGCATTCGATAATCAAATCATAGCTGTCTGTAATATCCCCCAGGTCCGCAAAAATATTTTTCACGCCCATCTCAGTTAACAATTGATGCTTTTGCTGATTCGGTTCACAGGCATCCACCCAGATAGCACCTTTTTGCTGTACCATCTGTAAAAAGAGGGAGCCGATGAAGCCGGCCCCAATCACCAATACTTTTTTGTCTGCAGTGATTGGTGCAATCTGATCAAATCCATGCAGCACACAGCTTAAAGGTTCAACCATTGCCCCGATTTCAAATGGTAGTTCTTGGGAAATTTTCAAACAAGCAGTCTCCGGGACATTACAAAATTCCGCCATCCCGCCGTTTCTCGTCACGCCGACAGCCGACAAATTATCACACAATTGTACGCGGCCATCCCGACAATAACGACATTTTCCGCAATAAATATTCGGATCAACTGCCACATGGTCCCCCACTGCCAAGGTGGTAACTTCGGCCCCAACTTCAATGACTTCGCCAGAAAATTCATGTCCCAAAACAATCGGCGGTGTGACCTCAGCTGACCCCGGCTCCCCGTGGAAAATATGCACGTCCGTTCCACAGACACCACAGTATTTTACTTTTAGCAGTACCTCTTGATCAGTAATTGTTGGAGTTGGTAATTCTTGAAGGCTCATGTTTTCTTTTGCTGTTAAAACTAATGCTTTCATGCGCTAGACTCCTTTTTTCTTTTAATTATAATCAAACATCAAATAAATAGAAACGCTTTCCTGAAAAAAAGCGAAAACTTTCCAAATTCCAACTTTCTTCCTATTTTTCCTTTGCAAAATCAACAACAGCTATACCAATCTCACAGTTATGTCAGATGAATCCATCAAAGATGCAAGAAAATCGTTAGCCGAATCGATTTTATTTCTGATTAGGTCCCAGTAAACTGAAATTAAGCAATAGAAGGGAAGAAACCTGATGATAAACATTCAAATAAAACCTTCAACAAACTCTTTTGTCGCCAAAGAAATCTGCAAATTTGTTAACTGGCTAAAAGCTAATTATGATTTCCCTAGAGTGATTTATCTCAATGTGACTGGTGCAAATTTTATCAGAAACAAAGAAGACGGCACCAAAAATGCCGCAACCATCTTTCTACCATTTTCACCCTTTGAACATGCGCAAATGAACATTTCCACTGGAGATTTTTTTTCATTGGTAAAAAAGCAGGGCAAAGATAATGCAATTTACACTACTTTAGAAAGCATCAGTCATGAAGTGCAGCATTATTATCAGTGGCTAGACAACCTAAAACTTGATGAAACGGAGGCTGAGGAAGGCGCAGAAGAATTGACTTATGAATACGTCGATGAACGTGGCTTTATTTTCCCCATTAAAAAGAGATGCTGGCATAATTAAAAAAGTGCAGCTGCCTCATCAGCAACTGCACAAAATTTCCAACTTTATTCTGCCCTTTTCTGCAGCTTATTTCGGGAAAAATCACTTGAACTCAGCAATTTCATTTTTCAAACGGCTGGGCCCCTAACCAGCTTTTAAACAAATTCGTGAGCCATTCTGAATCTTTTCGTTTAGTATCAAAGGACACATAGCCTGCATAAGTATAACTATAATCAATTTTCCACCCGCCAGTTTTCGTTTGTTTTTCCATTAATAATTTTCTGACTGGCAAAACCTCAGGCCGGTGCCAACTGTTGGTTTTGCCAAGAATATAAATAATATCTGTAAATGATAGCACATAGCTTTGGGGAAACATCAAGTCTGTGATATGGCTGCTAATCGGCTTTTGATTACTTAAACGCTGAAACATGTGATGCTCCAACATGTATGCTAATCCCTGCTGAATCAATTGAGTGACCTCTGCCTCTTCTCCAGCAAAATTTTGATAAGTGATTAAGGCTCGCACAGTTTTACCGATGCCGATAAAACACGGCACCTTTTTCATGCAACCGCCATGTTTGCAAATTCCATCGTAAGGCCAAGTCGTTTTACTGCTACGGTCAAACACTTGATAGTTTTTAATCCATTGAAAAGCTGCCTGTGCTTCTTTTGTTTGAGCCAAGCCTAGACGACAATAGGCTTCAAAGAGCATCGCATTGTAACAAGGAACAATGTCAGCGACTTTTCCTGTATAGGAAAACCCCGCTTCTGTAGCTATCTGTTTATTGATAAAATGAAGCAATTCCTTCGTATAATCCAGTTCAAAGGTGCCGGGAATTTCAGCTAAACCAAGCAGCGTCCAAATGCGACTCAAAAAATTTTTCTGCTCAATGCTAGTCAACTTCGCAACTAACTTAGATTCATTTAATAAATCCATAATTTCTGATTGAGAAAAACTTTTTAAGCTGTCATTTTCTTCAGCCAAACGTAATCTCAATGCACTGTCCATCTTCAACACCTGCCTTCAAGGTTATTATAGCAGGTTTTTAGTTGCTAAAGTTTAACAAACAAAAGTGCTGGGCTGCCTCTTCAGTTATCAAAAATCTTGCAGCTGACTTTCTGACATCCCATCAAAAGAAAATTTTGGTACAATATTTTTAAGGGCCTGTCAGCTTGGCTTATAACAAGAGAATTTCCAGTCAGAATAATTCGACCAAAGCTTACAGGCTGCCCTAACGATTAATCAAAATGAAAAATAGAGGTGTCCAAATGGTATTTCACATTGACGAATTAGCAAACTCAGGTTCTCAAATCGAGGGTCTACAAATTATTAACGCAAAAATGGTGACAGATGACCGCGGTACTGTCCGAGAATTATACCGCCAAAGCAGCTACTCAGCCTTCTTACCAGATTCCGTCGCTGCTTGGAAACAAGTAAATTTAACCCGAACAAAACGTGGTGCTGTCCGCGGTCTCCACGGCGAAGCAATGGCGAAACTGGTAACTGTCGCCCACGGTTCAGCCTTTGGCGCCTATGTAGACACTCGTCCCAATAGCAAAACCCTCGGCGCTGTCGTCACCGCTCAATTAACACCCGGCCTGCAAGTTTTTGTTCCTCAAGGAGTTTGCAATGGTTTCCAAGCTCTTGATGAGGATACTGAATACTTATATTTCTTTGACAATGAATGGCAACCGGGAATGGCCGGCGTTGCCCTAACGCCGTTAGATCCAGAGCTAGGAATTGATTGGCCAATTCCCCTTGATCCAAATGATCTTAATCAAGTCTCCGAAAAAGATGGTAAAGCCCCAACACTACGTGAGATTCTTGAAGGGCTAGCTTAAAAGTTACGGAATTTTTGATATCGGTTGTCTGTAGAAAAATTTTTTCCTGAAATGGGTTGATAACAACGAGTATCAGCCAAGTTGCTAAATAAAACGACCTCCAAAAGTTAGATGTTTAGTCTAGCTCTTGGAGGTCGCTATTTTTATGGCAAAATATAATTTTGATAGTTTTTTTGATAAACGACTAGCTGGCTGCTATCAAAAAAGACAGTCAGCTTTTGTGACAATATTCATTCTGCTTTTTTAAGAATCATTTGTCTAAAAAAAACGATAGGGAGTGCTTCTAAAAACTATTACGAAATAAATGAAGCAAGATTTTAATTTAATCGTTCCTTCTGCATATCTCTCCCCAAAATTAATTTTCCCGTCAACTAACGCTTATAATACATCCCCGAACTTTGGGGCTTGGTTTCGATAAAACCGAATTGTTCATAGAGTTTGCTGGCTTTTCCATCTGCGATTAATGAAATGTAGGCTTGGACATCTGCTTCTTCTGTGATATACACCATCAGATGTTTCATGATGAGTTTCCCGAGACCCTGCTGTTGAAACAGCGGGTCGACAACAATATCGACGATTTGATAGCTGGTGCCGCCGTCTCCAATAATTCGCCCCATGCCAATCAATTTATCCGTTTCAGCCTCCCGTAAGCAGACGCTGTAAAGACTATTGGCCAGCCCGATTTCTGCCCCAGCTAGAGATCTTGCTGACAGGCCGCCGGATTTTCTTAAGGCCAAGTATTCATCCCTGTGTGGAACCTCAATTTTCAATTTAACTTTAGCATTTTCCAATTAATTCACTCCTATCATATCCAACAAACTTCGATTTGTTTTTAATTTAGCTGAACCAGTCTCCGCTACAAATTTTTACAACAATAAAAATTATCCCGTAAATCGATAATTTTTTTCAGTAGAACTTCCTGCAGTCAGCTGAATTATTTCCCTTAAACTTACATTTTTTTAATTGCCTTAAATTATATCATACTGAGAATTCGTTTTTTCCCATGTCTAGTAGCACATAAATCCCCCATCACCTCAAAGCTACTAAATACCGAACACAATTTTTTCTCAACAAACTGAAAAGAAATTCCTGTTTAAGGTATAATATTTTAAACATGATAATTTACAGAAAAAGTTGGAAGTGAAATGAAAAAGATTATTGTTGAGTTAAACAAGTTTGCCCTGCCTTTGTTGGCGGGCAATATTATGCAAGTGGTAATTGGTCAATTGGCTCTAGCTTTTGCCGGAAATCTTTCCTATGAAAATATCCCGGCAATCACAACGATGACAAATTTTTTGTTTTCAGTCACTGGAATTTTAGGGGTCATCGCCGTTGCCTTTAATATGATTAGTTCAAAAGCCTTAGGCGAGAAAAATACTGAGAAATTCCAGCACCTTGTTTCATCCATCATTTGTCTCAGTCTGCTGATTGGTGGAGCGGCTATCGGCATTCTGCTGTTGGGCAGTAGTTTTATTCTTAAAACGCTCTATCATTTTGAAGGAGAATTATTTTCAATTGCCCAAGCCTATCTCTTTAGTATGTCTCCCTATATCTTGTTAGTGTTGCTGAGTTTTGCCCTAACAAATTTGATAAAAGTGAAGCGCAAAACAAATTACATTTTAATTGTTTCCATCATTTCTTCAATTATACAAGCCTTCTTATCCTATGTCTTAATCAACGGCGCCTTCTTCTTTCCGAATCTTGGCATTGTCGGGGCGGGTTTATCAGAAATGATTGCCTTATTAATTTCAGTTATCTTGTATCTTCTTTTAGTCCGGAAAATGCTTTTTGCAGCCCTGAAAACTAAGCCGACTGAAATCAAACATATTCTTAAGCGGGCAACGCCGTTAATGTTTCAAGAAATTTTAGAAGGCGTCTTGTTCATCATCGTTTTTGAGGCGCTTATCTCAAGAATCGGCGTGTTGGCCCTCACGACTTATTCTTTGCTGATGCAAGGAATCAATTATGCAAAAATGCCGACTTTTATGTATAGTAACAGCCTGTTTGTCTTTGTCAGCGAGGCACATGGTGAGAAAAATAATAAAAAAGTACAGCAAAATATGCTTGGCGCCTTAAGTCTTTCCGTATTTTTCTATGTGCTCATAGCAGGACTGCTGATTGCCGGCTATCAACCCTTCGGCTCGTTATTTACTACAGATGCCCAAGTTGTCGAAAACTTTGGCCGCTATGTTTCCTTAGGCTGCTTGGCAATCTTTACAACCGTTTTTTACGAAAACATCAAAGCAACACTCGTGTCACTGGAAAAAGAAAAGCTCGTGCTATTGGCAACAACTATCGTAAATGGAATTGCCATCATTGCCTTAATTCTGCTGAGCTATTTGGACTTGTTGAGCTTTTCGCAGGCACTTATCATTTATGGTGTAAATTATTTTATATTAGATGGGTTGTTCCTTTTGTTTTATCGAAGGGAGATAGCAAACTATATTTAAAAACTGGAGGCTTAGATATGAGAAAAGTAGAAGTGGTTCCTTATAATAAGAATTGGCCAAATCAATTTAGACAAGAAGCCAAACTAATAAAAGAATTGACCGGAAAAAATCTGATTAATAATGAGATACAACGACATATAGCATTAAAAGAATACTTAATTCATGATAAAACCAAACGACAAGAATACTCTGAAACAAAATCTTTTCTGGCTAAAAAATTTCCCAAAGATATTGAAAATTATATTAAAGGAAAAGATGCGTTAGTCAAACGGTTAGAGCAGGAGGTGCTAATTTTTAAATGGCAGTTACTAAAGAATAGTCTCAACTGTCTAATTTGACCTCCGCCATCATATTTTCACAATACTTTATCCCCACAAAAACAAAAAAAGTCGTCCCCGCAGGAACAACTTTTTAAAACAAAATGATTACCACGTCATCGCTGCCATTACTTTTTCAGGGTCTTGCGGATTTCCAATTAAAGGGCGGTTTTTGTCGAGAGAAGCTATTAGAGTGATTTCATTTTCTGTTAAAGAGAAATCGAAAATCGCAATGTTTTCCGCCATCCGTTCTTTGTGGGTGGACTTAGGCAAAACTGAAATCCCTAGTTGAGTAAAATATCTCAGCACTACTTGTCGAGGAAATTTTTGATATTTTTCCGCAATTTCGATTAAAGCAGGTTCGTCAAACATTGAATTTTCCAAGTTTTGTCCGAAGGGAGCGTAGCCTTGGTGAGCGACTTGATATTTTTTCATCAATTGATTGGCTGCTAGTTGCTGCGAATATAAATTAGTTTCGACTTGATTTACTGCCGGCACAATTTCATTAAAATGAATCAGGTCAATCAGTTGGCTCTCTGCGTAATTAGAAACGCCAATTGCTTTGATTTTACCGGCTTGATAAAATTTTTCCAAGACGCGATATGCAGCGTAGGTATTGCCGAAGGGCCAATGCAATAACACTAAATCGAGATAATCTGTTTGCAGATTTTTTAACGATTCGTTTAATTTTTCTTCCGCGGCTGTTGTTTCATAATCTTGAAACCATAATTTCGTTGTGATAAATAGTTCCTCACGACTTACCGGACTTTTCGCTAGCGCATTGCCTACTGCGACTTCATTGCCATAAGCCTGCGCAGTATCGATTAAGCGATAACCGGTATCGATGGCGTTCAAGACAGCTGTTTCACACTCCTGAGGGTCAGTAATTTGATACGTGCCAAACCCGATAATGGGCATTGTTAAGCCATTGTTTAATTGAATAGATTGCATGTTCTTCCTCCTAAAAAATTTGGTACAATAACGGTAACATCCTCGGGTAACCCGAGGTCAAGTGATTTATTAAAGAGGGTGAAAAAAATGTATTCAATGAAAGAAGTTTGCCAATTGTTGCATGTCACAGAGTATACATTGCGCTATTATACCGATGAAGGACTGGTGCCAAGTGCCGCTCGAGATAAAAATAATCGGCGCATTTTTGATGAGGAGGCCATCGATTGGCTGCGGGGAATTATTTATTTACGAGGGCTGGATATGTCGATTGAAGCCATTAAGGAATATGTCACCTTATGTCTGATGCCCGGTAAAGAAGCCATCGAAAAACGTTTGAAAATTGTCGAGGAGCAGGAAGTCTTCGCTGAAAAAAATCTGCAAGAAGCCCAAAAACGCTTGGCCTATCTGCGACAAAAAATTGAACATGAAAAATCAATTCTAAATCATGAAATCCCGGATAATCATAATCCTCGAAAAAAACATCATTAAAAATAATGCCCCAAAGTGACCAAAATTAGTCTAAGGAACTGACTTTTATCTGGCCATCAATGGGGCATTTATTTTTTTAGATAAATTTACTTTGAATACGAATTCTGTCATCAATTTCAGCAAGGGCAGTTGTTTGGGTCTGATCTTGTTGATCCAGCTGTGCAATTGCTGACAGCTCTTCTGGATTTAATTGAAAATCCCAGACAGAAAAATTCTCTTGCATTC
Organism: Enterococcus sp. LJL120; assembly: GCF_054871765.1. Lineage (NCBI taxonomy): Bacteria > Bacillati > Bacillota > Bacilli > Lactobacillales > Enterococcaceae > Enterococcus > Enterococcus sp. LJL120. The sequence goes on from NZ_JBTXLV010000002.1 coordinate 277,198, forward strand.
GTTTTGGCTGAACGGTTTTAGGGATAACGATAGTTCCTCGTTGCAGGTGCCAACGCAAGATGACCTGAGCCACTGACTTTTGATGACGGCTAGCAATAGTTACTAAGACTGGATGACTGAAAATATTATCGCGACCCACAGCAAAAGGTGACCAAGCCTCTAAAGAAATCTGCTTCTCCTGCAAAAATTTTCTTTCATACTTCCGCTGTAAAAATGGATGTGTCTGTAATTGATTAACTGCGGGAATGACTTCACTATTTACTAGCAAATCAAACAGTCGGTCGTTAGGAAAATTGGACACGCCAATCGCACGAATTCTTCCTTGCCGATACAGCTCGGTTAAAGCTTTCCAAGAACCAAAAATATCGCCGAAAGGATAATGCAGAAGATACAAATCCAAATAATCAGTCTGCAACTTGACTAGCGTTTCATCAAAAGCCTGCAAAGTCTCTTGATAACCAAAATCTTCAATCCAGAGCTTTGAGGTGAGAAAAAGTTTTTCTCGGCCTACGCCAGATTGCTTCATCGCCCGACCAACAGCAGATTCATTTTGATAGATGGCCGCCGTGTCAATCAGCCGATAGCCGGTTTCAATTGCCTTTTCAACAACTTGTTGACACTCACTTAAATCAGGAATTCGACAGACACCAAAGCCAAGCTGAGGAATCTCAAGGCCATTATTTAATTTTACAAAATCCATTTCATCACGTCCTTTCTTAAAGCATACCTGCCTCGGGTTACTGGAGGTCAAGAATTTTTTTGTTTTAGAGATGCTAAAACTGCGGGCAGGCATTTAGCCAAATATAATCAACTCTGCTCATGAATCTTTTTTAGTTCACTATGCTACAACAATTTATTTTCTTGCAGCGATACTATGACAACCTTTTTTATTTGGTATACTTGATACATCAAAGTTCACAGGAGGCTTTATGATTTCATCTACGTTAACATCCTATCCAGGAAAAAAAGTTGTCAAAGATTTGGGCATTGTTTACGGCTACGACGATAAGCTGCGGCCATTGCGGGGCATCACCGCAATTTCTGAATATCTCGATCAAGCGATTTTAGATTTAGAAAAAAACGCCGAAAAATTAGGCGCTAACGCAGTATTAGGAATTTCCTTTTCAATGATGGACAAAGCGTTGCCCGCAGTAATCGGGACAGCTGTCTATTTAGAGGATGAGGAATAAAAGCTTTACAGATCAGTCCGTCAAATTAATTTTTGGCGGCTTTTTTGTTTAGTCAAATAAATTACCAAACTATCTTTGATAAGTTTTCTTTACATTTTGTAAAACTAATTTATAATTAATTTAGAGGTGAGACGAATGGATAAAGAAAAAATTTTGAAAAAAGCACAACATGACAAACAAGACGAAAGAAAAAATCAGCTGAATGATTTTTCGATTGGAACTACCGGGGTCTTTTTACTGATTTCAATTGCTATCATAACTCTGCTCAAAATTATTTTTAACCAAAATTATTTGGATATGCTGGGACTCCTAGTCGCTGGCATAGGTGCTTATATTTTTGGCTATGCCACTTTCGGTTTTCAAAAAAGCAACTTTTTCTCTAAACAAGGAGCGCTATATATTATTTCAGGGTTCTTGATGGTGGCCGGCATCGCTTTGCTTAATGCTTATTTTCAGGGGCTCTTATGAAAAAAGATGAGCTTCTTTTACATAACCGTCTCAAGGTCGCCCGCGCAGAAAAAAACTTCAATCAATCTGACCTAGCGCAATTAGTCGGCGTCTCCCGTCAGACAATCAGCAATATTGAAAAAGAAGAATTTTATCCCTCGGCAAAACTCGCCTTACTACTATGCATTGCCTTAGATAAAAAGTTTGAAGAGCTTTTCTTTTTTTGAAATCTCGCAGTTTCTTAGCTTGAATAAGCCAAATAACCCGCCAATAAAAAATGGCGGGTTGTTTCCATAAAGAGATGCTGTTTTATTGCAGAGCTTCTATTGGTAAATTCATGCCCTTCCAGCTTTCTAATGCTCCACCAAGCTCATAGGCGTTGAAACCAGCTTTTAGAAGGATTAGTAAAGCCATCTAAAAATTTTAAAAATCCATTCAAGTTGGATTTAAACAGCCTAGTAATCTGAAGCAATCTCCAGAAGTTAGACCAAAAATCTAACTATTGGGATCACTACATTACTTAGCTGTTTTTTAATTTCTCAAATAGTGAAATTATTCTGTCTGCGGGGCTGTGGATTGATATCTTTTTAGACGTTCCTCCAAGGTGCCCGTGTGCAACTCAAACAAATGATTGTCGTAATCATAAAAATAAATAGAAGCACCCTCGCCTTTAACCCGCGAACGCCCCTGTTCAATTTTTAAGCCTGCATTTTCAATCCGTATAAGGTAGTCATCTATCTCAGAAGCCGCTATTTGAAAAGCAATATGATTGTAGCTTTTTGGCAAAGCTGCCTGGGAATCCTCCATCAATGCAATCCACAAGGAATCAATTAAGAAAAATTTTTCCGGATAAAGAGAAAACTGCTCTGGGCCGCTGTTGTAAACTTCAGTTGCCTCGAAAATGTCGCTTAACATTTTTGCAGAACGCTTTAAATCTTTAACAATAAAAGTAATGTGACTGATTGGCGCCATAATATTCTCCGTTTCTTAAATTCATTTTCAAATAATCCTTTTTGAGAAAAATAAGAATAATTTAGACGGTCAACTAATTTCTTCTTGATGGTGCCAATACTGCGAAAGGAAAAAATTTTCAATACTAAGTATGTCAATCACCGAAACATCTTTTTCAGCTATCGTGATTGGCGCATCCTTTTCTAAAGAATAATCCATTGGTTGAAGGGTTAGCTGAGATTCGCTGTGCTCGATAATTCGTCCAATAAAACTGGTATCTGTCGTGTCGGCAAGGACGGTTACAACAAGTTTTTCTTGTAAAGCAAAGTCATAAACATTGTCATACATTACCAAATTATCTACACTGCTTTTGAGTAAATATGGATCATAGACGCCATTTTTTTGGTTGAGGCGCGTCACAAAATTGAAATAATTCAGATACCTAGATTCACTGACAGTTTCTGTGATTAGACTTTTACCCACAGCTGAAATTGAATCCAATGTACCATACTCTGACACCATTTCAAAGACGATAAAATCAGGCAGCTCCAATAACTTCTTCCCCAAATTAAAAGACTCATCTGGGGAAGAGTCGTATAAATCTCAATTAAATTTTGTTTGTCCATATTGAATTCCTCCTTTTAAATTTTTACGGTTAATATAAGCTGCTTGGTTATTTTTCATAAAGATAGCCTCTAAATTCCTCATATTTTTCAGTTATCCTTAGGGCCTCAGCCAATGACTCCTGTCGATTTAATTCTTTTTCTTTAACAACTTGAAAATAATAAGCTAATTGTTGAGCGATGGATAGCATTGTTATATATACTGCGTCATCTTTTCCGTCAGACGCTACCAATGAAAAGAAATCACCCGTGGCAATGTTTATTTCTATCGGCTGCTCTTCATCATACGGAAAAAACGAGGAAGCTACAAAAATGCCGTTTGAATATCGTGTTCTTACCTGATTGGCGCCGGTAATATTAAGGTGTAGTTGTAACGGAAAGTGGTAATTATTCTCTACCCAGCGAACAAAACGACTGATTTCAATTTTGACAAATCTGTTGGTTGACGGTTGCATCTGTAATTTAAGCATCAACATTTCGCCTCCTACTGCCTTTTTCATAGACATTCATAGTTTTCTATTGCTACATTTATCTTACAAAAAATAACCTCCATACCAAATGGGTTTCCCTAACGATTCTCTTTCATTTTCGTGGGATTAATCTAACAATGACAGATTAAAAAGATTATTTACACTAGTTTGTGTCAAGAAACTTTGGTATCTTTGTAAAAAAGGAGGTAAAAGAGATGAAATTTAAACATATTGTCATTTTTTCAGTCAAAGATTTTAACGCAAACACCGAAAAAGAGGGCTATTTTCCACAAGACGGTGTCGTCATCAATGTCTTTGTCAGAAGCTCTGGAACAAACGCTGTCGCTGTTGGTTTTGCAAGATAGCCTTAATTTTTAGATATAAAGAAGCCCGCCAAATATCCCAATTGGCGGGCCGTTTTGTGTGAGTAGGTTAGTAGGAGGGGCTTTGTTGTGCGGAAGCTCTCATTTCCATAGAAAGGTTGAAACAACTTTATGCCAGTCATTCTCGATAGTTATTTAGCTTTCAGCTGGATAAAATTTTGATATCTGGCTATAAGAATCTTCTTTGGGCTGGCTTAATTTTAAGCTTTATAAAAGTTTAAGCAAATGAAATAAAAAATCTTATGGAAACTACCTTTAAAATGAGTCTATTTCATTCTTCAAATGATACACTAGAAGAAGACATACCGCATCTTAGGGAGGAAAAAAATAATGATTCTCATTACGCTTTTTTTACTGATTCTTGCCGGCTTATTTGCTTTAATCGGTTTTAAATTTAGAAATAAAAAATGGCTGAGATTGATTGCTGGTAATAACTTTAAAGAGCATACTAAAGAAGCAGCAGACATTGCTCCCTTCGTGGGGATTGTAATGTTTGTCCTTTGCGCTTTTATTTTAGCTACAGCTTTTTTTACCACATACTTGTATTTGAAATAATTTTTTCTTGTGTTTTTGCATTATAGAATTAAAACTTATTTTTTGAAATAAGCTTTGCAAATTCTTTCTAACCTCATTGATACATATTGCCCAACTAGTTTGCCACGTTGAACTGCCAATGTTTTATTGTGCTAGCATCATAATCACTTTTAAGCGTAAGTTTTTGTCTACTGTTCCAATTATAGTGACCCAATATAATTCTAGTGGCGCTAAATTATCATACTAGTTTGCCATAGGAGTTTTTACTTAACTACGAAATCTAATGGAGAGTTTATTTCAATAACTTTTTTTCAAACTTTTTCTTATTTAGGACACTGAAGCAAGAGTCTTTTTCGCAAAGAAATACCCGCCAAACGTTGAGTTGGCGGGCTAGTTTATCTAATAGATATGGTGTTTACTTGTCATTAAATGATTTTTTAGATTTTCGGGTTTTTAATCCTTCAAGATTTCAAATTTTTGCAAAATTTGTTTGTGTATTGGACCCAAAGGATAATCATTGTTGCTTATTAAAACAATGCTGACATCTTTCTCTTTGATATGAGAGGAAATAAAAAATACTCCGGGATCGACGCCAATCATGTAAGGAAACAGAGCATTTTCGCTATTGAAAATCCACAAGCCAAATCCATAAGCTTGATTTAAAGCTTTATCAAGCTGATTTATCTGCATCATATTTGCCATATCCATACTCAACAACGTTTGATTATTCAATGCCTGCCACAATTTTTGGATATCAGCAGCTGTAGAAAAAATTCCTCCTGCGCCTGTTCCCCTTGCATCTATTGAATAAATGTTTGCTGTATATTCCTCAGTGTCTTCGTTGAAAATATATCCAATACTCGTGTTCTCAGGTAATTTGTCCAACTCAAAATATCCTGTATTAGTTAAACCCACTTTATCAATAATTTCTTTTTGAATGTAGTCGTAAAAAGAAATCTCAGTAATTTTTTCAATGATTGTTGCAAGAAGCACATAGCCAAGATTATTGTAACGGAAGACTTCTCCAGCATCTTCTTCCATCATAATTTTATCAAGCAATAGATAGATATCATCATTTTTTCTGATATTGTAGTTTGGAAACTTTCTCCAAATTTCATCATATGCATTATCATTTGACTCATCAAAATAGTCTTGTACTCCAGAAGTATGGGTCAACAACATTTTTATTGTAACAGACTCATCTATATTAAAATAATCATCTTTTAATATAGATTTAACAGAGCTATCAAAATGGATTTTCTCCTGTTCAATCAGTTGCAATATTGCAATTGCAACAAAAGTTTTACCACCAGAAGCAAGATCAAACGAGGTGCTGATATTATTATCTATCTTATTGAACCAATCTCTGTATCCATAAGTTTTTTCAAAAACTGGTTTATTATTAACGTACACAGACACAATGCCTGAGAAATCCTGAGGTATTTCTAGATTAAACTCCATAGCTTCACTACCTTTTGATTAAGTTTTGTTGGAAATCAATCTATAATAAACTTTCAAACTATATCATCAAAAACACCTCCTATATGAAGTTTATCACAAACGTTAAATAATTAGATTATGCTGAGTAAATTAAGTTTGAGGTATGTATCTATTTTTACTACCTCATTTTACTTGTTACAAGTATTATATGAACCTTCAAAAATTAATCTCCCAAACAAGCGCATTTAAGATATTTAAAAAAAGGCAAGCTGGTAAATATTACTCACCTTGCCTTTGCATTACCCTCTTGCCTTGCCTAAGTAACAGCATGAAATACCAGACTTAATGTGATATAGTTTTCAAAAAAGGAGAGCTGCCTATGTCTGATGGAACCCAATACCTGATTCTTCTTTCTTTACTTATAATCCTTTTCATAGTATCTAAAATTTTCGCTAAAAGAAGCAGCCGAATTAATAAAAAGAGTGCTTACTATTTTTGGAAAATAATTGCGATAGGTTCTTTGATTTTAATAATTTTATTGTTTGTTATCCTAATTTATATCCTTTTGACATGGCGACCTGCAGCTATCAACTTATAATCAACTATGGGAGCTTCGCTTGATTAACTGTAGGAAGCTTCCATTAATTTATCCAGCGTTATCCAATTTCTGATTGGATATTTTTTTATAAAGCAAACCCCTAGCCTCCAATTTTTTTAACAAGAATTAAACATGGATTTCGTTCATCCCACAGGATAGGAAAAACTTCGAGTTTAGAAAAACCGCAGGAAAGGTAATATTGAATGGTTTTATCATATCCAGGTGTCGTGCCTTCATTCATAGTTTTAACCTGTAAATACGAGTAGTTCTCCTTGGCATAATTTTCTAATGATGAAAAAAGCATTTTTCCGATGCCTTGGCAGTGATGCTGTCTTTTGATGCCCATACAAGATATTTCAGCTGTGTCTTCGCTCGTAGCTTTTAAATCTATAAAACCGATAACTTCGCCTTCCGTTATAGCAGCCCAAAGAGGCAATTGTTCGGCTTCTTTGACATAATTAAGCAGAGCTTCCTCAATTCCAAACCATTCTGGTAAATCATTAAGTACCTCATTCACGATTTTACTTTTTAGTTTTTTATCAGTGATAAAATCAATTCTAACTTTTTCCATATCAAGCCTACTCTCTGTTAACAAAATATCCATCCTAGTTTATATTTTATCATGCGCTTCTTTTCATAGTAGACAGTGATTCACTTGTTTTGATTGTTACTCTCGCTTTCGCTTAAAATTTATAGGCTTTCTAGACAATTATTTTTATTTAGTAGATACTTAAAGTAAGTTTATGGAGGTCAGCATGTGGATATTCTGAAGTAGCAAAACTGATGAGCAGCTCCGCCATGTCATAACGACGGTATAGCGAGACACTCGGCATCATTCATCCAATTGAACGAACTTCTGGCGGTAAATAAAATTATACTGAAGAAGATTCAATTTAGATTAGGTATATTAAACATTTATTGGCAAATAATGTGTTTGTTAAAATGAGTTATGGTCCTGTTAAATTTATCGCCTGATGACCAGTGGCCTGCAGATTATTTTTTGAACTCTACAATGAGTATAAATAATACTATCTTCTAAACTAGAAACTACCTTGCTTAAATATCTTATTTTATTTCTCATTTTGATTATTCTCAAAGAAAATCTGTTTTTGTGGAATTTCTATAAATAGTTCAAATTTTAAGTTAATAAAGGGGGTAACTTACATGAAAAAGGATTTGTCTCAATATTTTCTAATGTTGGATATGGCTCTGCTGGTTATTGTAATGTTGACCAGTAGAGCTCCTATATCATTAGTATTAAATAAGGGAGTAGCAGTGACTGATCAACTGATTCAAAATTGTATCATTTTTGTAGCCGCAATTTTTTCCCTGATAATTGTTTTTTATTTAAACAAGATAACAAAATCGACTGGAGATAAATCATCTTAGTCATCTACAGGGACCGCCAAAAAATCTTTAGTGGATGCAAGATTTTCAGAGTAGGTGGAGTCTGTCATTAGCTGATTCACAATGATACTTTTTTCGTTGTAGCAAAACTTTCCCGTATAAATTCACCGTAAATAGTTAAAAAAGGATTGATCTCTTTTTTATTTGAGAAATGAATAAATTGCTGTCCACGATATTCTTTTTCAAGTTTTACGAATGGGGGAGTTTCTTTTTTTAAAAACCAATTCATCCCGTCCGTAAGTGAAGCTCTATCTGTCAAACCCAAATCTGCTGCAAATAAAAGTAGACGAAAAATGCTGTAAAAGTAACGAAATGGATAAGCTACTTTCCGGTATTCTCGATTTTCTAAAAATAGATTATTCATATAGAAATAGCTTAATCCTCTGTTAATTGCAGCTTCAATTTCCTTACGCCGATAAGGAAACTGAACATAACGACAAAATGAGGCTAACCCCTCAAGAACACAAATTGTCGAATGAGGATCGCTATTTTTTTGTTGAAGCCAAGTAAAGCCACCATCTTCTTTTTGTTTTTGCAAAACCGAATCTACTAGAAGAAACAACCTCTCATCACTGGCTATAAAGTAACTTGCATAGTTTAGAATCATACCATCAACACAGATATCACTTGGTAACTTGGATTTCGCTAAATTCAACCCACCATCTTTTAATTGGCATTCAGTGAACATTCGCTGGACCATTTCAACACAAATAGAATTGTCCTGAGGTAACCCCAATTCTTTTAACTGCAGTACCGTGTAATGAGTAGAAGTCCACTTGGGTTGATAATAATATTTTCCCCAATGACCATCGGAATTTTGTTGAGCCAACAAAAAATTTCCATACCCTTGTGTTGCTATCAAAGCTTGTTTCTCCAGATTATCATTTTTGAAAAGCATTTTTTCGTAAAGATATTGGATGGAAACATCTTGATTACTTAACCAAACAAAAAAGTCATTCATCAATAGCCCTCCTAGAAAACTTTTACCTTAATTATACTGACTGCTAGTTTTATTTGCTAGATTCCTTGAGAGTTACGAATCTACTAACCCTTGACTTAGTTAACAATCCTCCCCGCAGTCGTCCTAACACGCAATTATCCTTCAAAAAATTTTTCACTCTCTATTAGCGCTCATTTACTACGCCTCAAAAATAATATTTCAAAACTGAGCTTTCATTACTCAGCTGCCAAAATCAATTCTGCTATGATAGTATTGAGATAAACAAGATACAAGATAGAGATTATGAGGAGGCCTACATTGAAAAAAATTTTGATTCACGGCTCAGGACATCAAGCTACTAGTTGGAATGAAACAATTACATTTTTGGAAAATAAGCACGATATATTGTCCCCTAACCTATCTGAAATTCTTAATGAAAAAGAAGCAACCTATACTAACCTTTATACTGCATTTGCAAATTACTATAACGAGATGGATGAAGAACTCGATTTATGCGGTATCTCATTAGGTGGTATTTTGGCACTAAACTATGCTTTGGATTACCCGGAAAAAGTAAGAACGCTTGTGCTAATAGGTACACCACACAAAGTACCACGAGTTATGTTTAGTATTCAAAATAAGATTTTTAAGTTCTTACCAAAATCGGTATTTCAAAACATGGCGTTTAATAAAAAACAAACATTTATTTTGGGAAATTCTATGAAGGAACTGGACTTTAGCAGTGAAGTAAGAACTATTAAATGCCCAACTTTAATTATATGTGGAAAAAAAGATCGTGCTAATCTAAAATCTGCGTACTATTTCGAGGAGAATATTAATCAGGCAAAACTAGAAATCATGGAATCCGTTGGACATATTGTAAATGAAGAAAATCCAAAAGACTTGGCTAAAATATTAAACCAATATTACAAGAAGAATTAATTGTATTCGTAGTATTTGAATTTGCGGGAAAAATGTAGCCGTAAGGACAACAAAAAAGTTTACGTTGTATTCTATAATATCGTGTTTGGTCTCTTGCATGCAGCAAGTGGTATTAATCCAGAATTTCCGTTAGTTTTAGTCCTGCTGCAAATCGTTAATGCTCTTTTGTTAGGAATTATTTTGGCTCTTTTATACCTTAAGACTCAGTCCATTTACATGACGATGCTTCTCTACACATTATTTAATTTATTTGCTTCTATCAAGTAAAGAGGGCTCACTAGAACGAACTTTCCTTACGGTTGGAGTGCTACTGATTATCTACGTTGTCTTTGGCTTCTATTTAATCAAATCGAATATGAAATTTTTACAAATTTTCAATCAAGGATAGTCTGCTTACTATGCCTTATTCCACAAAGAAGATTAGTATCAACATTTGAAATTTCTTTTAGTTGCAAATGCAACCGTAATAAAGTACAATCTTGTTAGGTCATTGATGATTGAATTTTTTCAAGAATTCGATATAAATCGGCTCGATCTAATGGCGACACTTCTGAAAAAGCTTGCGCAATATAGTTTCTTTCAAGAGAAAAAATCTGATTATACAATCCTTTTGCTTTCTCTGTAGGAAAGAGTTCGTTAAATTTTTTATTTGACTGGCTAGCTTTTTTAGTAATGTACCCTTGTTTTTCTAATTTTGCTAGCGCACGGCTTAAAGTCGTTTTATCCACCTTAACTTTTTCCGCTAGTTCTTGCTGCGTGAGCCCTTCGGTTTCTATGATTCTGAGTAAATATAAAAATAGATTATTATCAAGACCTAATTGTTTCACTTTTTGATTGATTGCGGTTGTGGCTTGTCTTGATATGGCACCAATAAGACGAAAAATTTCAATTTCATTCATAAAAGCATCTCCTAATAGTTGAATTTACAACTATCATTATATCTCTTTTTTCGAAAGAAGGCATCTTAAATGTGGAAGATTAAAAAACTTGCTGATTTATCCAGCACTGAATTTTTTGAAATTATGAAGCTGAGGATTGATACCTTTGTGGTGGCGCAAGAAAGAATTTACCATGAAGCAGATATCTATGATAAATCAGCCTACCATATTTTTTATCAAGCACCGGATGAAGTGGAAGTCGCTGCCTATGCCAGAGTTTTTCTAAAACCAGACTATCTAACATTTGGTCGCTTCGTTGTTTCTGAAAATCACAGGGGACAAGGCTTAGCCAATCGCCTAATTGAACAGATTTTGCTTTTGCAAAAGCAAAAATGGCCGGAGCTCCCTATCGAGATGGAAGCTCAAATCCAAGTCGCTCCATTTTATTTACGGCATGGATTTAAAAAAATAGGCACTCAATTTATCTTTGAAGGGACGCCACATATCGAAATGAGACTGTCCGACGGAAATAAACACCTCTAAGATAACTTTTCTGATAAGTGAGCATTGTTTATTTCAACACTAGGAATTCAAAAAAGCCAGCAGAAATCATCACTGATTCTGCTGGCTTTCATTTTCATATCTATTTTATTTACTCATACCGTAATGCTTCTATCGGATCTAGACGGGCTGCGCGGTTAGCTGGGAAAGTCCCTGCTAAGAAAGCAATTAGCATAATTACCACGATAATCATCACAATTGAGGCTGGATTATACTGCAATAAAGTTAAACCATCTAAGCCTGACAAGAAGGAAGCTTGCGCCCAATTATTAATTAATCCGCTGATTCCTATGGCCCCCAAAATTCCTAACACGGAACCCCAGAAACCAATCAATAAAGCTTCCACACTAAAGGTTAAGAAAATTTTCCCATTGCTTAAGCCCATCGCCTTCATTAAACCAATTTCACGAGTCCGATCTTGAACGGACATATACAGCGTATTAATAATGCCAAAGCTGGCTGCTAACAAAGCAATGCCACCAAACATCGTCAAGACAGCCGTAATCGCGTTGATGACATTGCGAATGGAACCAATTTCTTCTTCGACGGTCATTCCCATCATGCCCGCATCAGTTAATGCTGATTCAATGTCCGCTACTTCTTCATCGCTTAGACCGTCTTTCATAGTAGCAGTAGCGCCATAATATCTACCAGTTAAAGTATTGGGTAAACCATCTTCGTTAATTGCCAATAAATCTTCCGCTAAAGACTCATTGATAATTGATTGTCCGCCATTAATCAAACTAGCTGCACGCACTCCTACAATAGTGGCTTCAACGGTTTCCTGTTCACCAGTCCCTTGATCAGTGGCCGCTAAAGTAACTGTTTTGCCAACTGCATCTTCAGCAGAGGAAAAGCCTAAGCTGTCTAAATATTCTGGTGCTAATAAAATCTGGTAAGCTGAATCATTCCTATCAATCGCCGCCCCAGCTTCTAACTCAATCGATAAATCCATATCCATCATGCTGTTAAGAACATATTTTTTATCCGTGTTTCCTTGAATGTAATCGATGCTTGGCAAAAGCATAGGCTCAACACTTTCGATATTTTTAATCTCAGCAATTTTATCCAAATCACTTTGAGTAAGATAATCCGCTTCAGCAGTTCCTTGTTCGCCTTCTTCATATTCGCTTGGGCCATCGCTGTTACCAGATTCATAAGCCGGTTGCACCATCATCTGATTTTCTCCACCAACACCGGCGACCTGCTGATCGATGTAAGTGTTCACCCCAACATTAATTCCTCTTGTTAAAGCAATCGTAAAGGCACCAATAAAAATGGCAATAATGGTTAAAATTGTCCGCCCTTTATTCCGCCATAAATTTGAACTTCCTGATTTTAAAATATCCAATAATTTCATTTTATTCTCCCTCCACAACTAAGCCGTCTTTGATATGAATTTGACGATCACATCGAGCAGCTAAATCTGGATCATGGGTGACAATAATCAAGGTGATGCCCTTTTCTTTATTCAAATTGAATAACATCTCCTCAATTTTATCTCCAGTAGTAGAATCTAAATTTCCTGTAGGCTCGTCCGCAAAAATAATTTCAGGATTATTGACAATTGCTCTCGCAATACAGACCCTTTGTTTTTGTCCACCAGATAAATCATTCGCTTTATTTTTGGCTTTATCGTCTAATTCAACGGCTTCCAAAGCCGCCAGCGCCATTTCTCTGCGTTGCTTACCAGAAATTCCAGCAATTTTTAATGGCAGCATCACATTTTCTAAGACGGTATCTTTAGTATTCATGAAAAATTGTTGAAAAACGAACCCAAATGTTTGATTCCGCAGATGATTCATTTGTTTTTTACTGGTTTTCGTCGCATCGTTTCCTAATAATAAAATTTCTCCAGAAGTGGGCTTGTCCAATAAGGCTAAAATATGCATCAAAGTGGATTTACCAGAACCACTTTTACCAACAATGGCGACAGACTCACCTTTTTCTACTGAAATATTGACTCCTCGTAAAGCTTGAAAAGCTGATTGGCCTGAGCCATAAACTTTTTTCAGCTCTGTTGCAGTTAATACTGACATCTTTTTATCTCCTTTGTCCTTTTAGTTTCTCATTACTCTTTCATTTTCCCATAATCAAAATGAAAAACTATGGTACTTTAGTCTCATTTTTCAGAAAATATTCAAAATCACAACTTTCATTTTGGGAAATTGAATTAAGATTGGTTGAGTTGGCTTTGAAGAATTAAAAAAATACAAGAATAAAAAAATTAAAGTTAGGAGGATAGAGCAAAATAAGAAATGAAATCAGTGAGTAACTCCTTAATAGCATGGAAGATTATTCATGTTAGGTGAGCTATTCATATTCAGTGTGTGGAAATTTTCTAAAAAACCGGATATAAATACCCGCTAAATAATCTTTAGCAGGCTGGATAACTTAATGCAGATTAGATAAACTGATATTTTTAACTAGAGAAATTAGACTTGCTTATTCTAAGGTGTCCGTTGTTTCTTCAGCTAATTGAATAAGCAGAAACTCTGCTTCATTATCTGTGTCTTGTAATATATACTGACCATTTCGGAAAATAATTCGATTATAGTATTTGGATGTAAGCTCAGGTTGATTTTGGTAACTATCGTAAGAATAATCTTCTATCAATTCTATTTGTGTCCCATCATAAACGAGTGTTTGAAAGATAGGCTCACCTTCAATCGTGTAACTTTCGATAATAATCTTATCCGCAGTATTTTGCTCAAAATTGTCGATAAATTGTATCAGCCGTTCTTCGTTCGTTATCACTCCCCAATCAGATATAATTTTATTATTATCAGAACTATTTGAATCAGAGTCACTAGTAGCATTGTTTATTGAGCTGTTAGTTGAAGTATCAGTATTATAGTCTGTTTGCGAACTATCAATTGACTTGCATCCTGAGAAAAGAAGCAGAGAAGCCGTTAGCAAAATAAGCTTTTTCATATAAACCCTCCCACACAAATGAGTTTAAATCAAGTATTCAACAAAAATTTAACAGATTCAAGCCACCTTCGTTTTATTTGAATATTTTTAACCAAAAAAAGAAAATTCGTTTTGAATAGTGCGTAAAAATTCATAATATGTGTTTTCGAGTTTCCCAAGAAAATGAAATATGTCCACCAATTGAAATGAGATTCTCACTACTGTCAATCTGGTATAATCAGACTGAGGTGAGCGAAAATAATTATTTTAAGAGAATCTGTCATCATTGAGTTAAAAAAATTACATGGTCAAGCGAATATGCTTCCTTGCTACGCTGAAGCAAGGGGTCTATCTGTCATCACAGAGCAAGCTGTTCTTTTGTTAAGCCCTGATCAATTGTCTATTTTATTCATCAGTAAAATATCTAATCAACTAATTCAAAAAGTAGAATTCAACTTCTCAGAGATAACAAATAGTACCTTGAAGGAAAATTTGTTTGCTTCAGCAACTTGGCAATTCAATGCCCGAGGACAGAAATGGAAATTTAGAATTCCAACAGTCCTCCCCTTAAGAAAAATGAAAAGCAACTTCATTGAAGGCCTTTACTCATACAATTATGTTTAGATTTTTAGTGGGAAATTGATAGAAACTTAGTTGAACTGTATGCGTCCGATACTCTTTAGAAAAAGTTCCTTTTTTCTGAAGACAAAAGGGAACCCGTCAGCGAGGACCGATGGGTTAGGATGCTAGTTCAACTTCCTTCATGCCTAGAGAATCTTTTGTTCACTACTAGTTGAACTGTATGCGGCCCGATACTCTTCAGAAAAAGTTCCTTTTTCTGAAGACAAAAAGGGAACCCATCGGCGGGGACCGATGGGTTTAGGAGTAAAAAATGAAAAAGTGTTTTATTTGGGTTTGTTTTATTGGGATGAGTTAATAATAACCTGTAAGTGTGAATTTTATGTGTACTTAGTTTTGTGAAATTAGGAAGTGTTTGTAGCGAATTCATGAAATTATTCGTTAGTAGGCTAGCTTCCTTCAAGATATCTTCTTAAATGTTTTGCTGTGTAGGAGTTATCTATTTTTAGTAAATCAATGGGATACCCCTCAAACAGTACGTTCCCTCCCGAGATGCCGCCACCCAGGCCCATATCAATAATCCATTGAGCTTTACTGATAATTTTTAGATTATGCTCCATCACAATAACTGTTTTTCCACTTTCCAAAAGCTTGTTAAATAAGGCAAGTAAATAGTTTATATCACTTTCGTGCAATCCGGTGGAAGGCTCATCTAATATCAGTAAATCAGAAGTACTATGGCGAATAATTTTGGCCATTTTTAATCTTTGAAGCTCACCACCGGAGTAAGTATCTAATGCCTGGCCTAATTTAATATAGCTGAGGCTAACATTGACAAGGTCTTGCATGGCAGCATGCAGAGAATAGTCTACAAAAAGATTTTTAGCTTCAGCTACTGATAATTGTAGCAAGTCGTAAATAGTTAAGCCTTGCCACATTACAGAAAGCGCCTCGTCGTTGTATCTCTTTCCATGACATTTTTCACAAATTTGATGAACGTCTCCCATATAAGCTAAATCAATTTTCAAAAAACCTTTTCCTTTACAAACAGGGCAAGCGCCTTGGCCATTGTAGCTAAATAACGACATACTTTTGCCAGAATGCTCAGCAAAAATCTGTCTGACTTTGTCAAACACATTTAGATAAGTCAGAGCATTAGAGCGCACCGTACCACTGATTGGGCTTTGGTCTAAAATACTAGCCTCAGGATACTTCTGCTTAAAAAGATACCGAATTAAAGTACTTTTGCCAGAGCCTGCCACGCCAGTCACAACTGTGAATGCATGTTTAGGGATTTTAACAGAGGCATTTTTAACATTGTACAAGCTAACATTTTCTAAAGAATAATAGGTTGAAAATTGTTTTCGCAAAAGATTTACGCTGGCAATTTCAGATAACATTTTTCCAGTGAGAGTTGCCGATTTTAACAGCTCTGGGTAAGTCCCTTCAAACGTGATTTCCCCACCTTTATTGCCGGCACCTTCGCCAATTTCGACAACATGATCGGCAATTTTTATAATATCTGGATCATGATCGACTAAAATAACCGTATTTCCTTTATTCTTTAAGCCTTGTATCAATTTGGCAATTCCTTGGATATCTTCTGGATGCAAACCGATACTTGGCTCATCAAAGATATAAACCACATCAGTCAGTGCACTATTCAAATGCTTAGTCATCTTTATTCGCTGGGATTCTCCACCAGAGAGTGTGTTTGTCGGACGATTGAGAAATAAATAGCCCAATCCAACATTTATTAAACTGTCTAATTTTTTTAGTAAGTCTGTCACAATTATCTTCACAGTTGGGGCATCAATTGCTTGAATAAATTCCATTAATTCAGGAATTGTCATTTCAACACAATCTGCTATAGATTTTCCGTTTATTTTTGCAGAACGAACACGTTTGTTTACTCTGGTACCATGACATTCGGGGCATTCAGTGACTTCAAGTATATAATCTAATTGCTGAACGTATTTACCTGCATCCTTTTCAATAAAATTTTTAGTGATTCTTGGAATAATTCCAATATAACTTGCGGTTTTAGGCCATTTTTCTGTTGGCTTAAGGGGAGAACTGCCAGAATCATTTAAAAGCAGATTTAACTCTGTTTCACTATAATCTTTAATTTTTTTGTTATTATCAAAATTTCCAGATTCAGTATATCTAGTCAATCGCCAGCCGCCGGGTTGAAAAGTTGGAAAATTAATAGCTCCTTCATTCAACGATTTATCAGCATTAATCAATTTTTTCACATCAATCTGTTTTGTTTCACCCAATCCTTTGCATTCCTCACACATCCCTTGCAGATTATTAAAAGAATAGTTCATGGAGTACCCAATAAATGGTATAGCAATTCTTGAAAAAAGTAATCTCAATCCAGCATAAATATCTGTAATCGTTCCCACAGTCGAGCGTGAGTTTCCGCCAATCTTTTTTTGACTGACAACAATAGAGACTGGTAAGTTATCTATCCTATCAACAATTGGTTGCGGAAAGTGGGGTAGAAGCTGCTGAATATAGCTAGAGTATGTTTCATTTAATAATCTTTGAGATTCAGCAGCTATTGTATCAAATACTAAGGAAGACTTACCTGATCCTGAAATACCAGTAACTACGTTTATTTTATATTTGGGAATCTTAAGAGAAACATTTTTTAAATTATTACTCCTAGCACCTGAAATAGAAATGAAATTAGTCATGTTCCTGCTTCCTTTCTAATCTCAACCCTTGAAGATATTTCTCCGCCAACTGCCTAAATATTTCTTTTTCTTCTGCATCAAAGACAACATTAGCAACTTGTTCAAGCTGTGAATGTCCTTTACCTATATCGACAAGTAATTGGTTTCCTTCCTCAGTAAGAAAGGTCACTAATTCTCTGCCGTCCTTTTCGCTTGGCTTTTGCTGCACATAGTGCATCGCCTTCAACTCTTTTAAAGCCTTAGATAATTTTGCTCTGGTAATTCCCAGTAAGATACTGATTTCAGAAGGAAGTTCCTCTTTTCCATTACTCAAAGCATTTAAAATATCGTATTGTAACCAAGTAATATTTTGAGGATTTCTGATATTTCTTTCTGCAACTAATTCACATTGCAAATTTTTTAAAGCAGATGATAAGTCATTCATAAGTACACCTCCATATAATTTCCATATGGAAATTATATCTAATAAGAAAATATTTGGCAAAAGTTTAGACAAAAAAAGGAGCTATCATTAGTAACTAAAAAGCTCCTTGATATACACTTTTTTGATGAGTGAAGCAGTTTGCAGAGTTTTTTCTGATTAGCGCTTTTCACTTATCCCCAATGTTATTTTTGATCATGACTCGCAATTTCTTTTGGCGTCTCATGATGAATGCTCTGGATTATTAGTTGGTAATAAAAAAACATTCTCTCTGACTTTAAGACCCTTTGTCTTGAACAAGTAAAAAATTATAATGTGTTTCTGTTCAAGTGAAAACAAGAGAGCACCATCTGTAAAAATGGTGGAGATTAGAAATTTTTATATTATGAAATTTAGTATACTAAACCCTGAGCTAATCTACTCCTATCGCAGACCATATTCAGCTGCATCAAGATAATTAAATTACACGTAGTTCTCTACTGAAAATTTTATTTCACTAATTGTTTCTGCTTACAAAATCAGTAATGCCAGGCATTTATTATTTAGACCAATGAATCAAACGTCATTTTCACAAGTAAAAGCCCGCCAAACGTTGGTCTGGTGGGCTACTCGTCTAATCGACATTTTATGAAAGTGTTAATTAAAAATTATAAAACTAGTAGCCATCAATACTAAAAAAATAATGATAACTAACATAACAGTCAATAAAGTTGAAATGCTCATATTGTCTAATTCTTTATTTATCACATGTTTTTCCGGTTGTTCTTTATCTCCTACGAAAGCGAGTATCTCAGAGTAAGTTTTTAAATTCTCTACCCTTTTTATTTTCTCTGTCTTTGCTCCTGATATTATTAACCAAATCGCAAAGAATAGAGGTAAATAGAGTCCTTTAATCCCCCAAAGTTTGAATACAGGCCCTATGGATAGTGGGGTTAGTAGACAGAATAGTTGCAAATTCCATGTCCAAAAGTTGAATTTTGATTTCGCTAGTTCATTTTCCATTGATTTCAAGTCTCCTTTTACTAATTCATCTAAGGAAATACCAAATAGAGCACTTAAAGCCACTAAATTATGAATATCTGGGTAACTTTTATCATTTTCCCATTTCGAAATAGTTTGACGCGTAACATATATTTTTTCAGCCAATGTTTCTTGAGAAAAATGATTTAGTTCACGATATTTTTTTAATTGTTTGCTAAAGTTCATTTTGTATCTCCTCAATGATTTCAAGTTAGCATGAGATCACTTTTTTGTCTGTCTGTTATCCGATACATAGCCGTATTTTTAAGTGTACATATTTGTTTACATACTTTCAAATCAAGGTTTTACCATGTGTAAGGATGATTATATCAGTTAAATCCTTTTTTATATTGACGGACTTAAAGCCAAAAGAATACCATTGATTTAATTCAGCAAATTAATATTTTCGAGCTTGGGGCGGCTGATAATCTTTGATAAAACGTTCAATTTCAGTCAAATCAGCAGAAAACAAAATTTTATCCCGATCGTTGGAACTTAAAAATTTTTGATTGACCATATCGTCGTACATTTTTTCTAAAGGTTGATAATAGTCGCCTTCATTAAACAAAATGCAAGGTGCATCGTTTTGCCCCACTCTTGACCAAGAAATTGCTTCGGTAATTTCTTCTAATGTGCCAGGCCCACCGGGAAGCGCAATGCAAGCATCCGCCAGTTGTATCATTTTTTTGGTTCGGGTAGCCATGTCATCAACAATTTCCAAATCCGTCAGTTTTGGATGTGCCAGCTCTCTTTCTTGTAAAAATGTTGGCATAATTCCTTTGACTTTTCCATCATTTTCTAGGACAGTATCGGCAATAATTCCCATCAAGCCGGCCTTTCCTCCACCAAAAATTAAAGTGTATTGATTTTTGGCAATCCACTTTCCCAGTCGAATTGCAGCTTCGGAATAAGTATCGGCGTTGCCAACACTAGCACCGCAATAAACAGTAATATTCATGCCCCATCCTCTTTCTTTTCTGATTTTTTTAGTATACCATTTAAAGAAATGTCATTGAAAGGAAAAACAACATGAACATTACCCAATACCAAGCATGGATTAGCGAATTTTATAAGGAACGCAATTGGTATCAATATAATCCCTTCATCCGTTCCAATTTTTTGTCGGAAGAGGTAGGCGAAATCTGCCGGGCAATTCGCACAATTGAAATTGGTCGTGATCGACCTGACGAAATAGCTACTAGTGACGAGGAAAATTTAGCAAATCTGACAGAAGAACTAGGAGACGTTTTAGATAATTTATTTATTATTGCGGACAAATATCAAATTTCCTTAGAAGAGATTATGGATAGTCATCAAAAGAAATTAAGTGCTCGCTATCAATAATCTCTATATGCCTATCGATAATTGCTCTAGATTTATTATATTAACGTTCTTAAGTCTATTGGTATAATATTTTTTTTACTATGATAAAGTAACTCACACCAACTAGCTCCAATTTCCACCACTAGTTTCATGAATGTCGTTGGATTGGTAGGGTTGTTTTATATTTCAATTCAGAATAATTTTGCACAGGTCATAATAAAAATGTTCATGTCATTCTTTTTTAACTTGGTCAAATTTCCAACTGAATCACCTACTAATAAGAGAGAATTAGCGTATTTTCTCCCAACTGACTTTTTATAATTGGATTGCCTATTTCTGTCAGCAGAGCAGCTGTCAGCTCCTGATCATTAAAGATTAATTTGGTTTGCTGATATTTTATGACAGGCACAATGACTTCCTCATCATTTGTCCCACTAGTCCATTGAACAATCAGCTGGCCGTCTTTCACCTGCTTTGAAAATTGTTTTTCATTGAACAAAATATATTCCTCATAAAGATCATAATTGTTTTTCTTCTCAATAGAATATAAAGGCAGATAATCTGGTGTTGATTTTTCAACCAAAGCCAACGACAATGACAAATCATCACGATAAAACGAATCTTTAATCTGCTGAAAATCATCTGTGGCTAAAAAAACATGCTGACCGCTGTTGATAAACGAAGCATCTTCATTGTCCCAATCTGACAAAGTCACCGTGTATAAAATCAACGAATGACTAATACATAGCCCAACCACGACAGGTGCCAGCTTTTGATATTTTTTCAACCAAGTCAGCTGGTGTTCAGAAATTGATAAGGCCAGCCCACACAACAAACAAATCGTTGCTGGCACAAAAAAACGAAAAGGAAATTGGACTGTCTGCACCATAACAAAATCCATTTCATATAAAAACTTCCACGGAAATAAATTTGATGATAAAACGGCAAAGAAAACAAACGATAGCGTAAAGAACTTATTTAACGTTGAAAAAATTTTAAACTTTTTGAAGCTAAGCAGCAGAACAAGCAGAATGATAATCGGCAAAATAAACGGATTAATCAACCAATACCAGCTGCTACTTGTGATTGTTTGGTTATAAATCCCCCGATTAATAAAGGGCTGCACAAGCTGATTTTCACTATAAATCGTCCCCAATGAGTACCAGACGTTTGCCGTCAGCAGCAAAAAAATTACTACAGAGAATAGCAGTTGGAACAGTAACCGTTGTTTATTTTCCCTTTTAGAAAAACAATATAGATAGGCAAATAAATAGAGTATCGCCAGAAAAACACTAGATAAAAAGTGCAACTGGAACATCACTGCCATTGAAAATGCGATTGGCAGCGGTCTAAATTGCTGCGCCTTGATTAAATCAATCAAAGGAATCAAGCACAGCGGCAGCAAAGCCGCTCCCCAGCTCGAATACCCTTGCCGGATAACCCAATAAGAAACTGCGTAGGTTGTCATATAAATTAAACTGAAATTCCTTGCCAGCCGTTCTCTTATTACCATTTTTCTTAATAAAAAATACAGCGACAATCCTGCCGTTAAAAAGAGCAGAAAATTGGTAATAATTTGAAACTTATACCATGACTGACACAGCAGCAAAATCAGACCAAAGAGATAAGAAAATATCTGTGAATACAAGGGCGTGACTATTCGGCCGGTCTGTTGAAAGCCGTAGACGGAAATGAAAAACTGGAAGTCCTGCTGTTCAATCTGCTGCGCCGTGTCAAAGAAGCGATTGAAATGGAAGAGGGCATCCGACCCGATAATCATCTTACCGGAAATAATTTGCGGCAACACTAAAATCAGACTAACAAGAAAAATAATCCCGATATTTTTTGACAATGACTTTTTGAAAAATTTACTCAACCCGTTTACTCCTTAAGAATCATAGTGGCTCAGTTTCTATCCTTACTTGATTTATTATACTATAAACATGGGTGGGGCTTTTTAATGCTAATATTTTTTTCATACCACACCTACCAGCTTAACCGAAATTTATTTGTCTACAAAAAAGCCCAACGACAATAGCCGCTGAGCTAAAATTTTGACTTGTTTATTAATGATAAATTTATCGAACTCCTTAGGCTAAGCTATTGTATAAGAAAAATAACATTTCGCTCGTAACTGGATGGCTGTATGTTAAATTCGTCAGTGATTCATAAGGCAAATTTTCTCTCATAGCTAAGCTGAGTAAGTTAATAACCTCTGGCGAATTTTCAATATACAGCGTTGCGCCTAGAATTTGGTGAGTCTCCTTGTCCACCACGGTTTTCATAAATCCTGTGGTATCACCGGTAATTCTTGAACGCAGTGTGCCTGATGCCGGTAAAAAGCTCGTTAAAACATTGGCTTTGTCAACTTGTTCTTCATGGACACCGATTGAAGCCACTGGTGTGTTTAAGAACAAAACTAGTGGATAGACCGCTTGTTCTTTGGAGACGGTCAGCTGTTTTTCACCGTATAAAAAGTCCGCAATAATGCGATTATCAGAAAGAGAAATATAGGTGAATTGGCCACCGCCTTTGACATCTCCTTCAACAAAGATGTGAGGAATATTAGTCTGCAAATGGTCGTTGTATTTGATACCTTTATCATCGTACTCGACACCCGCCGCTGCCAAATTTAAGCCCTCGGTTTGTGGACGCCGGCCGGTAGCAACTAAAATTGCGTCGGCTTTAATGCTTAGGGGTTCTTTTTCTCCAAGGGTAAATAATACCTCAGCATCATGGGAGCCATCAACAATTTCTTCAATCGTTGCGCCTGAGAAAATCCGAATGCCTTCTGCAGTCAAATTTGCTAAAATTGCGTCGGCAGTTTCCCGGTCATATTTCGGCAAAAAGCTTGTGTAAGTGTCTAAAACAGTGACTTGCGTACCAAAGTTATTATAAATCGTCGCCATTTCCAAACCGATGGCGCCGCCACCGATAATGGTTAAACGATCCGGCAAATCAATTAATTCCATAATACTAGTGCTATCATATGCATATTTACTGTCTTTTAATCCGTTGATTTCGGGATAAGCGGTGGTGGCGCCGGTATTAATAATAATTCGTTTTCCAAATAAGACGGTTTCGTTACCAGCCACATCCGTCACCTTTACATGATGCTCATCAACAAAAGAGCCTTTGCCATTAATAATATCTGCTCCGCCATCAGCAATCATATGGTAACCGACGGAACGTAAATTCTCAACGGTCGCCATTTTTTCTAGCACGGCTTGACGATAATTTTCTTTTTGCGAGAGTGCTTGATCAGGATGTTGTGAAGCATACAAAAGTTCCTTAGAAGGAATACAGCCTATTGTGAAACAGGTACCTCCATAGCGCTCACGACTTGCCTCAATCACAGCCACACTTTCTCCGTGGGCGGTCATGGTATTAGCTAATACTTTAGGTCCTTGGCCGAAGCCGATAATAATATTATCATATTTTTTCATGGGTCATCCTCCTGTCCTGATTCGTGTTGCCAGTATACTACCAAAATAAAAAAGAAGTAACTCATTAGCCTTAGCCAATGAGTTACAGGTGAGTTGAAAAAGGAGAATCCTCTCTCAATTTTTATTTAATAACAGGTCTGATTAGTTCAAGTCATCTTTGACTTCTGTGTAAAGGTCAGCCCGTTTACCAGAGGTTGCCAATGTAGAAAGAGCGGCAGAGGCAGTGTGGTCAAAGCTTGTTTCTTTCATATCAGTAACTTCCCAAACGCCAGAAGAGAATGGAGTTTCGTAGTCGCCGGTTGAAGTATTTTCAATGGTGATTACATACATATCATTTTCCATCGTAACAGTAGCTTTCAAGTAGTTATCAGAAGTACCATATACTAAATCGCCATCGTTAGCTGTCACAGCGGTTGAAGTCGTTGCATCAGGAGCGGCAAACAAAGCGATTTGGTCAGTGATATCCACTGTGTCAGTATCCTCAAACATTGAAGAGCTCAAAGCAATACCGTCTTCAGATTCAGGAGCAAAGTACCAACCTTTTTCACCAGAAGCTGCGTGCATAAAGGCAAAGTGTAAATATTCTTCGCTGCTAGAAACCGGCACTTCAAAAGTTACTGTATCGCCTGGTAATGTAATTTCTGTTGCAGAACCATCTGAACTTGTGTCGCTACCGATAATTTCGCCAGCTGTTGCGCCAGTAGCAGTTGCTTCACTAGAAGAGCTAGTGCTCATGGAAGAACTCATAGAAGTCGATTCACTTGTGCTGCTTGAGCTGGATGAAGTTGTGCTTGATCCACAAGCGGCTAATAAAACTGTTAAGGCTGCAAGGCTAACCCCGCTAATAATTGCTTTTTTAAACATAAATAAACATCTCCTTTATTTTTGTACGACTGAGTACGTTCATTAGTCTATTCCCCGGCTCTTTTTTCGTCAAAACCTTGACTTGCATCTGCTTTTTAGCAAATTGTTTTTTTCTTACTCCCTAGATTCAATAGCATAAAAATTATTGAAATATGAAAAAAACAAAGCGGTTTTCTTTAAAAATCTTTCAAAAAATAATAATTTAACTAAAAAACGAAACTCACTATCCGCCTCTGTCGTTTTTAGCTAAATCTATAAAAAAAGTGAACGCAGGCAACTGGATTTGTTAACATTCAAATAGAAAACGTTTTAATTACGGTCATTATTATTTATTATCCCTTGTTTAAAAGAATACTAATTTTGAATTCAGTTGATTTGATTAACTGATGAGACGATAATTTCTTTTAGCTGCTTAATACTTCATCGTAAAACC
Source organism: Enterococcus sp. LJL120 (assembly GCF_054871765.1). Taxonomy (NCBI): domain Bacteria; kingdom Bacillati; phylum Bacillota; class Bacilli; order Lactobacillales; family Enterococcaceae; genus Enterococcus; species Enterococcus sp. LJL120. The sequence goes on from NZ_JBTXLV010000002.1 coordinate 302,263, forward strand.
AACAGATGTACTTGATTGCAATAATCTTTTATATTCAGCCAAGTGCAGCTCATCCTGCTGACATATCGAATACAATGATTTAAATTTTCAACGTCTAGCAGAACAACCTAACTCAACACTACAAAGTAAGCGGATTCTATTTTATAATAGAGTTATCAACGAAAGGAGCGTTTGCATGAATACTTTTCCAAAGGATTTTTTATGGGGGGCGTCCACCAGTGCTTATCAAGTGGAGGGGGCTTGGAATGAAGATGGCAAGGAGCCGTCCGTTCAAGATGTCCGGCCGCCAGTTCCGGGGACCACGGATTTTAAGGTTGCCTCTGATCACTATCATCAGATGAAAGAAGATGTTCAATTATTTAAAGAATTGGGCTTGAAGGCTTATCGTTTTTCGATTGCTTGGACGCGGGTGCTGCCAAATGGCAAACTCAATCCTGCGGGGCTACAATTTTATCAGGACTTAATTGATGAGCTGCTGGCTAATGGCATCGAACCTATTCCAACGGTTTTTCATTTTGATTTGCCGGCTTCGCTACAAGCCCAAGGCGGTTGGAGTAATCGGAAAACAATTGATGCTTTTGTCGAATATTGCCAAGTGCTTTTTGATAACTTTGGTGATCGAATCAACTATTGGCAGACCATTAATGAACAAAATATGTTGGTGTTTGCCGGTGCAGCCATCGGCGGAGAGCAAGCCGATTGGAAGGATGTCTTTCAGGGCAATCACCATATGCTAGTAGCGCAAGCCAAAGTGATGAAGCTTTACCATGAGGGCCATTATCCTGGCAAAATTGGCCCAGCGCCAAACATCGCCTGTGTGTATCCCAAAACAGAAGCGCCAGAGGATATGCTGGCGGCAGAATATATGTCGGCTATTCGCAATTGGTTGTTCTTGGATGCGGCAGTTTTTGGCACCTATAATACAATGGCTTGGCATATTCTAGAAACGCTCCACGCAGCACCTGGAGTGACCGACGAAGATCGCGAAATCATGCTGGCGGGCACCGCTGATTTCATCGCTTTTAATTATTATAATTCGATGACCGTTTCCGGAGCGAATACCACAGGAGGCGGTGCTAAAGATCAGCAATCTGGTTTTTCACTACCGGGCTTTTTCCAAATGGAACAAAACGAGCATTTGAAAACCACGGCTTTTTCCAAATGGGCCATTGATCCAGTGGGCCTGAGAACTACAGCACATCAAATTTATAGCCGTTATCGGCTGCCGTTGCTAATTACGGAAAACGGCTTAGGCCAAGAGGATGTCTTGACTGAAGATGGTCAGGTGCATGATGATTACCGGATTGATTATTTGAATGACCATATCCAACAAGTCTACTTGGCGATTCAAGATGGCGTCGAATTATTCGGCTATTGCCCGTGGAGCGCCCTTGATTTGATTAGTACCCATGAAGGCTACAAAAAACGCTACGGCTTTATTTATGTCAACAGGGACGACTTTGATTTGAAGGATTTAAAACGCTATAAAAAAGATAGTTTCTATTGGTATCAAAAAGTCATTCAGAATAATGGCTTAGCTTAATTTATTAAAATAAAAACCAGCTGCCGCTGTGGAAACCTAAATTGCTTTAGGACCACAGGAGCAGCTGGCTTTTTATTTGCCGGCGTACTTATCGATATTTTCTTCAATTTTCTTTTGCGGCACCGCCCAGATAAGCAGTACCAAAGTATTGATGTCAATCACCAGAATTGGCGCCACAAAGTAGCCTAAGAGCAGGCCTAAAATATTGGCCCCAATCGAAATAAATAATTTCGTATGGTCGCTATTCAGCACACCAATCGCCGAATTTTTGCCGTTGGCCTTCACCAGAGTCGTATTTAAAATATAATAGGCCACATTAGCGCCGAGGGTGACGAATCCGTAAACAGCTTGTGGCGGCCAAGCGAAAAGGCCTTCTCCTACCCAAGCCGTCGCAAAAGGAAACAGAGACAAGGTGAAAATCAAAAAGTTGTTTGCCCATAAGACTTTACCATTGATTCGGTGAACAATTTGAAACATATGGTGGTGATTGTTCCAATAAATGGCCAAGGTGACAAAGCTGATGACATAGACCAAAATCTTATGTTCTGACTCAAAAAAAGCACTCCAAGTTGGCTCGCTGGGTGTAGCGATTTCCAACACCAGTAAAGTCATGACAATTGCAATCACCGCATCAGTAAACGCCTCAATCCGTGTTTTTGACATTTTTTATCTCCTCACATCTCTCTATTATCTAATTTAATATTTTAGGCTTTTTCAGCTTTTTTTGCGAGATTTTACTCTTTTAAGAGGTCTGAGAAGAAAATCAGTCTTTAGATGGATGTCGATAACACGCGTTCTTGTTAAAGTATATATATACTAATTCAAGAGAAATGAGGCAGATTATTATGAGAAGTTCATCCCCTATTGTCAATATATTAAAAGTTATTGGTTTGTTTATCGTGGCAGGTATTGTCTTAAATATCCTCTTTGGTTTAATCGGCGGTATTCTCTGGGTGGCTGTGAAAATTGCTCTGCCAATCGCTCTAGCTATTTGGCTGGTTCGCTGGCTGACAACACCAAAAGATTCCCGCCGCAGATATTATTAAACACTGCGAGCCCGGTTCACATAAAATTTAACTCACGTACTTCCTTCTAGCGGGAGTCCGTGAGTTTTTTTATTCGCAACAGCCTCTTTATTTCAGCGAAAAATTCCCAGATTTTGCAAACAACCTAAAATAATTTAAAAAAATGTTTGCGTTTCCAAATAATTGTGCTATGATACATACATATTAATTACAGGCATGTGACTGGTAATGCAGGCAGGACCTAAATAAGTTGTTAGTCTAATTCTCTAGGGATGGACTGTCGATTTATTTAAGTGCTGCCTTTTTTGCGTCCATTCGGCCAAGTGGATGCAGACAAATTAGAAAAGAGGGATTGTATGAACTACCAAGAAACAGCAAAAGAAATCGTTCAAGAAATTGGCGGGAAAGAAAATGTCTCCCACTTGGAGCACTGCTCCACTAGATTGCGTTTTACATTAAAAGACAGCAAGAAAGCTGATAAAGCGGCGCTGGAAAATATCGACGGCGTGATGGGTGTGCGCCAAAATGTGCAGACCCAAGTTATCATCGGCAATGAAGTTGTCGAAGTCTTTGATGAAGTCAAAAAAATAATCGGCGACACAGTAGACACTGGCGGCTCAGAAAATAATGGCCCCAAAGAAAAACAAAAAATCGGCGCCGTCGTGCTTGATTTTATTATTTCAGTTTTCCAACCTTTGATTCCAGCGATTGCCGGTGGCGGAATTTTACGTTCGCTTTTATTATTAGCTTCCCTGCTAGGCGTGATGAGCGACCAAAGCTCGACTTATCAAGTCTTGTATCAAGTCGGCGGCGCTCCCCTTTATTTCTTGCCGATTCTCGTGGCGATTACGACCGCCAAAAAATTAAAGGTCAATGAACTTGTTGCGGTCTCAGTTGTCGGCGTGATGATTTTACCAAGCTTGACGGCGATGATTTCAGAAGGAACCTCCCTGTTATCCTTTTGTATTGAAAACATTGACTATGGCTCGCAAGTATTTCCAGCCATCTTAACGGTTCTGTTTTATTCTGTTATGGAAAAATTCTTCACCAAATATTCCTTCAAGGCCATTCGGATTTTCTTTGTGCCGATGATGAGCTTGTTGATAACAGCGGCAGTTGCCCTATTGGTTTTGGGCCCACTTGGCTTTAATGTCGGAACAGCCTTTTCTAGTGTAATTGTTGCCTTGTATGAAAACTTAGGTTGGGTGGCAACTGGTTTACTGGCTGCCGTTTTACCATTGATGGTCGTAACCGGGATGCACAAAGCGATGATTCCTTATGCGGTTTCTTCTATGAGCGAGCTGGGGATGGAACTGCTTTATCTGCCGGCATCATTGGCTCATAATATTTCTGAATCTGGTGCCTGCTTTGCTGTCAGTTTGAGAACAAAGGATAAAAAATTACGGGCAACAGCCATCTCAGCCGGAATTTCTGCTTTGTTTGGTATTACTGAACCTGCTTTGTATGGGGTGACAATTCTCCATAAACGTGTGTTATACAGCGTGATGCTTTCCAGTTTAATCGGCGGCGCTGTTGCTGGGATTACAGCAATTCGAGCCTTCGCCTTAGTCGGACCTGGTTTAGCCAGTATCACGATGTACGCTGATCCAAGTAATGCGATGAATCTAGTTTGGGCTTTTGTCGTCTTCGGTCTTTCTTTTGCGCTATCCTTTGTCTTTGTCTTAGTTTCCTTTAAAGATGCCAAAGCAGCAGAAGCTACCCCGGAAGAAACAACTTTGCCGCAAAATTTAACAGCTGATTATACAGAAACATTGATGAGTCCAGTGACTGGTAAAGTCATTCCCTTGTCAGAAGTTAAAGATGATGTGTTTTCCAGCGGCATGGTCGGCGGCGGTGTCGGCATTGTTCCAGAAGAAGGAAAATTATACGCCCCAGCTGACGGTGAAGTGACGATGGTTTTTGAAACTGGTCATGCCTTGGGTTTACGTTTAGACTGCGGCGCTGAAATTTTATTCCATATCGGCCTTGATACCGTCCAAATGCAAGGTACTGGTTTTACTCCAAAAGTTCAAGCGGGTGACCGGGTGACCAAAGGCCAATTGCTGATTGAATTTGATATTCAAGCGATTCAAGCAGCCGGCTTTGATGATACAGTCATCTATGTGGTGACCAATCAAGATAAATTTACGGTTGAACCACTGCAGGAAGATACCAATGTCACCAATGAATCAAAATTATTAACGATAAGTTTAGCTTAAAAAAAGAATCTCAATAGTGTAAAATACAAAGGAGAAATATTATGACCAACAATGCATTTCCAAAAGGATTTCTATGGGGCGGCGCCATTGCCGCGAATCAAGTTGAAGGTGGCTGGGACGTTGACGGCAAAGGCATGTCTGTAGCTGATATTGCCTCTTATAAGCCCAATGTTGACAACACCAATTACGCGGCCCACTGGGAAGTGACCACTGAATCAATTGAAGCAGCGATTGCGGATAAAACCGACAAATGGTATCCCAAACGCCGAGGCATTGACTTTTATCACCGCTACCAAGAGGACTTAGCTTTGTTTGCCGAAATGGGCTTTAAAACACTGCGCTTATCAATCGCTTGGACGCGCCTGTTTCCGACTGGCGAAGAATTGGAACCAAACGAGGCCGGTGTTGCTTTTTACGAAAATGTTTTTAAGGAAATGAAACGGTTAAACATTGAACCGATTGTTACCTTGTCCCATTATGAAATGCCCGTTGCCTTGAGTTTAAATTACAACGGCTGGGTCAATCGTCGGGTGGTTGACGACTTTGTCCGCTTTGCGAATGTTTGTTTTGACCGCTTTGGAAAATATGTAAAATATTGGCTGACCTTTAATGAAATTGACAGCATCCATCGTCATCCCTTCACCACGGCTGGCATTATTCCTGACAAAAGTGCGGCTGGTCAATATGAAGCGGACATTTACCAAGCTTTGCATCATCAATTTGTAGCCAGTGCACTGGTCACCAAAGATGCCCATGCAAAAATTCCCGGCAGCCAAGTTGGTTGTATGTTGACCAAACTGATGACCTACCCATTAACCTGTGCGCCGCTGGATGTCGAGCTGACATTGAAGAAAAATTTAGAAAATGATTTCTATGCGGACGTACAAGTCTTTGGCGAATATCCAAAAATGATTTTGAAGGATTTGCAAACACGCCACGTTATGCCAGAAATGGTTGTTGGTGATTTAGAAATATTAAAAGAACACACTGTTGATTTTGTTTCCTTCAGCTATTATATGTCGATGGCTGAATCTGCTGACCCGAATGCGGAAAGAACTCCGGGCAATACAGTATTGGGCGTGAAAAATCCTTATCTGCCTTCCACTGAATGGGGCTGGCAAATTGATCCAAAAGGCTTGAAAATCTCCTTGATTGAATTATACGATCGCTATCATTTGCCGTTAATGATTGTTGAAAATGGTATGGGGGCTGTCGATAAAATTGAGGATGGTAAAGTCCATGATGACTACCGGATGGAGTATTTCACCGCCCATTTTAAACAGATGAAAGAAGCGATTGATGAAGGTGTTGATTTGGTCGGCTACACTAGCTGGGGCCCGATTGACTTAGTCAGTGCCGGTACATCGCAAATGTCCAAACGTTATGGTTTCATCTACGTCGATGCCGATGATGAGGGTAATGGTACCTATGACCGACTGCGGAAAGATTCTTTTTACTGGTACCAAAAAGTCATTGAAACAAACGGAGCTTCTTTAGCAGAATAATTTTTTAAAGGAGGTGAACTGGTGAGCGTTATCAAAAAAGTTCTCAACAGCAGTGTGGTCCTCGTCGAAAAAAACGGCCAGGAAATGATTGCGCTGGGCAAAGGCATCGGCTTTGGCAAAAAAGCCGGCGAAGAAATTTCTGATGAACAGGTGGACAAGATTTTTTTGGAGGCCGACGAACAGAAACCTTCCCAACTTGCAGAACTGGTGGGGGAAATTCCCTTTGAGTTTTTTGAATTGACCCGCGACATCATCCAAGATGCCCAAGAAAAGTTGGCAAAGGAGCTAAACAGCAATCTTTATTTAACTCTGACCGACCACCTGCATTTTGCCGTTGAACGGGGCCAAGAAAACTTGCCGATTACCAACCGCCTCCATTGGGAAATTAAAAGCTATTATCCAAAAGAGTTTGCCGTGGCTTTAACCGCCTTGGAAAAACTTAATCAGACCTATCAGATTGACTTGCCAGAAGAAGAGGCCAGCAACATCGCCTTTCATTTAATTAATGCGCAAGTCAGCCAAACTGATGCAGCTGATGGCTTTCGCTATGCCAAGATGACGGGCGAAATCGTCAACCTAGTTCGTTACTCGATTCAAAGGGAATTGGATACAAATTCTCTACATTACACGCGTTTTATCACCCATGTGCGCTTTTTCGTGGAACGTTTCTTCTCAGAGAGCCTGTTGCACGAAGGCGAAACGGCCCTCCACGACCAGATGTGGAATCTATTTCCTGAAGCGGCCGAAATTGCCATCAAGGTCCGGGACTTTTTGGAGAAGACTTACAAAAAGACGATTCCCAACGAAGAAACATTTTATCTGGCTGTCCATATCAATCGCTTGTTGAAGCATATGGGTTAGTAGCTTTGATTAAAAGTAAAAAAACTCCGCCAATTCTGAACTCTGAAGTTGCCTCTAAAACTATTTTTAGGACAGCTTCAGTAGATACAGCTGACGGAGTTTTTTTTTATTAAAGTGATGAATGCTAAACTATAAAGTAAGTATTTCTTATCTTACCTCTCTTTTGAACTACCATACTCCCTTCAACCAGATTTTCGCTAGTACACATCCTTTGAATCGTTATTTTCTGATTCCCTAGATTTTTTCTAATTGGTATACTGAAGCTCATATTTGTTCTGTGCTGGCTGTAATTCACATCTAATCTAAATCATAATAAAATTCTAAATTGACTTTTAAAATCGAATACAAACGTATTCAATCGTGCTATAATAAGGCTAAACAAAGAGGGAGTTGATTTTATGACGACGACGACTGTTCGCATGCCTGAAGAGGATTATAAAAAAGTAAAAATGATGGCTGCCTTTGAAGGAATAACTGTTTCTGAATTTATGCGTAAAACTATTCTAGAGCAAGTTGAAGATTCCCTTGATTATCAAGAAGGACTTGCAGTTTTAGCGGAAAAAAACGACCGTATTTCTAGAGAAGATGTAATAAGAGGGCTCTCAGACTGATGTATACTTGGAGTTTTGATAGAAAAGCTTATAAGGAATTTAAAAAATTAGATAAAACTATTCAAAAACGATTAGTGAAATGGTTAGACGAGCATATTCAAGGCTCCGAAAATCCGCGGCAATGGGGGAAAGCTCTCGATGGTGAGATGAAAACACTTTGGCGCTATCGTGTCGGTGGCTTTCGTCTGATTGTGGATATTATCAACAACGAATTTATCGTCCTTGTTATTAAGACTGGAAAGCGCAATGACATCTATAAGAAGCAGAACTGAAAAGTAGAAAGCTTAGTGTATTAAGCCTTCTGCTTTTTTAGCTTTTATATTACAGATTCACTACTAGCTTTTCAGTAGGATTTCCCACCATTTTTTTGATAGCTTTGGTTTATTTTAAATTAGTAATGGCTGCTTTTTATTTTAAGAAATCAATCTCTGATATTGAAAGATTGCCTAACTAAATAAAATCAGACCCATCAGCAGCAGACAAGTAAGTATGAGTACTTGCTAGTTAATAGAATAATAACAAGACCAACTAACCAGATAAGTTAAGAAAAAAAACCTCCCGAATTGCTTTCACCAACTCGGGAGGTCAACACTAGCTATATTCGATTAAGCATTGATTGCCATTAAAATATCCCGCAATACATAAATAATAATTAAGTGTAGCGGGTAAAAATAATAAAACAAATTCCTCTGCCACACAGCACCGCTGCCACCCCGCTGGCCATTGTAGAAATAAATAAATGGCAACACGGTAATCATCATAAATTCATTGTCAAAGGTGAGGACTTGATAGAGACTGCCCATATCTGGCAACGAAAGAAAATTGAAGATGCCATGGGCCAAAAGCAGTCCGCTAAATAAAGAAACGCCAATGGCAATCTTGCCGAATTGCCCTCTAAAGAAATAGAAAATCAGCGCCATCACCAGCTCATAGGGACCGCCTTCGCTAAAGAGTAAAAATGGCAGTATCAAAATTAGTACAAAACTCAGCAGAATTCTTTTCTGCCAACTGAGACCCTTTTTCAAAATGGTCTCTAAGAGCCAAATCAGTGCAAACAATAATGCCAGTGTCATAAAAATATTTTGCCCCTGAAGCAGTAGGAAAACATCAAACTCACCTGTATAGGGATTAACAAAACTGGTTTGCGTTATCAAATTGTGGGCTATATTGATGCCATACATGCCGATGCCGCCGATAAATAATCGTAGAAAATATCGCTGGCGATTACTGGTATGCTGAAAGCCCTCAACAAGCATAAACACAAACAGTGGCGCAACAAAGCGGCCTAGTAATGAAACCCAGAGTGGCCAGCCTAAAAAATTTCCTAAATAACTATTTACATGGTCAATCACCATAAAGATGATGCCAATTATTTTCAAATCAAAACCTGATAAAAACTTCTGCATAAATTCCCTCCTGCTGTTATTTAACTTTCACAGTGTAGCATGAAGTTTCCCCTGAAAAATCCTTTTCTCGGCTGATTTTTAAATCAGCCTTAAGATGGAGCTAGCGGAAACACTTTGCTTCAAAGCAAGCGCTGAAAAATCGGCCAAGACAAAAAAAGTCTGGTGAAATGTTGCTATCATTTCACCAGACTTTCTTATTCATTTTTTACCCTAAAGCTACATCCAAAATCATCATAATCAAAAAACCGACCATCACACCAAAGACCGCAAAATGGCGGCGGCTGGTGATGCTTTGTTGGGCTTCGGGAATTAATTCCTCCACCACTACATAAATCATTGCGCCGGCTGCAAAGGCTAAAGCATACGGCAGCAAAACCGTTACCCGGCTGACTAATAAAGCACCGATGACACCGGCAATTGGTTCAACAATGCCTGAAGCCTGACCGTAAAGAAATGATTTCCAACGGCTGAGGCCTTCTTGCCGTAAGGGAATCGAGACGGCGGCACCCTCAGGAAAGTTTTGAATCCCAATCCCTAGGGCTACCGAGATGGCGGCTAGAACAGCTGCGTTTGGATTATCCGCAGAGGCTGCTGCTCCAAAGGCCACTCCAACGGCCAGCCCTTCAGGAATATTGTGGAGTGTAATCGAAAAAACCAATAAAATGGTTCGTTTTAAATGGGTCGGAATCCCCTCAGTTTCATGATTGGGTCCAAAGTGCATATGGGGAATCGTCTTATCTGAAATATAAAGAAATAATCCGCCAAAACCAAAGCCGATTGCCACCACTAACCAAGCGATATCGCCATTTTCCTCCGCCCGAGCAATGGCCGGATCAAGAAGTGACCAAAAACTGGCCGCAATCATCACACCTGAAGCAAAGCCCAGCATAAAATTCAAGACTTCCTTTTTGATATTTTTAAAAAAGAAGACCAGCCCCGCTCCAAAAGCGGTCATTAAATAAGTGAAACCTGTCCCCACCAGCGCCTGTTGCCAAGGACTTAACGCAAATAACCACGCTAACATAATTTCCCCTCCTTTTTCATTTTCAATTCTTAAAAATAAAAAGTCAAAATAATCGCTAACCCAAGAGTACCATATTAGAAAACGAATTTCTAGGCTCGCCTAAACTATTCAAGAGCATTTGTTTTCTTTTAAAAATTATCCGCGTTATAATGACCTCAGAAATCCTAAAAAAGATATTGGAGTGATAGAAATGGCAAACAAAATTAATGCCGGTGTCGCAATGATTAAAGTCTTCGAATCTTGGGGAATTGACCATATCTACGGAATCCCTGGTGGTTCATTTAATTCAACGATGGATGCTTTATACAAAGAACGGGAATCAGTTAAATACATTCAAGTACGTCATGAAGAAGTTGGGGCTCTTGCCGCTGCTGCTGATGCCAAATTAACTGGCAAAGTTGGTGCTGTCTTTGGTTCAGCTGGCCCGGGCGCTACGCATTTAATCAACGGCCTATACGATGCCCAAATGGATCATGTACCAGTCGTTGCCCTATTAGGTCAAGTTGCTTCAACAGCGATGAATTATAATTCCTTCCAAGAATTAAATGAAAATCCAATGTTCGCTGACGTCAGTGTTTACAACCGCACTGTCATGACGCCAGAAAGTCTGCCCCACGTTGTCGATGAAGCCATTAAAGCAGCTTATAAATACAACGGCGTTGCAGTCGTGACCATCCCTGTTGATTACGGCTATGCAGAAATTGATGACTTAGAAATTTCAACTGCTAAAAATCATAAAAAAGGCGTGATTCAACCAGATGAAGCTGATTTGAAAGCTGTCTTGCCTTTGATTGAAGCAGCTGAAAAACCAGTCTTGTATGTGGGTCAAGGTGTCCGCGGCGGAGCAGATGCCGTGCAAGCCTTCTCTGAACATTTTTCAATGCCGGTGGCTGCCGCTGTTTTAGCCAAAGGAATTATTCCTGACAGCTATCACAACTTTTTAGGCTTTGCGGCTCGGGTCGCAACCAAACCCGCCAACGAAGCGTTAGCCGATGCTGATTTTATTTTATTTGTCGGCAGTGATTTCCCATTTGCTGCTTACTTCTTTAACCCAGCTGCCAAATTTGTTCAAATTGATATTGATGCTTCCAAATTTGGTCGTCGCCATAAAACTGATTTAACTGTACTTGGCGATGGCGCAACGGCTTTACGTAAATTAGTAGAATTTGGTAAAGCTCGACCAGCGGATGCTTGGTTAGCTGCCAATCAACAAAATATTGTCAATTGGCGGGCTTGGTTACAAAGCCGCGCAGATGTGACTGAAGGTGAATTATCACCAGAACCAGTTTACAAACAAGTCAAACGCATCGCTGAAGACAATGCTGTCTTTGTCACAGATGTTGGTAATTCAACTATTCAATCGATTCGCAATTTAGATTTAAACGGCCAACAATTACACACGACTTCTGGTTGGTTTGCAACTATGGGAAATGGAGTACCTGGCGGGATTGCCGCTCAATTAAGTTTCCCTGACCGCCAAGTCTTTACCTTTAGTGGTGACGGTGGTTTTGCCATGGTGATGCAAGACATCATCACCCAAGCCAAATACAAATTGCCAATCATCAACATCGTCTTCTCGAATAATTCCTTTGGCTTTATTGAAGCCGAACAAGAAGACAGTGGCCAAAAAGAATTTGGGGTCTTCCTAGAAGGCGCTGACTTTGGTAAGGCCGGCGAAGCCCTTGGCGCAAAAGGCTTCACCATTACCGAAATTTCTCAATTGCCAGCCGCCTTTGATGCAGCTAAAAACAGTGATGGCCCAGTCGTAATTGATGTTAAAATCAAAAACGATCGCCCATTACCGGTGGAAGATTTGCATTTAGACCCTGACAAATTCCCAGCAGACGAAATTGCCGCCTTCAAAGAACGTTATGGCGTGCATGACCTGCCAACATTAAATGAATTGTTAAAATAATATTCTGAAAATAAAAACAAAGCACAGCGGGTAAAATCGCTGTGCTTTGTTTTTCTATTCTTCAAAATCAAGGCAAACCCGATTTTCCACTACACTACTGGCCCAATTACTCACCGGCACATGCTCCGGATGAATTTGGTAGGCTGCCAATGCCTCAGCACTTTCAAATAAGCTGTAGACTGCCACATCATGATTACTAGTTGGCAATAAATCCAGCACCACCTCAAAGGAAATGAATCAAGGAATAATCGCCTTTAACCCTTCTAAATTCCGCTTCAACTGCTCTGCATTCTGGCGTTTTTCAGCAGCCGAAAATTTCTGTTTTAAATTCCAGCTGATGATGTGTCTGATCATCTGTCAACCTCCTTTATTTTATATTTTTAATAACTTAGTTTTCTTGAGTATATTCCAGCATAATCTTAGTCTCTTCAGCAGTTAAAACATTCCTAGCGAAATTTTTTGTAGCTAAAGAAACTGTCCCTTGATTATTATAAAATAGATAGTATACTTCGCCTTCCAAATCATTATAAGAATTGATACTTCCATCCTCCGTATCTTCTTCTTGATAATATTTCGTCAACTCAATTTCCGTATTTACTTTTACAATGCGTACTGCTCCATCCGTCCCAATTCCGCCAAAAATTTCGATTTCTTTAGTGGGAACATCTTTAAAACTTATCACGTAAACAATCCCATTCTCCTGAGAGTCCGTAGCATCATATGGATATATGGTCAAGCACAATCCTAGAGCATAGTATGGTCCTTCACCCAAAGTTATTTTATTCGGATTGTTAACGCCACTGGCAACGAAAACAGCTTCATCAGATATCGGATGAGCTCCGCCTTCATCCCGAAAGTTAATTAATTTTTCTATATCTACGGCATAAGGAAATTCACTGGATTCTGTCTGATCTGCAGTATTCTCGAAGACTTTTTCTGTATTTTCCGTTGTACTTGCCAGCGTACTTTCAGTAGTCGATATTGATACTTGAGTGTCACCAGTCTGTTCTGTGTTTCTACCCTTTTGGATGATGGCAGCTATCAATACTAGAACCAAAGCCGTAAAAAAAATTAAAGCTGCAATCATCCATTTATTTTTTTCCTTTTTAGTAGCTTGAAATTCTTTTCTTCCCATAAAAACACCCCTTACGCATAAATTTTTTCTCATTTTAATATAGCATATTCCTCTTTTTAAAAATTCTTTCTCAGGGAATTTTCCCGCCCAAATGACACTTATACCAAGAAAAACAGTCGTTTCCCAGAAAGGAGGAAAACTATTGTTTCTGCCCTTTTTTGGCTCTATACTGCAAATTGTAAACGATCACAAAATAAAAAATCTGTTAACCAAAAATAGAAACAGATTTAAATCAAAGGGGAAATATAATATGGGACTAGTATTAGCAAGAATCGATCAGCGTTTAATTCACGGAATTGTTGTTACCCAGTGGGCCGGTGCTACTAAAGCAAAACGTTTAATGGTGGTGGATGATGAAGTCAGCAAAGATGAAGTCCAAAAGGCAGCCATGCGCATGAGTAAACCAGCTGGCACTGGCATGTCAATCATTGATGTTGAGACTGCGATTACGAATTTTAATAGCGGTAAATATGATAGCCACAATGTCTTTATGATTGTTAGGGAACCGGAAACTTTAATTCACTTGGCTGAAGGCGGTGTCAAAATTCCTAAAGTCAATATCGGGATTATCTTTGACGGCGAAGGTAAAGAAACCGTGAAAAAAATGGTTTCTGTGGATGAAAAAGAAGTTGCTGATTTGAAAAAATTAGAAGCAATGGGTATTCCTGTGACCTTCCATTTTGTACCGGGTGATGCAGAAGAAAGTTTAGCAACATATATTAAATAAAAAAGTAAGGTGGCCTTCCCATGGAAATTATACAAGGACTATTAATTATCGCATTATCAATTTGGATGGTCTGGGACCAACAGGGCTTAGTTGTAACAACTTGGTTCCCAATTATGGTAGCACTCTTTGCCGGCATTATTATGGGGGACATGACAACGGCTATGGTCATCGGCGGAACTTTCCAGCTAATGGCATTAGGCGTGGCAAATATCGGCGGCTCCTCCGTCCCTAACTGGGGCTTAGCAGCTTTAGTCGGCATTTACGTTGCCATCCGAACAACAAATAATATTGAAGAAGCTAAGGCTGTTGCATTAGCAGTTGGCGTACCGGTTGGGATGTTGGGAATTCAATTAGATGTTTTAGCCAAAATTTTAAATACCTATGTAACCCACGCGGCTCAAACTGCTGCCAATCAAATGAATTTCAAAAAAATGAATCGTATTTTATGGTTGGGCCCCGTTATCTTCGGTTTAACAACCGCTGTACCGACCGCTCTCTGTGTGTTATTCGGCGACCGGATTGTCAATTTGATTTTGAACTTCGTACCAGAATGGTTTACTAACGGTCTGTCAATTGCCGGCAGTATGCTCCCAGTTGTCGGGATTGCATTATTGCTCCAAGTAATGCCAGTCAAAAAATATCTGACGATGCTTTTATTGGGCTTCGTTTTAGCGGCTTACCTGAATCTGCCAATTCTTGGTGTTTCAATTGTCGGTTTCGCTTTGGCCTATTACTTCTTCACGACTGAAATGAAGAAGAGCAGCCCAGAAGCAGCCACAGAAGTCGGCACAGTTGATGAAGGAGATGACTTTGATGAATAATCCCGAAACAAAATTAACCAAAAAAGATATCAATCAAGCCGCTTTTCGCTATATGTTTATGGCTTGCAACATTTTTAATTACGAAAATCAACAAGGTCCGGCTGTTGTTTACGGCTTGGAAAAAGCGTTGCGGAAGATTCATCCTAATGATGAGGATTATGTCGCTTCAATCAACAATCAGTTTAAGTATTTCAACACAACCACTTGGATGGCCAACCTATTATTAGGGGCCAGTCTGGCAATGGAGGAAAAAGACGGTGTCGATTCATTGGAGGCCGTGCAAAACTTTAAAACCGGCATGATGGGACCATTAGCCGGCGTCGGTGATACCTTGGTTTTGGTCTTGTATCCAACAATCATGGGTTCAATTGCTGCTTACATGGGGCTTGAAGGTAATCCAACAGGAGCGATTATCTGGCTGCTGCTAAACATCTTCTTCTTATTTTTCCGCTTCAAATTATTTTCTATCGGCTATACATCCGGTATCAAATTGGTAACAGCTTTAGGCGCAAAAATTTCAGTCTTCACCGAAGCGGCATCTATTATGGGGCTGACAGTAGTGGGAGCATTAATTCCCTCAGTTGTTAAAATCAATGTCGGCCTAGTCTTTCAATCTGGTGAAGTCGAATTACCGATTCAATCGTAAATTTTAGACAGCATTATGCCAGCTTTATTGCCAGCCTTGTTAACCTTTGCCGTATACAAGCTGATTGCCACCAAAAAAATGAGTGTCATTCAAATCATTTTCGCCGTGATTATTTTAGCTTTAATTCTGTCGTTCTTCGGTGTCTTAACCGTTTAAAAAAATTTAGGAGCCTGTGACATTAGTTTTTTAACAGTTAACATCCCAAACTATCTTATACATGTCTTTGTGGCCTATGACTCTGCAAGACCGAAAACACATTTGCTGATGCGGTCCCGTGGATTCGTACTGCCAATTGACCATATTTAATGGCTCTTGCCAGAGCTTGTTCATGAAGTTTGGTTCTATTTTAACTAATGGCAATGTCACTTTTCATAAAAGGAGTAGCTTATGCGAAAAATTATTTTAGCCAGCCACCATAATTTAGCGGTGGGAATGAAGGATACTTTAGAATATATTATGCCTAACGTCGGCGCCATTACGACTATCGCCGCTTACACCACTAATACGCCGGTTGATCAAGAAATTGCTGATGCATTAGCAGACATCACTGCTGCTGATGAAGCCTTAATTTTTACCGATTTACTCGGCGGGTCCGTCAATCAAAATTTCACTAAATATCTAAACCAACCCAATATCCATGTGATTGCAGGGATGAATTTACCGGTGATTATGTCCTGTTTGCTACCTCTAGGTGATAGTCCAATAGAGCCTGCTCAGTTGCGGCAAGGGGTCGCAGAAGGTCAGCAGCAAGTTATTTATGTGAATGACTACTTAGCCCAACAAACAATCGATGAGGATGATGAATAATGACAGCTGAATGGTGGAAAAATAGTGTCGTCTATCAAGTTTACCCGCAGAGTTTTAAAGACAGTAACAATGATGGCATTGGCGATTTTCAAGGCATCATCGAAAAACTGCCTTATCTAGCGCAGTTGGGGATTGATGTGATTTGGTTGAATCCGATTTTTGATTCCCCTTTAATCGACAATGGCTATGACATCGCTGACTATGAAAAAATTTTACCCCAATATGGCACAATGGCAGACTTTAAAGAATTATTAGCGAAGGCTCATGAATTAAAGATTCGTATTATTTTAGATTTAGTCGTCAATCATACGAGTGATTTACACCAATGGTTTGTTGAATCCAAAAAAGATCAAGATAATCCCTATGCCGACTACTATATTTGGAAGGATCCGCAGCCAGATGGCTCTGCCCCCAATAATTGGGGTTCAACCTTTGGTGGTCCGGCCTGGGAATATGTTGAAAGCCGCAACCAATATTATCTCCATTGCTTTGCCAAAGAACAGCCGGATTTAAATTGGGAAAATGAAACACTTCGTCAAGAAATCTATGCTATGATGCGCAAATGGTTTGCATTAGGCATTGATGGCTTCCGCATGGATGTAATCAGTTTAATCAGCAAAGATCCAGCTTATCCCGATGCTCCTGAGACTTTGGCTTACACCAAATCTTATTACGCCGGTGCTTCAAATGGTCCCCGTGTCCATGAATTTTTACATGAGATGCACCAAGAAGTCCTCAGTCATTACGATGTGATGACGGTTGGCGAAACGCCAAACACTAATAGCAGTCAAGCACAGCTTTACACCTTACCTGAACGGGAAGAATTAAACATGCTTTTCCATTTTGATCATATGCATTTAGACTATGGCAAATACGGCAAGTTTTCTGATATTCGTTTCAAATTAAGTGATTTACGGGATACTTTAAGCGAATGGCAGGAAAAATTAGCTGACGGCTGGAACTCGCTATATTGGAGTAATCACGATCAACCGCGGGCGGTCACCCGCTTTGGTGATGATGGGGAATATCGGGAAATTTCTGCTAAAATGTTAGCCACGCTACTCCATATGATGAAGGGGACCCCTTTTATTTTTCAAGGGGAGGAATTAGCGATGAAAAACGTGCCCTTCACCGATATTTCTGAGTATCAAGATATTGAAACCAAATATTTTTATCAAGAAATGACTGCCGCTGGTGAAACGCCGGCAGCTATTCAAAAGGCTATCTATCTAAAATCCCGGGACAATGCCCGCACGCCGATGCCTTGGAACGGTGAAGCCAACAGCGGCTTTTCCGACGCTAAACCGTGGATTAATTATTCCCCGGACAATCGCTGGATTAATGTTGAGGACACCTTAGCAGATGCAAATTCTGTCTTTTATTATTACCAAAAATTAATTTCCCTTAGAAAAGAATATCCCATCATTCAAATGGGTGACTATCAGCTAATTAATGACAATGATTCAGCAGTCTATAGTTATCTGCGAACCTATCAAGGGGAAACTTTGTTGGTGCTATGTTCCTTCAGCAAAGAAAAGGTCAATGTCACTGTTCCTCAAGAATTAATACTTAAAGATGCACAATTATTAATTCATAATTATTCTGACGTTGCCAAAAAGCCAACCGCTACTATGCCCCTTCGACCATATGAAGCGCTTGTTTATCTTTTAAAATAACCCCCTAAAAACCTGTGGGAAATCGGCTTGATTTCTCACAGGTTTTTTTCTAGTATGGAGGTGAGAGGAGCCTGAGCGCTGATGAATTTCGACCAACATATTAAAATAAATTACGAGAGCCTATCTGAAAATGAACAAGAAATGGTTTACTACATTCGCAACCATCGTCAAGAAGTGATTAAATTATCGATTGTTGAGCTTGGGGATGTGCTGTTATCTTCTAAAAGCTCGGTTTTACGCCTAGCCAAAAAATTAGGTTTTCGCGGCTTTTCCGAGATGAAATACTCAATTGAGCAATCGCTTTTTCAAGCGACGATTGCGCCGACTGATTTAGTTGCCTCCTTAAAAAAAGAAATTGAGCAAACCTTTCAATACGCTGAGCAAACCAATTTCCAGCCTTTATTGGATAAAATCAAACAGGCCAAGCAGCTGCATCTCTATGCGACTGGCTTCACCCAAAATAATTACACTAAAGATTTTGCCAATGATTTATTTTTATCTGGCCGGCCAAATTTTCTGATTTCTGGTGAGACAAATTTTGAAATGATTAGTCAGACGCTTACCGCAGATGACTTAGTGATTGTCACCTCTTTAAGTGGAGAAACGCCGGCCATTAAAGACACCATTCGTAATTTGCAGCTGAACAAAGTACCCATTTGCAGTATCACGGCCTTTGGCAAAAGTTTTCTCGGGGAAGCCGCTGACTTTCAACTGTATTATGAAATCACAGACCTGCCTAGTCCGGTAATCGGCGGCGGCAATTCCATGATTGGCTTAAATATTATTTTGACTATTTTAGCCCGCAAATATCGTGAATTTGTCCTATTTGATGAGTAAATGACTAACTGCCTGAACTTACAAAGAACTGCTTTGATCCTGCAAGACTCCTCTTAAAGTGAGCTTGAGAATCTGTTAGCAGAAGTTTATCTTTGTAAGTTTTTTTGCAATTTTTCTCTACTACCCCTTACATTTCTTGATTTTTCCTTAAGAAAACTTTTCCGCGTTTATTTTCTTCCGTTAAAAATTGTGTTTATTATGAAGACTAATTTTGAAAGGAATGAAGAAAATGTTAGAACTGCATTTAGAATTTGAAACAGCCAATGGAGAGTCGGAAACTTTGGTGGTGTATCAGCCAAACCCTGATTTGACGCCTAAGAAAATCATTGAGCGGATGAGGGAAATTTGCGACTGGCATGGCTTCCAGAAAAATTGCCAACCGCTTTTCATCGGCATTATCGGTGCCAAATATGTTGAGCGCAAGGAGGAACCGGTTTTCAGACTGCTAGGTAAAGATTTAGACCTGTAAGGCTAGGCGCCTTGAAAGTTTCCCTTTTCCCCGCTATAATGCTTAGAGGCCCTGTGCCCACTATGAAAAAAAGCGAGGAAAATAATTCATTGATTACTGTAACTGATGTAAGTTTACAATTTCCTGATCGTAAACTTTTTGATGATGTCACGATAAAATTTACTCCCGGCAATTGCTACGGCTTAATCGGTGCCAATGGTGCTGGTAAATCAACCTTTTTAAAAATTCTCTCCGGCGAATTACAACCGACCACCGGTAATATTTCTTTAGGACCGAATGAACGAATGGCGACATTGCGTCAGAATCATTTCGACTATGAAAATGTTCCTGTGATTGAAACGGTGATGATGGGCCACAAGCGCCTCTATGAAGTCATGAAGGAAAAAGATGCCATCTATATGAAGGAAGATTTTTCTGATGAAGACGGCATCAAAGCCGCTGAATTAGAAGGCGAATTTGCGGAATTGAATGGCTGGGAAGCTGAACCAGAAGCAGCTGTCTTGCTGCAAGGTTTGAATATTCCAGAAGACTTGCACCACCAAAACATGAGCGAGCTGACAGCTGGTCAAAAAATTAAAGTCCTGCTGGCTCAGTCGCTTTTCGGCAAACCCGATGTCCTTTTACTAGACGAGCCGACTAACGGCTTGGATATTCAGTCAATCAACTGGTTGGAAGAATTTTTAATTAATTTTGAAAATACGGTCATCGTCGTTTCCCATGACCGCCACTTTTTAAACAAAGTCTGCACCCATATGGCCGACCTTGATTTCAGCAAAATTAAACTCTATGTCGGCAACTACGACTTCTGGTTGGAATCTAGCCAACTGGCAGCGCGCCTGCAAGCTGATTCCAATGCTAAAAAAGAAGAACAGATTAAAGAATTGCAAGACTTTATCGCGCGTTTTAGCGCGAACGCTTCGAAGTCAAAACAAGCGACCTCCCGGAAAAAAATGCTGGATAAAATCACCTTGGATGATATTCAACCATCATCCCGCCGCTATCCTTTTGTCGGCTTCAAACCCGAAAGAGAAATCGGTAATGATTTATTGCAGGTGGACAATGTCAGTGTGACTATCGACGGCAAGAAAATCTTGGACAATATTTCTTTCACCTTAAACAAGGATGATAAAGTGGCCTTTGTTGCGGAAAATGATATTGTCACGACGACTTTATTTAAAGTTTTAATGGGGGAAATCACACCAGATACCGGCTCTGTCCGCTGGGGTGTTACCACCAGTCAAGCTTATTTACCGAAGGATTCGACTAGCGAGTTTAATTCTGAGATGACGATTTTAGATTGGCTGCGGCAATTTGCCTCAAAAGAAGAAGATGACAATACTTTCTTGCGCAGCTTCTTAGGTCGAATGTTATTTTCCGGCGATGAAGTCTTGAAACCAGTCAACGTTTTATCCGGTGGCGAAAAAGTTCGCTGTCTATTGTCCAAAATGATGCTGTCAAAAGCTAATGTTTTGGTATTAGATGACCCGACTAACCACTTAGACTTGGAATCAATCACTGCTTTAAATGATGGCTTAATTGCCTTCACCGGCTCACTGTTGTTTGCATCCCATGACCATCAGTTTATTCAAACTTTGGCCAATCGGATTATTGCCATCTCCGATAAAGGCGTGGTTGACCGGGCGGAAACAACCTATGATGACTTCTTAGAAAATCCTGAAGTCCAAAAACAATTAGCCACAATGAAATAAAAAATAAACGAGGAGTGAAGTTAGCCTAAAAGCTAATTTTCACTCCTCGTTTTTATTTGCTACTGTCTCACAGCGCCATAGGAAAATAATGCAATACAACCATACCCTGTATGGCTGGTAATCGTTGGGCCTAATGGATATAAATCAAGGCCTTTGACCGGTAGCTGAGCTAAGACCATCTCTTTGACCTTCTCAGCACTTTCAAGGTCACCGGCATATGCTAATAATAATTGCTGTTGTTCTGGATGTTCAATCAGTGCAGTGGTTTCTTCGACAACTTTTTGCAGAGCTTTATTGCGCCCGCGGGTTTTGCCGACATTTTGTAATTTTCCGGCAGCATCGACATTAATAATCGGTTTGACGTTCATCAAACCGCCCAGTGTTGCTGCTGTTTTAGAAATCCGGCCGCCCCGATGCAGATGGTCCAAGTCATCAACGGTCACCCAAGATTGCACCGTCATTTTAATTTTTTCAAGTTCTGCAACGATTTCCGCTAAAGTTAAGCCACTATCCCGCAGCTCGGCTGCCTTCAAAACCAACAGGCCCTGCCCTAAGCTAGCTGCTAGCGTATCTAAAACATAAACTTGCGGGTCTTTATCATATTCCTCCCGCAGCATCTCTACGGCCTGCAGAGCGCTCTGATAAGAACCGCTCAACCCGGAAGAAAAGCACAGGTATAGCACCGGAATATTTTGATCCACATAGCCTTTAAAAAATTCTAAATAGCGTCCGACATTAATTTGAGAAGTCGTCGGCTGCGAGCCCCGCTGAATCTCCGCCAAAAATTTCGAATAATCAAAGGTTTCCCCTAAGTCATCAGGATATTCATGTCCATCCATCTGCACCAGCATGGGAATAAAGGTGACCGCCTTCTCCTGCAGAATTTGATAAGGAATATCACAGCAAGAATCCGTCATAATCTGATACATGGTTTCCCCCCTAAATACTTATTTGTAAATATCATACCATTTTGCAGGTGATTTTACTTCTAAAAAGTTGTTCAACCGTTTGCAGGCAAGCTTCTTTACTAGGAAAATTTTAAAAGCTCTGAAAAGCCGTCTCACGATGACTCTTCAGAGCTTTCTGTTTTAAATCTGTGACCAAACACTTTCCAAAATATTGGTTTGGTTGCGGTCAGGTCCGACAGAGAAGGTTGAAATGCGGACGCCGACTAATTCAGAAATGCGGCGCACATAGTTGCGGGCATTTTCTGGTAATTCACCTAACGTGCGACAGCCAGTGATATCTTCAGACCAGCCAGGTAATTCTTCATAGACAGGTTTACAGCGATTCAATTCCTTCAAGCTTGCAGGGTAATGATAAATCAATTCCCCATCCAAATCATAAGCGGTACAAATTTTGACTTTGTCTAAGCCGCTCAAGACATCGATTGAATTTAAAGAGAGATTGGTAATGCCTGATACCCGTTTAGAGTGACGCATCACAACAGAATCAAACCAACCCACACGCCGCGGACGTCCCGTTGTCGTACCATATTCTTTGCCGACTTCACGAATCTGCTCGCCAGTTTCATCAAATAATTCAGTCGGAAATGGGCCATCCCCTACCCGAGAGGTATAAGCTTTACACACGCCGACCACTTTATTGATTTTCGAAGGGCCAACGCCGCTACCGATGGTTACCCCGCCAGCCACTGGATTAGAAGAAGTCACGAAGGGATAAGTCCCTTGGTCGATGTCCAACATTACGCCTTGGGCCCCTTCAAACAATACACGACGGCCTTCATCTAAAGCATCATTTAAAATCACGGAAGTATCCGTGACATATTTTTTAATTTGTTGACCGTATTCAAAGTATTCTTCAAAAATATCGTCAAAATTCATGCCTTCGCAGTCATACATTTTAGTAAACTGGCGATTTTTGTCTTCCAAATTCATCTGCAGGCGCTCTGCAAAAATTTCTTTATCTAGTAAATCAGCAATCCGAATCCCCACGCGGGCGGCTTTATCCATGTAAGCCGGTCCAATGCCTTTGATGGTGGTGCCGATTTTATTTTCACCCTTCGCATCCTCTTGCAATTGATCTAATTTGATATGATAAGGTAAAATCACATGAGCTCGATCAGAAATTCGTAAATTTTCTGTTGTCACTCCTTGTTCATGCAAATAAGCCAATTCCTTCACCAACGACTTAGGATTGACCACCACGCCATTACCAATGACACTGATTTTATCTTTGTAAAAAATCCCCGACGGAATCAAATGCAATTTGTAAGTCACGCCATCAAATTTGATAGTATGACCGGCGTTGTCTCCACCTTGATAACGGGCAATCACTTCAGCATTTTCACTAAGGAAGTCAGTAATCTTTCCTTTACCTTCATCTCCCCATTGCGTTCCAACAACTACGACTGATGACATACGAACACCTCGTTCTAATTATTTTGTCCTGCATTATTGTAACAATTCTCTATCCCATAAGCAAATAAAACTCGAAAATTATTCGGTTTTTTTTCTCCAAACAAAGGAAAACACGAACTATTTTATTCGTTTTAAAATTTTTTTAAACTTAAAGGTGAACAAGCGTCGGATTTAATAGCTTTATTTTAATAAAACGACTAACCCTTTAAAAATTTCTTTAAATCGGTTACAGTTAATGAAAGGAAAAGTTCACTTTAGTGGGCAGTTTAAAGGGGGGAAATCATGGCCAAGGGTAAAAAGAAGCCGGCAGCAAGAAAAAAAGCAACGAAGAAAAAAAGAATCATTCGCTGGGTGGCCAACATACTAGCCGTTTTACTATTATTAATTGGCTTAGCTTTGATTTTTAATGATTACATAAAAGATTGGCTGATTCAGCAAAACACGGATAAATATGCGTTAGAAACGGTCACGAGAGATGATATTTTGCGCAATCAAAATGCCGATGCGACCTTTGATTTCGATGAAGTGATTCCCATCAGTTCCGAAGCGGTCATTCGCGCGCAATTTGAAAATAATGAATTTGCGACATTGGGGGCGATTGCGATTCCTAGCGTCAACATCAATTTGCCAATTTTTAAAGGGACGAATTACGCCGCATTATTTTATGGCGCCGGTACCTTAAAGGAAGACCAAGTAATGGGGGAGCGCAATTATGCTCTGGCCAGTCATAAAGCCGTCAACAATAGTTTATTGTTTGGCCCGTTAGAAAATGCCCAACTTGGCGATTTAATTTACCTGACCGATTTAGATCGGGTCTTCACCTACGAAATTTTTTATTCTGAAATAGTATCTCCTTATTCCGGCTACTTAATCGACGACGTGCCGGATGAAACATTAGTCACTCTGGTAACCTGTAACGCCTCTGGCAGCATGCGGCTAGTGGTCCAAGGACGATTTGTGGAGGCTGTTTCAGTTGACGATGCCTCACAAGCCATGAATGACGCCTTTAGTGTTAGTTTGAACACTTATTAAATGAAAAGCGCCAGCTAGAAGTTAGTTTTTGAAGCTAACTTTCAGCTGGCGCTATTTTTATGCTTAAGTATTAAAATTCAACTCTTGGCGAGAGGGAGGAAAATTTATTATATTCCTTGATAAACAGCAATTCGACTGTTCCCCTGGCACCGCTCCGGTTTTTTTCAATGATAACCTCGACAATATTGTCATTAGCTGGTGGTTCCGGTACATTGTTGTCATCCTCGCCACCTTCACGATCATAATAGTCATCCCGATATAAAAATGCCACGATGTCCGCATCCTGTTCAATTGAACCCGATTCCCGAATATCACTCAAGACCGGCCGTTTATCCTGCCTTTGTTCCACGCCCCGAGAAAGCTGGGACAAAGCAATGATGGGCACCTTTAATTCCTTGGCGAGCTTTTTCAACTGCCGGGAAATTTCCGAGACTTCCTGTTGACGATTTTCTCGACCGGTACCTTCAATCAATTGCAGGTAGTCAATTAAAATCAAACCAAGATTGCCCCGCTCTTGAGCTAACTTGCGGCATTTCGCGCGAATCTCGGTAATTTTTATCCCAGGAGTATCATCAATGAATATATTGGCTTTTGAGAGGCTTCCCATCGCCATAATCAAATTGGACCACTCTTCCTCTGAAAGCTGTCCTGTCCGCAAATGAGCCGCTTCTATGGAGCCCTCAGCACACAACATCCGATTAACCAGTGACTCTGCTCCCATTTCCAAACTGAAAATGGCTACCGAACGATCCGTCTTCGTGCCGACATTTTGGGCAATGTTCAAGGCAAAGGCCGTTTTACCAACAGCCGGTCGGGCAGCTAAGATAATCAGCTCTTCCGCTTGTAAACCTGCTGTCATTTTATCCAATGCTTGATAGCCAGTTGGCAAGCCCGTGATTTCTTCATTATTTAAAGACAGGCGTTCAATATTTTGGACGGAGGCAGTTAAAACGTCCGCAATTTGTAAAAAGCCGCTGCGATTGCGTTTTTCGGCCACTTCTAAAATGCGGGTTTCGGCATCATCTAAAATGGATTGAACATCTTCCCCTTGCTCGAAGCCTTTGGTGACAATGGAGGTCGCTGTTTGAATTAGATTTCTTAAAAGAGATTGCTCTTCAACAATTTTGGCATAATAGCCAATGTTTGCTGCAGTCGGAACACTCATCACTAATTCCGATAAATAATCCAGTCCACCAGCATCTTCTAAAAGATTATTTTGCTCCAGCTGAGCTTTTACTGTCACAAAGTCAATAGCTTCATTGCGATCACTCAACGTGTTCATCGTTTCAAAAATAATCTGATGACTGCGGCGGTAAAAATCTTTGGCTTCAATAAATTCTAAAGCATCCGGCAAAGCATCCGCTTCTAAAAAAATGGAGCCTAAGACGGCCTGCTCTGCTTCAATATTCTGTGGCGGCATACGATCTTGCCAAACTTCTGCCATTTTAAACGCTCCTACTCAGTACCTTCAAATTGTACTGCAATCTAGTCTACCTATTGTAACGAAAAAAAAAGCAATCCGCAACGAGGCAGGATTGCCGGAATCATTAAGATTTCCTTTACTCTTCGGTCACATGAACCGTGATGGTTGCTGTGACTTGCGGATGTAATTTGACTGGGACTTTTGTATAGCCCAACGCTTTGATTGGTTCATTCATTTCCATTTTACGTTTGTCTAATTTCAGTCCAAACTGCTTATTGAAGGCATCAGCAATTTGCTTAGAGGGAATGGAGCCAAACAGACGGCCGTCTTCACCGGCCTTAGCTTTTAGTTCAACCACAGTCTCTTCTTTGTCGATTACAGCTTTTAATGCTTCTGCTTCTGCTAAAATTTCTGCTTGATGTTTTTCTTGGGCTTTCTTTTGACCGGCAACTTCGCTTAAAGCGCTGCGATTAGCTTCTTTAGCCAAATTATTTTTCAGTAAATAATTTTGTGCATAGCCAGTGGGAACCTCTTTGACTTCCCCTTTTTTCCCTTTGCCTTTTACGTCTTGCAAGAATACTACTTTCATAATCAACTACTCCTCTTCATATAATTCATTGATATTTTCATTAATCGCTTTCAGTAGAACTTCCTTGGCCTGATCAATGGTCATATCACTTAATTGGGTAGCGGCATTGTTGAAATGGCCGCCGCCGTTTAATTTCTCCATAATCATCTGCACATTAATTGTACCAGAACTGCGGGCACTTATGCCAATCAATCCGTCAGTTCGCTTAGTAATTACAAAAGCCGCATTGATTCCGTACATTGAAAGCAATGTATCTGCGGTCTTAGCAGCCGTCACACTGTCGTATTTGGACGTTTCAGCCCCATTTGCGACAACGATATCAGATGTGACAAACTCGCTCTTAGCAATCAATGAGCTGATTTCTAAATAGTTGCTTAAATCAGTTGAAATCAAATAGCGAATCATCGGAGCATCTGCACCTACACTGCGTAGATAACTGGCAACATCAAACGTTCGCGCGCTAGTCCGCACTTCAAAACTCTTCGTATCAACCACCATTCCAGCTAACAATAAAGTTGCTTCCATCTTGTCAAGGTAATTTACTTGACTGCTTTGTTGTTGAACCAGTTCAGCAACTAATTCAGAAGCTGACGAAGCCGAAGATTCGATATATGTCAACAAAGGATTTTCAGGAAACTCCTCGCCTCTGCGGTGGTGATCAATGATGACGATGTTTTGAAATTTCTCATAGAGCTTCTCGGAGATGGATAGTGATGGCTTATGGTAATCAACCATCACTAGCAATGAATTCTCCTTAACATTTTTCATCGCATCCTCTGGCGAAACCAGACGCTGCTCCAATTCAGGGACCTTATGGATTTCCTGCAAACAACGTTGTACATCAGGAATAATTTCCGTTTGATCTAAAACAATCCAGGCTTCCTTCTTTGAAAATTCAGCTAGCGCATAAACGCCATACGCCGAGCCCAAGGCATCCATATCTGGATAACGATGCCCCATGATGTAAATATCTGTTGCCTGTGAAAAGATCCGTTGCAAAGCGGTGCTAATTGCCCGACTACGAACACGCGTTCTTTTCGTCTTAGCTGAAGACTTCCCACCAAAATACATTGGCTTCGCATTATCAGCTACATCTTTAATCACAACCTGGTCACCGCCTCGTATTAAAGCCATATCCAAGTTATTTTGGGCAACATCGCCAATTTTGTCCAAGCTGCCTTCCCCATAGGAAATCCCGATACTGATAGTTATTGGAAAATTTTGATTCTCAGCTTCTTTTCGCAAGATATCCAGCAAATCAAACTTTTTCTCTTTCATCTTAGTCAAATCTTCATAGCGGCTGATAAAAAAATACTTTTCTGCATTCAGCCTTTTGACATAAACACCGAAGTCCTCCATCCAATCAGAAACCAGCGTGGTCAAAAAGGAATTAAAATAAGAAATTTCTTTATCATCCATTTTATCTACAGCATCATCATAATTATCAAAGGATAGCACTCCAACAACTGGCTGGCTGTCATAAATCCGCGCCTTTATAGTTTCTTCCTCAGTAATGTCAAAAAAATAAGCCAATTGCTTTTCTGCGTCAAAACTTACTCGATAAGTATTGCGACCTAACTTGAAGGTGTCTTTATTGGATTTCAATAACTCAATCATGGTTGTTGCAAATTCTTTCCCGTCGATACTTTTTTCAGTAAACATTCGATCCGCATAAGAATTTAACCAATCAATTTCTCGTTTATCATTCCAAACAACAATTCCCATCGGCATTTTGGAAGAAACATAGGAAATCGTATCTACCGCCTGTCGATTGGCCTCTTTAATCTTTTCATCATCCTTCAATTGTATTGAACGCGTGACAAAAAAATAAATGACCAGCATCAATATATCTAGCAAGAAGAGAATGCTGGTGATTAAAACCTGATAATTCACAAAGAAAACGTTGACTAAAACCAACTGGAGAATGCATAAGCAAGCCAACAGGATTAAACTATTCTTGATTCTCTTTTTTATTTTATTCATGGCCTCGCCTCTCAAAATATATGCTATATTTTATCACAAAACCTTATCTCTGACGAACTTTACTCTTCAAATGTTTCACGTGAAACATTTGAAGAGTAAAGAGTGGAATTATTTGATTTTGTGTTTCATGTTGGAACGTATGTGTTTTATAGTTGGGATTAGGTGGTTTGGCAAAATGGGAATAGCTTGTGTTGTTGAGTTTATCTTTTAAATTAAGTCAAGTATGCTTAATTTTTTTGTGGAATTCAAATGCTAATCTTGTTGTCTTTTGTTGAACATTTTAGAAGTCGGATTTATTTTAAAACGTGTTAGAAAGTAAAACTCTTAGTGAAACTAATTTTAAATCGGTCATCCATTTATCAATCTATTTATTTACACTTTCATTTGAAGGGAATTTTTGCTGTGTAATTTTTATGTAACATCGATCATATATAATGAGATTTCCAATATAATTCCAAGTTATGCTAAAAATAATATACACTAGATAACCTGAAATTAGCTAATACTTGCTTCATGTGTTAGTTTGTCTTTTACAGATAATAAAAAAGATTTCCTAGTATCATGTAGTTAAAATGAAATGTTTTAATACTATTTATTTGATTTATATCTTAATGATAATTCTATGACGTTAAAATACATTATTTTCCAACTACCAGAGTTATCGCTTAAATCCTCATATACTTTTAAAGCTTGTAACAAGTAAGATTGTTTTATACCTCAAGCCTATATTACTTATCATATAATACTACAATGCAATGCTACACTGTACAATTTTCAAGAAAATGAACTTTTGTATTCTTTTCAAATTGTGTCAAATGATCTTTTTCGACTCATTTCCACAAATCAGTTAAGCCTTTAATAGTTAATTCGACATTTTTTTCCATAAATTGTCGTTACTAGTAACTCTATAAAATCAAAAAGCTTCTGTATGATGCAATTTATCAATAATATCCCGATTTCCTATACCGTCAGTTTCTGCCTATAACGAAGCTATTCTTTCCTATAAATAATATTTCAAAAATATTCTTCCAAAGAAAAAGGTGTCTAATGTATAAAACAGTTCCATGAACACATATACTATTTTTAATTTTTCCAGCGCTGCACCATTCAATTCCTTACAAATAAAATAATCTTCATGACACAAAAAAAAGAACAGAAATTAATTTCTGTTCTAGAAGTATCTTATATTGTTAGAAAAATGAACTATTATTCTTCCCCTACGAAAGGTAAAAGACCCATGATTCTTGCTCTTTTAATTGCAACAGTTAATTTTCGTTGGTTTTTAGCGCCAGTACCTGTTACACGACGTGGTAAAATTTTGCCACGTTCAGAGATAAATCTTTTTAATAATTCAGTATCTTTATAATCGATGTATTCAATGTGATTAGCTGCGATATAATCTACTTTACGACGTTTACGTCCGCCTCTTCTTTGTTGTGCCATCCTATTTCCCTCCTATCAAAAATTTTTAGAATGGTAAATCATCATCAGAAATATCAATGCTTGAATTATTTTCAAATGGATCAGCATCGCGGCTGAAGTCCGGCATTGTATTTTGTGGTGATGATCCTTGAGATGTTTGATTAAAACTATTTCCGCTATTGTTAAATTGATTGTTTTGATTACCACCAAAATTAGCATTGCTGCTATTGTTGTTGTAACCGCCACCTGCTGAGCCTGAGCCTTGACGCTGCTCAGAAGCATTACGAGATTCTAACAATTGGAAATTGTCTGCGACAACTTCAGTTACATAAACTCTCTGACCTTGTTGATTTTCATAATTGCGGGTTTGAATGCGTCCGGTCACTCCTAAAAGAGTTCCCTTACGGGCATAATTAGCCATTGTTTCCGCAGGCTTACGCCAAATCACACAGTTAATAAAATCTGCTTCACGATTTCCATCTTGGTTTGTAAAATTGCGATTTACTGCTAGAGTAAAAGTCGCAACAGCCGCACCATTTGATGTGTAACGCAAATCAGGGTCTTTGGTGAGTCTACCAACTAGTACAACGTTATTAATCAACTAGTTCATCTCCTTCTCGTAAAAATGAATGTTTCACGTGAAACATTACGCTTCGATTTTAACAATCATATGACGAATGATATCTTCATTGATTTTTGCAAGACGATCAAATTCATTGATTGCATTTGCATCTGAAGCAGCAGAAACGTTCACGATGTGATAGATACCTTCACGGTGACCATCCATTTCATACGCAAGACGACGTTTTTCCCAATCTTTAGATTCTAGAACTTCTGCTCCATTATCTTTTAAGATAGTATCGAAACGTTCAACTAATGCAGTTTTTGCTTCTTCATCAATGTTCGGACGAATAATGTACATAATTTCATACTTCGTAACTTGGCTCATTGATTTTCACCTCCCTATGGACTTTAGGCCTTTATTCTTTGATAAAGGCAAGGAGAGTTTTCTACATTGTAGACTACTCACAATTTATCATTATACACAAAATTCTCCATCATTACAACAAATAAATTTTTTTCTCGCTTATTAATAAATTCGCAATTTGAACTATTTTTCTTGAAGAACAGCAAAAAAAGCTGTGAAATTAGTTTTGCAAAGAGAAGTAATTTTCTGAAATAATCAATCAATTAACAAGATTGCTAATCAATTTTATTTCGTAAATTTTTCTTTGCGTTTACTAATCTCACAGCTGTCTTACTTAATGAACAATAGTTGTGTTACTATTCTTCATTCGTTTCATTTGTATTTGAATCAGAATCCGTTGCTTCTGTTGACTCAGCTGCTTCTTCTGGTTCAACAACTTCAGCATCAACAATCGCCATTGTGACAACTTTGGCTTCATTTTCCATCTTCATCACCCGCACGCCTAAAGTAGCTCGTCCCGTTTGAGAAACATTGCTGACGTTAAAGCGAATAATAACACCTTTATCGGTAATCAACATGATGTCTTCATCGCCGGAAACAGTTGTTAGACCAGCTAGAGGACCATTTTTACTAGTGATATTGGCGGTTTTAATTCCTTTACCACCACGGCCTTTGACTGGATACTCACTGACAGCAGTGCGCTTGCCATAGCCATTTTCAGTGATCACTAAGACTTCTTGGTTTTCATCCATGATAGCTGCGCCGACAACAAAGTCGCCTTCCCGCAGACGAATACCACGCACACCCGAAGCGGTCCGACCCATATCACGGGCTGCCGTTTCTGCAAAGGTCACAGAATAGCCTAAGTGAGTCCCGATGATAATATTTTTCTCACCGTTCGTCTGGATAACATTTACCAGCTCGTCATCGTCCTTCAGACCAATAGCAATTAAACCATTGCTACGGACATTTGCGAAGGCTGTCACACTCGTGCGTTTCACGGTTCCTAATTTAGTAGTAAAGAATAGGTAGTTGCCTTCTTTAGCTTCTCCTGTAACCGCAATGATTGCCTGAATGCTTTCGTTGGAATCAATTCCCAGTAAATTAATAACTGGAATTCCTTTGGCAGTCCGACCGTATTCAGGGATTTCATACCCCTTCGCCCGATAAACTTTCCCAGTGTTGGTGAAGAATAGCAATGTATCATGGGTAGAACAGCTAATCAGATTTTTAACAAAATCATCATCGTGAACGCCCATCCCTTGAACTCCACGACCACCGCGTTTTTGCGCTCTGAATTCAGAGTTCGCTAAACGTTTGATGTAGCCGTTATTAGTTAAGGTAATCACGATATCTTCTTCTTCGATTAAGTCTTCATCTTCTAGACTCAAGACCTCTCCGACTAATAATTCCGTGCGGCGGGCATCGCCGTACTTGCTATTGATTTCGCCTAATTCTGTTTGAATAATTTCAACAACCCGTTGCGGATTGTCCAAAATATCTTTCATGTCGGCAATGAAGGCCAATAATTCTTGGTATTCATTTTCGATTTTTTCCCGTTCCAAGCCGGTTAAACGACGTAAACGCATATCCAAAATGGCTTGCGCTTGCCGATCAGAAAACTCGAAACGCTCAATCATGGTTGATTTAGCTTCATCATCAGAATTTGAACCGCGAATGATTGCGATAATTTCATCGATGTGGTCTAGAGCAATTCTTAAACCTTCTAAAATATGTGCTCTAGCTTCCGCTTTTTGCTTATCAAATTCAGTCCGGCGAACAATAACTTCTTTTTGGTGTTCGATGTAATTTTCTAAAATCTGTTTCAAATTTAGAATTTTCGGCACGCCTTTTTCAATGGCTAACATATTGAAGCCAAATGAAGTTTGCAGTGAAGTCATTTTATATAAATTATTCAAGATAACAGAGGCGCTGACATCCCGACGTACATCAATAACAATCCGCATTCCTTCCCGGGAGGATTCATCCCGTAAATCGGTAATGCCTTCAATTCGTTTATCCCGGTGCAGCTCAGAAATCCGTTCAATCAGCCGGGCCTTGTTGACCATGTAAGGCAGTTCCGTCACCAGAATCCGTTCCTTACCGTTAGGCATCTCTGTGACCTCAACACGAGCTCTCAGGGTAATGGAACCTTTACCTGTTTCATAAGCTCGGCGGATACCCGATTTACCCATAACTAAACCAGCTGTTGGAAAATCTGGCCCAGGTAAAACTTCCATCAGTTCAGCAATTGTCGTTTCCGGATTTTCCATTAACAAATCAATAGCGCTGACTACTTCTGATAAATTGTGGGGCGGAATATTGGTGGCCATCCCTACGGCAATCCCGGTAGTTCCATTGACCAAAAGATTTGGGAAACGTGCCGGTAAAACATCCGGCTCCCGCTCAGTATCGTCGTAGTTGCCGTGGAAATCAACGGTATTTTTATTGATATCCCGCAGCATTTCCATCGCAATTTTACTCATGCGGGCTTCGGTATACCGCATTGCTGCCGCACCGTCGCCATCGACTGAACCAAAGTTACCGTGACCGTCAACTAATAGATAACGATAGCTAAAGGTTTGCGCCATCCGTACCATGGATTCATAAATGGCACTGTCGCCGTGGGGGTGATATTTACCCATAACATCCCCGACAATTCTGGCAGATTTTTTATGGGGTTTATCAGGGGTTACACCTAATTCATTCATTCCGTATAAAATCCGGCGGTGGACCGGTTTCAGACCATCCCGCACATCCGGCAAAGCCCGAGCAACAATGACGCTCATGGCATAATCAATGAAGGATTCCCGCATTTCACTGGTTAAATTGACGTCATGAATATTCTCTTTAAACTCTTCACTCACGAAATTCTTCCTCCTATTTCGTTCGCACAATTTGTGATTGTAATTACTGGAAAAAATTATCCAATTAAAACTTGGAACTGCTCCTTGAAATAACCAGAGCAATTTTTTTGTTAAAATTTTTAAACTTTTTTCCAGCATTGCCAATCACATTTTGCGCAAATTTAAACTTAGACTCTGTCCAAATTAAATATCCAGATTTTTCACGTAGTGGGCATTTTCTTCGATGAAGGCCCGTCGTGGTTCTACCCGATCACCCATCAGCATTTCAAAGACTTGGTCGGCTTCAATCGCATCATCGACACTGACCCGCAGCATCATGCGGTTTTCTGGGTCCATCGTGGTTTCCCATAATTGATGGTCATCCATTTCCCCAAGACCTTTATAACGCTGTACGTTGGGTTTTGGCGAGGCTGGTAAAGCTTCAATTGTCTGCTGTAAAATTTCCTCAGCCTTTTTCCCTGGTTGTATGTAGGTAATTTTCTTCCCTTGTTTCACGCCATATAAAGGTGGTTGAGCAATGTAAACATAACCGGCTTCCACGATTGGCCGCATATAACGGTAGAATAATGTCAACAGTAAGGTCCGAATGTGGGCGCCATCGACGTCGGCATCGGTCATGATAACTAATTTATGGTAGCGGGCTTTTGCCACATCGAAATCAGCGCCAAAACCAGTACCCATAGCGGTGAACAGTGAACGAATTTCTTCGTTAGCCAAAATTTTATCCATGCTAGCTTTTTCAACGTTTAAAATTTTACCGCGAATCGGCAAAATCGCTTGGAATTCCCGGTTACGCCCCTGCTTAGCAGAACCGCCGGCGGAATCTCCTTCGACGATAAACAATTCGCATTTTTCCGGATCGTTTGACGAGCAATCTGCTAATTTACCTGGTAGATTGCTGATTTCTAAAGCCCCTTTGCGGCGGGTTACTTCCCGCGCCCGTTTAGCTGCTAAGCGGGCTTTTGAAGCTAAAATCCCTTTTTCCACGACTTTGCGGCCAATGGTTGGATTTTCAAATAAAAATTTTGAAAAATATTCAGAGAATAAACGATCGGTCACTGTCCGAACTTCTGAGTTGCCTAACTTAGTCTTGGTTTGCCCTTCAAACTGTGGCTCTGGATGTTTGATGGAAATAACTGCCGTCAAACCTTCCCGAACATCTTCGCCGGAAAGATTTTCATCGTTGTCCTTCATGATTTTTTGCTTGCGGGCGTAATCATTAATCACCCGCGTCAAGGCTGTCTTAAAACCAAATTCATGGGTTCCGCCTTCATAGGTATGGATATTGTTGGCAAAACTCATTAAATTGGTGTGGTAGCCATCGGTATATTGCATGGAAACTTCCACGATAATATCTTGAGATTCCCCTTCAATAAAGATGGGTTCTTCAAACAAAACGTTTTTATTTTGATTTAAAAATTCAACGTAGCTCTTGATTCCGCCTTCGTAATGGTATTCTTTGAATTTTGGTTCAGCTTCCCGTTTGTCGGTAATCGAGATTTTCAAGCCTTTATTTAAAAAGGCTAATTCTCTGACACGGGTTGCAAGTTTATCAAAATTAAACTCAACACCCTCTTTGAAGATTTCGGGATCTGGTACAAAGTGGACCGTTGTTCCGTGACGGTCAGTTTCGCCAATCATTTTTAAATCGGCTACAACTGCGCCTCGTTTGAATTCTTGGTAATAAACTTTGCCTTCTTTATAGACTTTGACGTCTAAATGAGTGGACAGAGCATTTACCACGGAAGCCCCAACACCATGCAGACCACCGGAAACTTTATAGCCGCCACCGCCGAATTTCCCACCGGCGTGCAATACGGTAAAGACGGTTTCCACTGCAGGACGACCCGTTTTCGCTTGGATATCAATCGGAATCCCCCGACCATCATCGATAACGGTAATACTGTTGTCTTCTTCAATTACTAAATCAATTGTTTTAGCAAAACCAGCGAGGGCTTCATCGATACCATTGTCGACAATTTCCCAAACTAGGTGGTGCAGGCCTTCTGTGCTGGTGGAACCGATATACATACCAGGACGTTTGCGCACGGCCTCCAAGCC
Organism: Enterococcus sp. LJL120; assembly: GCF_054871765.1. Classification (NCBI taxonomy): domain Bacteria; kingdom Bacillati; phylum Bacillota; class Bacilli; order Lactobacillales; family Enterococcaceae; genus Enterococcus; species Enterococcus sp. LJL120. Next base: position 337,885 of record NZ_JBTXLV010000002.1, read on the forward strand.
TTCTAAAACTTGGATTTGACTGGCGTCATATTCTTTTGCTTTATCTAATAAACTTTTTTCTTCTTCTGTCATTCAGACTCTTCCCTTTCTATGCTGCCTTGGGTCACATAAAAAATTTCCGGTGTGACCGCCATCTTCCCTTTAATGTGTTCCAGGGTGGTGGTGGTTAAAAATGTTTGAACCTTCCCTTCGATCGTCTCCAGCAATTGCATCTGACGCTGATCATCCAGTTCACTCATCACATCATCTAATAATAAAATCGGGTATTCTCCCGTTTGGGCCTTCATTAAATCAATTTCGGCTAATTTGACGCTGAGAGCAGTCGTTCGTTGTTGGCCTTGAGAACCATAGGCCTGCACATCCTCCTCATTGACGCGAAAAATCAAATCATCTCGGTGGGGACCCACCGAAGTGGCGGTTTTAAAGAGTTCCCGTTGCCGATTTTTCGTTAGCGTGGCAAAAAAAATTTCACGAATCTCTTCGGTGCTCTGTCCTTTGGTAATTCCTAGCGAGCTGAGATACTCAATTTTTAAGGTTTCCCTTTGATTGCTGATTTTTTGATGAATTTGGTTCGCCCAAAATTCCAGCTCCTCGATAAATTTTAGCCGCTGAAAAAGAACCTTGCTGCCAAAATCCGCCAGCTGTTCCGACAAAATATCTAAATACAATAAATCCTTTTGCTTTTTATCAGCAAGTTGTTTGAGATATTGATTGCGTTGCTTGAGAATTCCCTGATATTGCACCAAATCATAGAGATATAATGGATTGATTTGACCCAGTTCCATATCGAGGAATTTGCGGCGTAATGCGGGGCTGCCCTTGACTAATGAGAGGTCTTCGGGGGCGAATAAAATCACATTCATCTGGCCAATATAATCGCTTAATTTTTTCTGCTCTAAATAATTGACCTTTGTTTTGCGACCTTTTTTGGATAATTGAATTTCTAAAGGGATTTTGCTGGTTTTCTTTTCGATAACGCCTTTGACGGTGGCTAAATCAGCGCCCCAACGAATAATCTCCTGCTCGTGACTCGTGCGGTGACTGCGGGTCATGGCTAAAAAATAAATGCTCTCCAATAAATTGGTCTTGCCTTGAGCATTTTCCCCTAAAAAAATAGTGAGGGAACGCTGAAACGTCAGGTCGACTGTCTGATAATTGCGATAATTTTTTAAAGACAGTTCAGTCAGCTTCATTCTCAGCCTGTTCCTTTTTTACCATAAAAAAAGTACCTATTTCAGGTATCTCCACCATCATATTTGGATAAAGTTTGCGGCCCCGGCGATTTTCCGGTTCGCCGTCGACAAAGACAGCTTTCTCCGCTAAAAACCATTTCGCTTGACCGCCGCTGGAAATCACACTGATTTCCTTTAAGAGTTGGCCTAACGTCATGTACTCAGATTCGAGATAGACATTACTTTTCACAAGCATCCCTCATTTTCATAAATCTTACATATATTATACCATTTTACAGAGAGAAAACCAAATTATCCCGCCATAAAATTGCCTATGAGCAGATTTAATTCATTTAAATAGTTTTTAACCCAAAATAAAAAAAAGGCTTAAAATTGAATTTAAGCCTTTTTAAACGATTTTATTAAAATATCAGCTAGTTCTAACAGGTGTAATCAGCTGTGTAAATTGCTGACTGTCTTCTGTCGGTGTTAACGTGAAGGGACGAATTGGTGAAATAAAATTGACGGTGATATTCATATCGCCAAAGGCCCGCAACGCATCCTTCATATAATCAGGATTGAAGGAAATTTCCAGTGGATCTCCCGTGACTGCTTCATAGTTTAAAGCTTCTTCGACTTTCCCGATTTCCGGACTATTTCCCGATAAGACCACCGCTTCAGAAGTAATCGATAATTTCACGATGTTATTGCGGCTTTCATGGGATAGTAACGACGCCCGTTCAATGGCCGACAATAAACTTGGAACGGAAAATTCGATGGTCGTATTGAAGCTAGTCGGAATCAATCGATTGGTGTCAGGATAATTCCCTTCTAATAAACGAGAGTAGAAGGATAGGGTCTGGGTTTTAAAGAGCACTTGATTTTCCATGATGGAAATTTCAACCATTTCCTCATCGTTTGCTAAAGAGCGGGATAATTCCGTTAAACTTTTGCCGGGAATCACGATATTAAAATCTTCCCCTTGGTGAATCGGAATAATCCGTTGGCTCATCCGATGGGAATCTGTAGCGACAGCCAATAAAGAATTATCCGCTAAAACAAAATGAACCCCAGTTAAAATTGGCCGGCTTTCATGCTGTGAAACAGAAAAAACTGTTTCGCTGATTAATTTATTTAAGACATGGACCGGCAATTGCATTTGGTTGGTTGTACTAACCACTGGTAAATGCGGGTAATTGTCAGAGTCCAAGCCGTTAATGGTGAAATTCGCTTTACCGGAAGTAATCGCAACTTGGCGACTTTCCAAAACTTCTAAAGTAAATCGATCCTCTGGCAGCTTGCGGATAATTTCTCCGAAGAAGCGGGACATTAAGACGATTGCGCCAGTCGATTCAATCGTTAAATCAGCTTTTTCAGTTTCAACACTGAGAAAGGTTTCAATGGAAATATCGGCATTGCTCCCGGTTAACGTCAGGCCCTCCGAATCTAAACTAATTTTAACCCCAGTTAAAATCGGAATTGTAGTTTTACTGGAAATTGCCCGTTGAACAGTTTGCAATTCAGCGAGGAAAACATTGCGGGACATAGTAAATTTCATTTTCGACACTCCTTGTTGTAATAAATTCATGATGCAATTAAAGCCACGCTCTGTTAAATGGAACATAGCAGATTTATTGATAGCTTTTTTATTATAAAGAATTTTTCAAGATTAAGCGAATCAAGTTGGTCTGTTTTTTAGGTTTCAACATCCTGCTGAGAAGCAGTCTGTTTAGTTAATTAGTATATAAAATAAATAAAAGTAGTAGTAGGCCCTGTTTATATTGTGGAAAACTCTGGAAAGCCTAAGCAGAATAAGATTTATCCGCTGTGGAAAACCTGTGGATAAGATTCAGAAGTTTTCGTTACTTTTCCACAGACTAATTGATAAGCAGATTTTTGATTTCGCTGATTTCCCGTTGAATCGCAGGATCTTTGTTTAAGAGCTGTTGAATTTTTTCGTGGGCGTGAATCACAGTTGTGTGATCTTTGCCGCCAAATTCAGCGCCGATTTTCGGCAGCGAATTATCCGTTAGCTCACGGGATAAATACATGGCAATCTGGCGAGGCACTACGATACTTTTGACTCGTTTCTTGCCTTTTAAATCTTTGACTTGCACATGGTAGTATTTAGCGACCTCTTCTTGAATATTTTGAATCGTCAGCTGGGCCGAAGTTGTAGTGTTCAATAAGGTTTTCAAAGCTTCAGCTGCTAAACTCGTGGTGATGTCAGAGCTTTTAATAGTAGCATAGGCCTGAACCCGCACCAAAGCCCCCTCCAATTCACGAATATTGGAATCGATTTGACCCGCGATATAACTCAAGGTATCTTCGGGAATTTCTAAACGTTCCCCTTCGGCTTTTTTCCGCAAAATCGCAATCCGCGTTTCTAAATCCGGCGGCGTAATGTCAACGGACAATCCTTGGGCGAAACGGGAGACCAGCCGATCCTGCAATTTAGGAATTTCATTTGGTAGGCGATCGCTACTTAAAACGATTTGCTTTCGTTCATTATGCAAAGCGTTAAAGGTGTGGAAAAATTCCTCCTGCGTCCCTTCTTTATCCGCAAAAAATTGAATATCATCGACTAATAGCAAGTCGACATAGCGATATTCTTGGCGAAATTCCTCAGACTTCCCATTTTTAATTGAATTGATGTAGTCATTGGTGAAGGTTTCACTGCTGACATATTTTACTTTGGCATTAGGATTATTAGCCAACATCTGATGGCCAATGGCGTGCATCAAATGGGTTTTCCCTAAACCAACGCCGCCATAAAAGAAAAGAGGATTGTAATCAGAGGCCGGATCTTCCGCAACGACTAAAGCAGCTGCATGGGCAAACTGATTCCCTTTTCCGATGACAAAGGTGTCAAAGGTATATTTGGGATTGAGGAGGGCTTTATGGGCCGAATTATTGAGGACGTCCTCTGCCACTGGCATTTCAGCAGCCTGTTGTTCCATTAAAGCATCCGGCGTCACAAATTGCGGAATAATTTCCTGACCAGAAAGACTAAAACCGACTTCAATTACTTTTGAAGCCAGTTTGGTTTCCCAATAATTTTTATGTACTTCACTTGGTACTTCAATTGTTAATTGATTATTTTTTAATTCTAAAGGCGTAGCCGACTGAATCCACGTGTCATAGCTGGCAGCATTCATTTTTTGCTGATATTCAGCCTTGAGCCGTTCCCATAATTCATCTAAAGTAACCATTCTTTTCTCCTAATTAAAAAGTGTCGCAAACAGATATGTTTAATTTAGCACGTTTAGCAAAAGTTTTCCACAGAAATCAATTAAAAAAATCAAGACTCTAAAAAGATATCCACAAGGGGGAAAAAGTTAAAAAAGACTGTTCACAACTGTGGCAAAAAAATTATCCACAAAGCAACTTTTCGTGTGCATAATTCGCATTTTACACAAGTCTATCTCAGTCGCGTGTGGATAAGTATCCCTGATGCAACAAGCTTTTTTAGAGTTTTTAACACCCTTTTGAAAACCTGTGGAAAACTTATAAAGAGTCTTTTTACATGTGGATATCTTTTTGGTTAACTAAAATAAAACTTTTTCCACAGAAATTTTTTTCACAGATATCCCCAAGCAATTTTTTCAATCTGTGGATAAACTTTGAAAAAATTTTTTACTTGGAATCAGAAAAGTTGGGGATTTCTAACAAAATTTGATTGACAAAGAACTTTTCTACCTTGTATAATGTCAAGGTATGTCTGTATAGATAGATAGTAGGTATAGTGGAGGTGGATTACAGTGAAAAGAACATACCAACCAAACAAACGTAAACGTCAAAAAGTTCACGGTTTCCGTAAACGTATGAGCACTAAAAACGGCCGTCGCGTCTTAGCAAGCCGTCGTCGTAAGGGCAGAAAAGTTCTTGCAGCCTAAGTCACTGATTATAGTGACTTTTTTTTATGCGCTTTTTTCTCTATTAATAAGCAAAAAAGGAATTTCGATGACAGCATCGAAATTCCTTTTTTTGGTTTAATCTAGCGGCCGTACTTTTTAATCAGGCCGCGGGAAGCATAAATCTGTTGAGCGTAGCTGGGATTTTTACTGATATAGCTGTAAAACAAAATATCCACCAGAAATAATTGCGTGAAAAGTGAATTGGTGGCGGCACTGCGAAAGGCGGTTTCCTTTGGAACAGAGGTGGCCAGCTGGAGGTCACTTAATTTCGCCAGTGAATTAGTGCCAATCTGAGTCAGCGAGATGACGGGTACATGGACTTCTCTAGCAGTCTTAGCTAAATGCAAAATATCCTTGGTTTCGCCAGAATTTGACACCAGCCAAAGAGCAATATTTTTGCGATTGATTAATTGCGGTAACAGGACATGAACGTCCCGCTCAAAAATCATGCTCTTGCCGATGCGAGTCCACTTTTGCTTAATGTCTTCGGCGATGATGCTGGAGGCCCCGACACCAAAAACAAAACAGGTGTCCACCTCCTCTAATTGTTGAACAATAGCCATGATTTTTTTCTCGTCTTGCAGATCATTGGATTCATCAAGGGCCAGCTTGGCATTGTTGAGCATTTTTTTGCTCATTAAATGAAAGGGCTCGCCAAAGGCAATGTCGTCGTAGCCACTGCTAGTTTCAGCGGATTCTTCTGCTAAAATTGCCAATTTAAAATCCGGCAGGCCGTGATAGCCGATTTTTTTGATAAAGCGAATGACTGTGGCGGCACTGACTTCAGCAGCATCGCCAATTTCACTGGCGGTCATTTTAGGAATTTCAAAAATATTCTCGGTCAAAAAGTCAGCAATCTTTTTTTCTACCTTCGTATACTGCTCCTTCATCACATCAATTCGAGCGATTATTTTCATAAAAATCCTTCTTTCTTGAAATGCCATTTCATAAATTTAATTAAATTATTGATTTTTTATTTCTTTTCAATTATTATTATAGCAAATGAAAACACATTCAAAAAGAGGAGAGGCCAGAAAGATGCAAGAAAATTTGAGTCAGCTCTCGACGGAAAAAAGCAATCCCGAAAGCGCAGCTCTTGATTCCTTAACCGTGGAGCAGGCATTGGCGCTGATGAATCACGAGGATCAAAAAGTTGCGCCGGTTATTCAAAAACATTTAGCAGAAATTACACCATTAGTTGAAAAAGTGATTGCGACTTTTAAAGCTGGCGGCCGTTTAATTTATATGGGGGCTGGTACCAGCGGCCGTTTAGGTGTTTTGGACGCAGCCGAATGCGTCCCGACCTTTGGCGTTGAGCCGACGATGGTTGTCGGCTTGTTAGCCGGTGGAGAAAAAGCGATGATTACCGCCGTCGAAGGCGCTGAGGATTCCCCTGAACAAGGTGCAGCAGATTTAAAAAACATTCAACTTAAGAAAAATGATTTTGTTTTAGGAATTGCTGCCAGTGGCCGTACGCCTTACGTGATTGGCGGCCTGCAATATGCCAAAGAAATTGGTGCTGCTACCGGCAGCTTGGCTTGCAATTTGCAGGCCAAAATCAGTGAGGCTGCCGATTTTCCCATTGAAGTGGACTTTGGTCCTGAGGTGTTGACCGGCTCTACTCGCTTAAAAGCCGCCACCGGTCAAAAATTGATTTTAAATATGATTTCAACGATTAGCATGGTGGGCATCGGCAAGGTTTATAAAAATTTGATGGTGGATGTTAAACCCACCAATGAAAAATTAAAAAATCGGGCCCGCCGCATTATTATGGCGGCTACGGATGTCGATTTTGAAACAGCAGATCAAGCTTATCTAGCAGCAAATCGCAATGTTAAAGTCGCGATTATTACCTTATTAACTGGTTTAGACGTGGCAACCGCCGCCGCTCATTTAAAAACGGCTGACGGCTATGTCAAGGAAGCTTTAAAACTGTAAAAAAGAGGAGGGGGGACCTATGCTAGCCATTGGTTTAATGTCCGGCACTAGCTTAGATGGTGTTGATGCTGCATTGGTGGAAATTCACGGTGCTGGTCTGACAACGAAAGTCCAGCTGCTTGATTTTTTGACGCTGCCACTGACGGAAGTAGCAAAAGCGCAAATTAAACTAGCCTGCGACCCACTTGCTTCGACAACACCTCTAGTCAGCCAGCTAAATTTTAAATTAGGGGAGATTTTTCTAGAGGCCTGTCAAAAACTGATTGAAAAAAATCAGCTCAGCAATCAAGCTATTGATTTTGTCGCCAGTCATGGGCAGACGATTTGGCATCAGCCGCAAAAAACGGTGGGCAATACCCCCAACACATTGCAAATCGGTGAAGCTTCCGTGATTGCTTATGGCTTGCAGACGACGGTTGTTTCAGATTTTCGGGTGATGGATGTGGCGGCTGGTGGAGAAGGGGCGCCATTAGTTCCTTATTCTGAGTATTTGCTGTATCACAATACCCAGCAAACCCGCCTGCTGCAAAATATCGGCGGCATCGGCAATGTCACCGTCATTCCCAAGGAAAATGATTTTTCAAAAATTAGCGCCTTTGACACCGGCCCGGGCAATATGATGATTGATGAGGCGATGGGGCAATTATTTCAAAAGGCCTTTGATGAATCAGGCCAGACAGCCGCTAGCGGTGAAATAATTCCTGCCTTGCAAAAGGAATTACGCAATCATCCTTATCTTAACGAGCTACCCCCCAAAACTACTGGGCGGGAGGTCTTTGGCAAATTTTTTGTCGAGGAACTTTTAGGCCGCTATGTAGCAGAAAAACCAGCCGACATTATTAGAACGTTGACGGACTTCACGGCCTTTTCCATTGCGGATAGTTATCAAAAATTTATTCTGCCGCAAACGGGTCCAGATGTTGAAGTGATTATCGGTGGCGGTGGCGCCTACAACCAATTTTTATTGGCTTGTCTGCAGACTTATCTGCCAGATATTTCTGTTAAAACCCAAGAATCACTAGGCTTTTCCAGTGAAGCTAAAGAAGCGATTGCCTTTGCAGTTTTAGGCAATGAAACGTTGCAGGGCAATCCTAGCAACGTGCCTTCAGCGACCAATGCTATACGGCCAGTGATTCTCGGCAAAATAATTTACAGTCCATTTTGATTGTGACAGGTCTAAGCGACTAGCTGGCTTGAAGCAATTTTTAGGAAATATATTTTAGGAGGAAGAAAAAATGTTAGAAAAGTTTACCAATTTTGTTGAACTGCATTTAGGTGGTCCAATGGAAAAGCTAGCGAATCAACGACATTTGCGTGCGATTCGTGATGGGATCATTGCTACTTTGCCATTAATTATTGTTAGTTCTTTTTTCATGATCTTAGCCTTTCCGCCATTGCCGCAAGACTGGGGCATCTACAAGTTCTTGTCTGAAAATGCTGCAACGATTCTCTTACCATACCGCATGACGATGTACATCATGAGTTTGTATGCGGCCTTTGGGATTGGCCACAGCTTGTCGAAGTCTTATAAATTAGACGGCTTGTCTGGTGGGATTTTAGCAACGATTGCCTTTCTATTAACCTTTACACCTGTAAATATTCCCGCAGAAGCGGCCGATGCAGCTGGCGCAGTTGGTTTTGTTTTACCGATGGCCAACTTAGGCGGTTCAGGAATGTTTGTGGCAATTATTACGTCAATTTTAGCGGTTGAAGTTTATCGCTTAACTGACAAATCAAAATTCAAAATTACCATGCCGGAGCAAGTACCACCGGCAGTTGCCCGTTCCTTTGAAGCATTGACGCCTACTTTGGTAATTATTTTAGGTATGGGCATCATCACTTATTACATTGGCTTTGACTGGCATTCATTTATTTCCACTTTAGTGAGTCCTTTAGTGAAGGCCGCTGACTCATTACCAAGTGTCCTGTTGATTACCTTCTTGACAACCTTCTTCTGGTCCTTTGGGATTCATGGAATGTCAATTATCGGCTCATTGGCTCGACCTTTATGGCTGCAGCTTTTAGAAGGCAATACCACAGCTTTAGCCAATGGCGATGTGTTGCCAAATATTGCCGCAGAACCTTTTTACCAATGGTTTATCTGGATTGGTGGTGCTGGTTCAACAATTGGTTTGGCTATTTTACTAGCCTTCCGCACCAAATCACAATACGGTTCAAAATTAGGGAAGACGGCTTTAATTCCAGCAATTTTCAATATCAATGAACCCTTAATTTTCGGAACCCCAATCGTTTTAAATCCGATTTTAATTCCGCCATTTATCTTAGCGCCTTTAGTAAATGGTACGATTGCTTGGATTGTAACTTCTCTTGGCTGGGTCAGCCGGGTTACCGTCACTGCACCGTGGACACTGCCTGGGCCAATTGGTGCCTACTTGGCAACCGGTGGTGACTGGCGCGCAATTGTTTTAAACGTTGTCTTGATTATTTTATCCATTTTGATTTATTATCCATTTGTTAGAGTGTATGATAAAAATGAATTGGATAAAGAACACAAGTCAGAAACAGTTACTGAATAAGCTAAAGCGGCTGGGTCGATGCAGGGTGCATAGTCCAGCTGCTTTTTTTAAAGAGGTGGAAAAATGTCTTATGTGATTGGAATGGATTGCGGCGGCACCAAGACCAAATTAGTTGCCTATCGAGCCGGAGTGCCTTTTTATTCCCTGACCGGCGGACCGGGAAATATTATTTTGCAGCCGGCAGCCACGCAGGAAGAAATCAAAGGGCTTTTGAAACAGGCCTTGGAGGAAATCACGGGCGAATTAGTTGGCGTGGTCATCGGCATTGCTGGTTTGGCGACGTATGGTAGACAAGAGGCAGTCAAGGACTATTTATTGCAGGAGCTGCCGCTACCTCCTGCAAAAATGAAGCTGATGAGTGATGCGCAATTAGCATTATTGGCAAATTTCAAAGGTGCTGACGGCATTTCTGTGATTGCCGGCACTGGTTCGGTTGTCTATGGCTATTTAGCAGGTAAATTTTATCGGGTTGGCGGCTGGGGTCATCTGTTTGGCGACCAAGGGAGTGCCTATTGGATTGCCAAACAATTGTATCTTGAGTTGACCGCTCAGCTGGATCAAAATTTGCCGCTAAAAGCTTATCATCAGCTTTTTTTAGATTACCTGGAAGTCGCAACGGCACCACAGGCAATTGCAGAAAGTTATTCATTTTCCAAGGATCAATTTGCTCAAGCCACGCTCTTTTTGGCGACTTTAACTGAGCAGTACTCGGAAATTCAGCAAATTTTTTATCGAGCTGGCCAAAGTTTGGCCCAGCAAACCCGTCAGCTTTTAAAAAATGCTGACTATCAACACGAGCAGCTTGCCATTAGTTTCAGCGGCAGTGTGCTGACGAAAAATCCCGTGGTTGCCACAGCTTATCTGGCTGATTTGCAGCAGGATTTTGTTGTGGAACAAAATCCAACCGGGACCGATCCGACAAGAGCGGCCTTGGTTTTATTTAAAAATTAAAGAAGATTGCGGCGGCTGACTAGCATTTTAGCGGTCGCCGCTTTTTTATTGTCTGCGGCGACGGTTAAAGTCCGCGGGCAACTTTGATAAGTTTTTAGCTTCAGCTTTTAAAAAATGCTGAAGCTACCTCTTGAATATGTTATTATTGTGAAGTGAATGCAAGAAAGAAACGAAGGAAATTAAATGAAGAAGGCTTATCGAGTTAAACGTGAAAGTGACTTTCAAAAAGTTTTTAAACAGGGGCAGTCTTGTGCCAACCGTAAGTTTGTCATCTATACCCTTGATAAACCTGAAAATCAACATTTTAGAGTTGGTCTTTCTGTCGGGAAAAAAATTGGCAATGCGGTGACCCGCAACCGAGTGAAACGCCAAATTCGGGCGGCAATTTATCAGCTGAAGGATCAGTTAAAGCCTCAGCAGGATTTTATCGTGATTGCCAGACCGGCTGTCAAAGATCTCCCCATGGCAGAAATCCAAACCAATTTGCTCCATGTTTTAAAACTTGCAAATTTAATAGAAGCAAAGGAGAAATAATAATTTGAAGAAGAAGCATCGACGTCTCTTACTTTCGCTGGCTTTGGTCGGCTTAGTAATCGTCTTATCAGCCTGTGGCGCAACTGGTGAGGTTAATTCCAGCAGCACCGGCGTCTGGGACCGTTTTATCGTCTACAATTTTGCCCGGGCGATTCAAGCTCTGTCCTTTGGCAATATCGGGGTCGGAATTATTTTATTCACGATGGTCATTCGGATCATCCTCTTGCCGCTCATGCATTTCCAAACGAAGAATATGCGCAAGACCCAAGAATTGCAGCCGAAATTAAAAGAGCTGCAGCAAAAATATTCCTCAAGAGATCCTGAAACGCAAAATAAAATGCGGGAAGAACAGCAAAAACTTTACGCAGAAAATAATGTTAATCCTTACATGGGTTGTTTGCCATTACTAGTGCAAATGCCGATTTTAATGGCTTTGTGGCAATCCATTTCGCGAGTTCCAGAATTGAGCCAAGGAACTTTCTTATGGTTGAATTTAGGGGAACGGGACCCTTACTTTATTTTACCGGTCCTAGCGGCAATCTTCACCTTTGCCAGCACCTATTTATCTAGCATGAGCCAATTGGAATCCAACATGTCATTAAAGATTATGAACTTTGCAATGCCTGTGATGATTTTAGTCATGGGGGTTAACTTGGCCAGCGGGTTATCCTTATACTGGGTGATTTCCAATGCCTTCCAAGTTGGACAAACTTTATTAATTAACAATCCATTTAAAATTCGGGCAGAGCGGGCAGCAGAAGCTCAAAAAGTTAAAGATCGTCAACGGGCCCTTGAAAAAGCCCGCAATCCGAAGAAAAAACGGAGAAAATAAAGGAGCGAAGAAGCATGGCAGTTTTTGAAGGAAAGACAGTCGAAGAAGCAATCGAGAGCGGCTTACAGCAACTAGGCATTTCCAAAAAAGATGCAAAGATTACGATTATCGAAGAATCTAAAAAAGGCTTTCTCGGTTTAGGTAAAAAAATGGCGCAGGTGGATATTTCACCGAAGGAGCCAGTTGTTGAAGAGGTTATGACCGAAACTGTAACGGAAACCGCCGATCCAGAAGCAGTTGCAGTGATGGAAACGGAAATATTTGAGGCGGAACCGCAGGCAGCTGAAGAAGTTTCAGCACCGCAGCTGAAGGTTTTTGAAAACTTAAGTGATGACGAAGCTTTGACTGAATTAGCGTTATACATGACGAATATTTCGCAGGAATTAGGCGTGCCGGCCTTAGTAAAAATTTCCCGCAAAGCCGATGTGGTAACATTAAATCTCGAAAGCGACAAGCAGGGGATTTTAATCGGCAAGCACGGCAAAACTTTGAACGCTTTACAATACTTGGCCCAAGTCTTTATCCATCGGGCAGCGGCTAATAAATTATCTGTAGTCATTAATGTGGGGGATTATCGGGAAAAACGTCAGGCTATTTTAGAAAAATTAGCCAAGCGAACAGCCGATAAAGTTAAACAAACTGGTCAGGCGGTCTTTTTAGAACCGATGCCCGCTTACGAAAGAAAACAAATTCACTCTGTTTTGAGTCAGGATGAATACATCAAGACTCATTCTGAAGGGGAAGAGCCTTATCGTTACTTGGTTGTCGAACCCGCCAAAAAATACTTTTAATTTTTAGTTTACTGGCAAATGTGATTGACAAAGCCTGTGAAACAAAGTATATTTTACTAGAAATCATTCTTATCAAAGTAGTATACGACGCTGAAGTAATCATACTTTGATATTAAAAAAGCCCCCGGGAGACTGGGGGCTTTTTTGTGTTTAGAATTATTTTTTGCAGAGGAAGCTTCCGCAAGCTACATTTTCCTTTATAATGAAGTAAACGCTACTTAGTAAATCAGTAACTTAGTCAGGCTAAAGGAGAGTCGTCGATGAAAGTTGAAATCAAACACTTATCTGATCAGCAGCAGGAGGAGTCGGCTCTCTTGGAAATTTTTGAGCTGACGGCCAATATTGAAACGGCCGTTACGCTACTGCAAGAAGATGATTTTTTATTTGAGGCAAAAAATATCGAAACAGAAGCCTTCGTGAAATTAAAATTTTCCCAGCTTGTCTATGCGGAGTATTTGGAACGGAATATCTTTTTATATACAGCTGAGGCTGGCTATTCGATGCGGCTGTCTTTAAGTAATTTTCTCAAGCAGCTGCCGCAAAATTTTGTACAGATTTCTAAGAGTGTTGTCGTCAATTTATACGGTATTCAAAACTTTTCAGCAACCGGCAGCGGCAATCTGATTATCACCGTGACAACTGGTGAAAAGCTGGTGGTCAACCGCCGCTATGTTAAAAATTTAAAGGAATTATTGCACAGTCAGTCATAAAAAAGCCGGATGTGCAGCGGAAAAAACCGGATGTGTCTGAGGCTCTTCTTTTCTTTTAAAATCCCTTCTATACTAAAAGTGACCAAAGAACTAGTCACTAAAATGAAGGAGGAAAAGAAAATGATTGCTTTAGAAATGTTAGGAATGATTGTCCTCAATACACCGTTGTGGGCGTGGCTTTTATTATTATTTTTTATTAAGAAAGGTTTGGCTGCTAGAAAAGATCGCCCCGTCTCATTGAAAAATTCCATCTTGATGCCAGCAATTTTTATGCTGCTGGGACTGCAACAAATCATCATGGATTTTCGCTATTCAAAAGAAGCTCTACTGGTTTACTTAGGGATGCTGCTAGTTGGTTTAGCGGTCGGCTCCCTTTTATATGGAGCCACACAGAAATTTTATTGCCAAGCAGGTCAGCTGATGAAAAAAGGCAGCAATGTTCCGATGATTGTCAGCCTCTTAAATTATCTGGTGCGCTACGGTTTAACCGCAGCTAAAAGTGTTGATCCCGGACTTTTAAATCTGCTCGTTTTCAATATCGCCTCGGCAATGATTTCTGGTTTTACAGTCGGATTATTTATCGGCGGCATTTTAAATACGTTGAAGCATAAAAACTTACTGGAGGAAAAACATGAAATGGCATAAACGCATTATCGGCGGTCTTGAGCTGGGCTCATTTGTCTATCTGCTGCTTTGTCTTTTGGGAGATGGCGTTCTGGTCAGTCCAAAGACCGTCCTGATGGTCTTTGCCATTTCGGCTTTTGTCGGGCTGACAACGGTACTCTTTGATTTGGAAAAATTAAATTTCCTGCAGGCTTTAATTATCCATTATCTGTTAGTCAGTGCTTTTGTGATTGCCAGCTTTGCAATCTTTTACCGCATCGAAAGTTTACTGCAATTTTGGCTGAATCTGACAGGAATTTATCTGATTTCTTATCTAGTGATGATGGTCAAAACCAAACTGACCGCCCGCCAGCTGAATGAACAGCTAACGCAGCTTAAAAAAAATCAATAAAAAAATGAAGGCCGTTTTGCCAGCAATCCAAAATTTTCCAGATTGCTGCTAAACCTGCCTTCATTTTTTTAGCCGATGGTACTTTGAATAAATTGCACGACGGTCCCATAAGCCAAGACATCAATTTTATCTTGATGGCGATGATAATCAAAGTGACAATTGATAACTGCATCTGCTCCGTAGCTTAGGGCCTGTTGTTTTAAATCATTTTTTAAGGGAGTTAAAATAGCGTTTAAATCCGTTTCCGGGGCGAACAAGTTAGTGCTTGTTTCCGTTCCGCAAAAAATAATATCCCGCACGATGTATTTCCGGTCGACGTCGCCAGTGGACAGTACAATTTCTTCCAGGCGGTCAAAGTTTTCTTCAGTTGTCATAATGCATCATCCTCTCCTTCTAATTTTACCTAAGGGCAGGCGAGGCGTAAAGGAAAAGGTAAGAAAGGCAGAACTTTGTTGAAAATTTAGCCATTCTGTGATAATCTATTGCCAGTCAAATAAACAAGCAGTCAAAGTGCTTAATCCATTTCGTTTTTTCAAGGGGTGGAGTAGGCACTTTTTTGTGTCCAAAAATAATTAGGAGGCCCAATTCATGGCGAATATTACCTTAGAATTTGATACGATTGCCGCAATTTCAACCCCACCAGGCGAAGGGGCAATCAGCATTGTCCGTCTGAGCGGAGATCAAGCGATTGCGATTGCCGATCGGGTGTTTAAAGCCAACCAGACGTTGGCACAAGCCAACAGTCATACGATTCATTATGGTCATATCTATGACTCGACATCCGGAGATTTATTGGATGAGGTGATGGTATCGGTGATGCGGGCGCCTAAAACGTTTACTAGAGAAGATGTCATTGAGATAAATTGCCACGGCGGCATCTTAGTCACCAATCAAATGCTGCAGCTTTTATTACGAGAAGGCGCACGGCTAGCAGAACCCGGCGAATTCACGAAGCGGGCCTTTTTAAATGGCCGCGTGGATTTATCTCAGGCCGAGGCCGTGATGGATTTGATTCGGGCGAAGACCGATAAGGCGATGAGTGTCGCCATCAACCAATTGGACGGCAATTTAACCAAATTAATCCGCAGCCTGCGACAAGAAATTTTGGAAACCTTGGCACAAGTTGAAGTCAATATTGATTATCCGGAATACGACGATGTTGAGGAATTGACCACAAAATTATTATTGGAAAAAGCTTATTTTGTTCAAGAGCAGATTAATGCTTTGCTCTTGACCGCTAAGCAGGGCAAAATTTTGCGGGAAGGCCTCAGCACGGTGATTATCGGCCGGCCGAATGTCGGCAAATCTAGTTTGCTGAATCACCTTTTGCATGAGGAAAAAGCGATTGTCACCGATATTGCCGGCACTACTCGGGATGTCATTGAAGAGTATGTCAATGTCCGCGGCGTGCCGTTGAAATTAATCGACACAGCTGGTATTCGGGAAACCGAAGATATCGTGGAACGCATCGGCGTTGAACGCAGCCGCAAAGCCTTAGCGGAATCAGATTTAATTTTATTAGTTTTAAATCAAAGCGAAGCCTTAACTAAAGAAGACCGTGACTTGTTGGCAGCAACCCAAGGCTTGAAACGAATTTTATTATTGAACAAAAATGATTTAGCCAATCAATTAGACTTGGCCGAGTTAAGCGAGCTGGCTACTGGCGATCCGATTTTTTCAGTCTCCGTTTTAAATAATGAAGGGCTGGCGCCATTAGAAGAAGCGATTGCCGATTTATTCTTCGGCGGCAATGTCGGGGAAAAAGATGCGACTTACGTTTCTAATACTCGCCATATTGCCTTATTAGATCGAGCCAATCAATCTCTAACAGAAGTTATCAGCGGCATTGAAGCCGGCATGCCGGTGGATTTAGTCCAAATCGACATGACCCGCTGCTGGGATTATTTAGGGGAAATCGTCGGCGACAGCGTCCAAGATGAATTAATCACCCAATTATTCAGTCAATTTTGTTTAGGAAAATAATCAGCAGTTTTATGGAGGAATTTAAACATGCAGTATCAAGGAGATACTTTTGATGTGATTGTCGTCGGAGCCGGCCACGCTGGTTCAGAAGCGGCCCTAGCAGCAGCTCGAATGGGAAGTAAGACATTGCTGTTGACAATTAATTTAGATATGGTCGCCTTTATGCCTTGTAATCCGTCAGTCGGCGGACCAGCTAAGGGCGTTGTTGTGCGGGAAATTGATGCCCTCGGCGGTGAAATGGGAAAAAATATTGATAAAACCTATATTCAAATGCGGATGCTCAATACCGGTAAAGGCCCCGCAGTCAGAGCCTTACGGGCCCAAGCGGATAAACATGCCTATGCGACAGAAATGAAGCATACGATTGAACAGACGGAAAATTTAACGTTGCGCCAAGGAATCGTGGAAGAATTAATCGTTGAAGATGGCGTTTGTAAAGGTATTGTGACGGCGACCGGCACACGCTATGCCGCTCAAGCGGTGATTATTACTGCCGGTACAGCTTTGCGGGGAGAAATTATTATCGGTGAGTTGAAATATTCTTCTGGTCCGAATAATTCTCAGCCTTCAATTGGTTTAGCCAATCATCTAAAAGATTTAGGTTTAGAGATTGCCCGCTTTAAAACCGGCACACCACCCCGGGTTAAATCCAGCTCGATTGATTATTCTGTAACAGAAATTCAACCCGGTGACACCACGCCAAATCACTTTAGCTTCAGCACACCGGATGCTGATTATAAAACAGATCAAGAGCCCTGTTGGCTGACGTATACCAGTGAAACGACCCATCAAATTATTCAAAATAATTTGCATCGGGCACCGATGTTCACCGGGATTGTCGAAGGTGTCGGCGCCCGCTATTGTCCGTCGATTGAAGACAAAATTGTGCGCTTTGCCGACAAGCCCCGCCATCAATTATTTTTAGAACCAGAAGGCTTAAACACCGAAGAAGTTTATGTGCAGGGCTTATCGACTTCTTTACCGGAAGATGTGCAGGTGGAAATGCTCCACTCAATTCCCGGTTTAGAAAATGTCGAATTGATGCGAACAGGCTACGCCATTGAGTATGATGTCGTCGTGCCCCATCAATTACGGCCAACTTTGGAAACCAAGGTGATTGACGGTCTATTTACAGCCGGCCAAACTAACGGCACTAGCGGCTATGAAGAAGCTGCCGGTCAAGGCCTGATTGCCGGCATCAATGCGTCATTAAAGGTCCAAGGTAGAGAACCTTTTGTGATGAAGCGCAGCGATGGCTATATCGGCGTGATGATTGATGATTTGGTTACTAAAGGGACGCAAGAACCTTATCGCCTTTTAACCTCGAGAGCAGAATATCGATTAATTTTACGCCATGACAATGCTGATTTACGCTTAACAGAAGCCGGCCATCAAATCGGTTTAGTTAAAGAAGAACAATATCAGGCTTTTCAAAATAAAAAAGTTGCCGTCGAAGCCGAAATTGCCCGCTTAGAAAAAATTCGCATCAAACCGACAGCAGAAGTCCAAGCCTTCTTAAGAGAAATCGGCGGTGCCGAATTAAAAGATGGCGTCTTAGCCAGTGACTTCTTAAAACGACCAGAAATCAGCTACCAAGATTTGCTGAAATTTATTCCTGCTGACGAAGCTTTAAACAATAAAGAAATCGAACAAGTCGAAATCCAAATCAAATACGATGGCTACATCAAAAAAGCCCAAGAAAAAGTCGAAAAACTCAAACGGATGGAAGCTAAACGCATCCCCGATAAAATTGACTACGAAGCCATCAACGGCCTGGCGACAGAAGCCCGGCAAAAACTAACCAAAATTCAACCAGAAACAATCGCCCAAGCCAGCCGCATCAGCGGGGTTAACCCCGCTGATATCAGTATTTTAATGGTGTATATTGAACAAGGGAAGATTGCGAGGGTAAGTGAGGAAACGGCCTGATATAGAGCCGTTTCTTTTCTTTTTATCTACCCTTATTTTAGTTATTGACTGCATTTTGACTGCATTTGCTTTAAAAAGCCATATATTGAGCAAATTTTTCGGCTGTTTCATCTTGCTTAGATTGAGTAACCATGATGTAAATATCCATAGTAACTTTGGTTGATTTATGGCCAAGTCTTTGAGACACATCTTTGATAGTAGCTCCACTTTCAAATAGCAAAGAAGCATTTGTTTTTCTAAAGTCATGAACCTTGATAATCTTCAATTCTGGAAAGTGGCGATGAATTCTAGCCATAACATCATTTGCATAGTTCTTATACAAGTATTGCCGGTCACGGTATAGAACTGAATTTCTAAAGACTACAGTTTCTGAAAAATTGTCATCACGAATACCCAATTTTAGTTTTTCTTGGATAATATGATTACGCCAGTCTTTCAAAATCTCAACTGTCCGATCATCAATAGTTACTACCCGGTTAGAGCTTTGAGTTTTAGTATCTTGTACCAGGGGCTCCCCACTTTGCATTTCAGCTAACGTTTTGTTGATGATGATACTTTTATTGCTGAAATCAATATCTTTCCAAAGCAATGCTTGAGCTTCACCTTTACGCAAGCCAGCAAAAGCCAATACTCTAAAAAAGGTATAAGCTCTTTTATCATTGAGTAGAGCTAAGCACTCAAAGAATTGTTTGAGCTCTTCTTTTGTATAGTAGCTGTCAGCAATCTCACGCTTGTTAGTCTTTCGTTTAGGTATGATTGTCCGCTCCATAGCATTATCAGTTAACGCTCCTAATAAGAGGCCATAACCCAGCACCATCTTAGTATAAATTCTAAGTTGCTTATAGGTTGATAGTTCATCCGCCCATTTGTTTAAAGCTTTTTGGCAATATATCGGAGTTATCTTGCTGATGGTTAAATTACCGAAAACTGGTAAAATATGATTATCAAAATGGATACGGATACGCTGCTCAGTCGTTGCTTTAATACCTTTTTTATGTTGCTCAAACCAAAGGTGATAAAGCTCTTCAAACTTCATAGTGCTAGCATCTCTATCTAACGTTTTATTTTTATCGAAGTCCACTTGCATTCTCGATAGTGCAAGCTGGGCTTCTTTTTTTGTGCTGAAATTCCTCTTTGTAACATTAATTCTTTGGCCAGTGATTGGATTTACGCCAAGATAAGCTTTAAACATCCAATACTTGCCATCCTTCTTTTCATACTGCTTGAATGTTGCCATTGTGTTTTCCTCCCAGTACCTAGCGTGGGGCGCTTATGTATCGGGGGATATCCTATCTATAACTAACGCCAATTAGAGTAGATATGCATAAAGGAGTGTTGCTAATGGGGTACAAGCTAGAGAAGTTATTTATTTTGAATCATTATCTGATTCAAAGTTTATAGATACGCTGTAATCATATTTATCTTCTCTATTCTTTTCAATATCCTCTTTTTGCAATTGTTTTTTTACAAAAGATGCAAAGTCTTCTTTTAACTGAATTTGAAATGGAATTGACAATTCTTTGATAGACTCCTCGATGTTTTGTACTGGTTTTAAGCTAACAGTGAAACCGTAAACATGAGAATTATTGGAAATATAATCTACGGGGCCTATGTCTATCATTTCTCCTATAAACTCTATCGCATCAATCCTTTTATCGAACTTTGTAAGATTGATAAAACCAGTTACTCCAAACATAAAGGGCGCCCCTTTATTCAAATCAGATTGAGAAGTCAAGCTATCACCAATTTCGAAATAGAAAGTTGCATCAATTGGTGAGTACTCAAAAAAATCACAAGGTGTTACTTTTAAATATTTACAAAGAGTATTAATTGTATCCATCTGTATCATCTTATTATCGTTTTGATTAAGTGCGGTCAATGTGGTTCTTGAGATACCCGTATCGTTAGCAACGTGAGTTATTTTCAAATTTCTTTCTGTGAGCAACAGGGATAGATTATTTCTAATCATGTGTTTTCCTCCGATTCAATAATAGCTTTTGTAGACATATTGTAAACTATACTGAACAAAATTTCAATTTATATTAAAAAAAGACTTGACAACAAAAAAAAACGGAGCGTACTATTATCAAAGTAAACGTTCAGTTAAGTTTACAAAAATAAAAAAAGAAAGGGTTTTTGTGCGTATGGATAACAACTTATCAAAAATATTAGGTGAAAGATTACTTAAGATTTCGGACATCAATGTAAACACAGGTATAAGCAAATCGACATTGACACCATTTTATTATCAGCGATCAACAAATATTCAATTGGAAACGCTCATGAAGATTTGTGACTATTTGCAGATTCCGTTGAGTGAATTAATTGAGTATGTACCACAAAGAAAGGAGGTGCAAAAACAATGCAAGATTTAGTTTTAGCGCAAGAAGAATTGTTTCAAGGAATCCATTGTGATTTATGGATGGACAAAAAGCGTAATCCGTATATGACCATTCAACAGATGGCGGATGCTTTGGAGTATGAAAGTAAATCGGGAATTGAGAATATAATCACGAGAAATCCTTATTTGAAGGATAGAGAGTTTTCAAGTACCCACAAATTGGGGGTACTTGAGGGAAAGCGAATAGTTCAACGTGAAACAATTGTTTTTACGAAAGATGGAATCATGGAAATTGGGTTTCTATCTCATAAGCCGAAAGCTCGTGAGTTCAGAGCCTGGGCGAGAAAAGTTTTGACTGCTTTTATGGATGGTCAAATTATTTGGAAGGGTAAGAGAGAAAAAGTCAAAGAGACTAGCTTCACACTTAGAGATGCAATAAAAGATGCTGGGTACACTGGCCATTGGGATTATTCTAATTTCTACACTCTCATTTATAAAACGGCAATTGGATTTACAGCAAGACAGTTGCGTGAAGAACGGAATGCAAAACCTAAAACAGTAGCGGTCGATTTTATGACCACTGAGGAATTAGCTGCTGTAGATGCTAGAGAAAAAGAAGTCGTCACTTTATTGGGATTAGGTCTTTCTCGTGATGAAATGAAAACTATCTTTGAGCGTAAAGGTGTTTTATATCAAACCACGCTTAAGTTGCCTGAAACGGCTCAATAGGAGGAGGTGATAACATGGCCAAGTTGAGCATTGATGAATTAGACCTTTCTCCGGCACTTAAAGAGATGGTGCTAGAAGCGGCTGCAGAGGAAGGACGGCAACAAGCGAGTATCTTTATTGATGAGTACAAGAAAAAATTAGAAACGCCAGTAGCGATGAATTATAAGCAAGCTGCGAAGTATTTAGGTACA
The DNA here is from genome assembly GCF_054871765.1 of Enterococcus sp. LJL120. Classification (NCBI taxonomy): domain Bacteria; kingdom Bacillati; phylum Bacillota; class Bacilli; order Lactobacillales; family Enterococcaceae; genus Enterococcus; species Enterococcus sp. LJL120. The sequence goes on from NZ_JBTXLV010000002.1 coordinate 359,455, forward strand.
AGTTACAATACATTGACAAAAAAGCTCATTCGCAAAGGATTAATCAAAGTGATTTTAATTGATGGGTACGAACGGATCAGCAAAAAAGAAGCTGATAGATTTTTAAACGATAATGCAAAATAAATAATCATCGAGCGTGGGGCGCTGAAAAAACTCCTCAATCATGAGGACACATAATGTTGAGATGTCACAAAGTCAATTGATAGTTACTAATGAATGAAACAGGAGGAATTTAATTATGAATAGAAATGTGAAAGATTTAGTGAATCAAGTATTAGATTTTGAACCAGATACACCGCTGGAGTCCATTCAAGAGGAGATTATCCAGTTAGCTGATGAAGTGCTTTTCAAAGAAACGCCGACTGTAAAATCAGTATTAGAAGAATTGTATGAACTTAACCAAGCTACCGATATTACAACAGAAGGTAAACCAATCACTATGGAAGATTACCAAGATTTAGTGTATCAGTACATTGAACAATTAAGTGATTTATTAGGAATTGAGCTGGAGGACTAAACCGTGATTATGGCAATAAAAAAAGCCTTATCCATTCAAGTCTTGGCGGACAGGATAAAGGCAAACACGGGAGAAATCCCTATTTATTGCCATAATTATACCAAAGATTATGGAGGAAATCAAAAATGACTAAACAACTAGATATCGATGATGTAAGGAATGAAGTGAGGGAGGCAGAACATCTACTTTTCTTTCTTGGTGAGTCCTTAGACAGTATTCAAAGAGGAAGTGTAAATTACCGGCGGCAGAAAGGCAATTCTGCTAAATTACTAGCCTATGAAATTGATCGCAATATAGATCAGTTAGTGACGTTGCAATATATCTTAATAGGGAAAATTCAGTTATTAAGGGAGAGCTTTGAATGATGGGGATGGTGAGGCAAATTGAGTAATTCGCTTTATACAAGTGTTGGTTATAGTACAAAAAAAATGAAGAAAGTTCAAACAGAAAAGACACCATTCCAATATCTATGGGATTATACACCCAAAGAAGTTCCTATTGATGAAAACTTTTCAAAAGAAACTGTTGAGGCTACCAAAGACGCCATAGCACCGTTTAAAAAGAAAGTGGTGTATTTCTTAGCCGGCGAGCTTAAAAACGAACAGCGGAGCAATGAGCACCTTTTAGAGAAAGACATGATTGTCATTGATTACGATAGCATTGACATGATGTATTCAGTCTTTTTAGATCAGTTGCGGGACAGACTTCAAGACGTGAGATTTATTCTCTACCCCTCAATTTCTAATTATGTAGGGCAAATGGGAATGCGGTTTCGTTTGATAATTGAAACTAGCCGGCCATATAACAGAAATGAAAATGATAATTTACTTCAAAATGTGATGGATTATATCGGAATCCCTGCGGATAATGCTTCTAAAACTTGGGGGCAATTGATGGGAATGCCAACGCTTAATAAATTATCTCCTGCAAGTCTTATTACTAAACAAGAAGGAGAGCCTTTGGATGTTGAAAAATTTATTTTTGAACCATCAACAAAAACAGAGTATGTTTCAAGCGTTACTTTTACTGGTGAATTAACCCATGATACAGCTATTGCTATGGTTACGGCTTACACGCAACGAGTAGGAAACAAATTGTTGGACCGTGATTATTTCATCAAGTATCCGTACATGAACATCAAACATAATTTTGAAGTTGGTGCTATTGATTGGGAGACAGTTCAAGAATGTTTAACTATTTTGGCAATGGGAAATGACGATTGGGCAGTAAATAATATTGAACATTTCAAGCACGACACATCCCAAGTTAAAAATGGAACACCGTTTGCGGACTTCTTTGGTTGGGCATTAGGCACAACTCCGGAAGAAGATTTTGGAGATATTTCTAATTTTGATGATAAAGATTGGTCAAGAGAAGAAAATAACCTTAAATCATTTCATATAGGAATAGAGTTGAGACAAATAGAAAAGTCAATGCAATCTATTGCTTCCCTAGATGAACAGGCAGAATATATAAAAAACGCTTTAAACAGTCTTAATAAGCAAACTCCTGATTGGTTTTGGGCAGCACCGAATGTGAAAAAAGATTCCAAAGGAGGGGTTCAAAAAGTTAGTATTTCTCATGGCTATGATCATGTAAAAATGGGAGATAGTTTAATATCAAAATTTTATTTAGTAAGATTCCCAAGATTACTTCAAGGTGCAGTATATGACAATAAGCGTGGTTATTGGCGTTATTTTGGGAAAAATGAGATGCGTGATTTTGTTGAGCGTGAGACACTCCGAGAATTACAAAACTGGGGATATTATGACATTAAACACATTTCACCAACAAGAATCTATGTCCTTCAAAAAACTTATGACAAAAGTTATCCCAGCACCACACCATTTGAAAATAGTAAGCCTGAACTTGTTGTGTTTAGGAATGGTACTTACGACATCTTGACAAATAATATGAAGCCAAATAATCCGGAAGATTACATTTTGAATGCCTACGACTATGAATTAGATATGACAGGCAAGGAAACGTTTCGCACGGATGCTCTGCTTATAGGCCTAGTTGGAGAAAATGCCTTGTTTCTTAAACAATATATCGGTTATATGTTCTATCGCAGTCACGCACCAGCACAAGAAATGTTGTTTTTAAAAGGATCTGGCGGGGAAGGCAAAAGCACGTTTATTTCGTATATTGCTAATCATCTTCTAGGAAGTGATAACTATTCAGCGGTAACGCCACAAGATTTAGCCAATGATCGCTTCCAAGTGATTGAGTTACTAGGCAAAGCTGCAAACATAAGTGCGGATATAAAAGACGATTTTATTGATGATTCTAGTATTTTGAAACGTCTTACTGGTGGTGATCCTGTGTACGCCCAATTTAAAGGAATTCAAGGCTTCAAAATTCTCAGCTATGCAAAGATGCTATTCAGCGCAAACAGACTACCAAAGTTCAAAGATTCAACGGATGGTTTTTCTGACCGTTTGGCAGTGATTCCATTTATTAACGGAAACCAGCGGAAAGAAGGGGCTACGTTTTGGAAGGATCATGACATGGATCTAATCGAAAAAGAAGCGCCAGCATTCGCATTCGCTTGTATCCAAGAGTTTAAAAAAGTGTTTGATGGTAAGAAAGTGCAGTTTACAAAAAGTGAGAGTATGGAGAAGGAAAAGGCGAGATGGGCGCTAGATAACAATCATATTGCTGAATTTGTTATTAGTTCAACTGAAATCAATTTAGATGATCCAAGAGGCGAAATCGCTACTAAAGTGCACAAAGAATACAGTCAGTTTTGCAAAGATAATGGGTACTTTTCTAAAACGCCCCAAGCAATGCGTGATTATTTAGAATCGCTGGGTGTATATAAAGTAAAAGGTCGTAATGGTTTCAGTGATGGAGGAAGCAATCAATGGCGTTATCAGGGGTTGAGGATGACCATTTCGTACATTGCACAGTTGGATTTTGAATAGTGTTCCAAGCTGTTCCATAAAGTTCCATTAGTGTTCCATAAAAAAACGTTGATATATCAGGGTTGTTCCAAGAGTTCCATAAAATCGCTATTTCTTTAAGTTTAAAAAAAATAAAAAAAAGAAATATATGTATATAAAAAAAAGAATAGGGAGATTTTATGGAACTTATGGAACATTGCCTATATATCAGGGTTAGAGCTAGGAACAACATGGAACGTAATGGAACTTTATGGAACAGCGAACAAGAAAAGAGGCTAAAGCGAATGGCAACAAAGAAAAGCTTATGCTTTTGGGAATCAGATTGGGGAGCCAATTTGAATAAGATATCGTTGACATGGAAGGCGGATGAATTTTTCCGCGATAGGAATGTAGAATACATTGATATGAAAATCAATTCTACAATTGATGCAGAAGGAAATTTATATCAAACATTTATTATTGCTTATTATGAAATCGAGGAGGCGTAATCTTATGGCTATTAAACGACACTATTTACCTAGCGGAGACATTCGCCGTTATCACGGAGAAAAAGACCGCAGTGCTTCTAAAGGGGCATCGCCTAAAGAGCAGGAACATCGCAGACTTGCTAAACGGTTGAGAAAGCTTAAACGGAAATGCTAACAATTGGTAAGGTCATAATATAGGAATACTATTTTGTTAACTAATGTTAACCTTACGACTCGTTAAGAAAAGTTAAGGTTCATCGTATGTTGAGATTTAGAAAATGTTTAGAAATGTTGAGGTTTACACACACTATAGAAAATATTGAAAAGAGGGAAGAGAATGGATAAACTATATATAGATACAAATAAAAAGGCGGTCACAATTGACTTGCCAGAATATGGCATAGTGAAAGTTATTATCCAAGATGGCAAAGTGATTCGCACAGAAACAACAACTTCACAAAAAATTAAATAGTCTGACTAGAAAACTAGAGGACATAAGAGGTTAGCCGATTTTTTGGCCAGCCCCTTATGTCCTCTAGTAGTGTTTAGAAAAGAAATTAAAAAAGTCGGCCTTTTCGGCTGGCATAAAAAGGAGTGATTTGTTTGGATCCTTTTGATGAAATAATGCTTAAAAGCTATTTCAATATGAATACTATTTTTCAATCATTACAGCGATACAAAAAGAGGCTACGAACAATTTTCTATTCTCAAAACATGTCAACTCATATTGAGTATGGAGAGCTGGGAATAGTCACTAGAGGATTCAGACCAGACAGAGAAGTTGAAAAGCTTTTGGATTGTATGGACTTAGTTGATAAGCGGTTTAATCGCTATGTATACAGAGATAGGCATTTTAATAACTACCTAGATAGTTTATCACCCAATGAATGCAACTTGCTTTGTAAAGCGTTTAAAAGTGCTGATGTATCGCCAATACTCCCTAGGCAATTAATAGACCAGACAATTGACGAAATATACGAGATAGAATCTTCCTTGTGTTTTCGTGAAGGTATTGATCCTGGTGAGCTTGAAAGGATTGAGTTAGTTGAGGATGTAGATGAAAACTTAGAAAGGATGTGTGATTTTTTTGCTCTATGAGTCTGTTAGAGTACCCTTCCATCTTAAGAGATGGAAGTTTTACGAGGTAGCCAGATACGAATTGACAGAAATTGAAGTGACTAATGCCAGGATATTTTTTACCGGGCTTAAACAACTCACTGAAGAGGATAGGAAAGTATTAGCCGATAAATACTATTATTCCACCAACTTATGCTCGTTTGATGCGAAGAGAGATGTTTATCAAACTGTTGCTCCAGTCAATGACGTTGAGCTATCACATAAATATGGGTTGCCACTTCATCAGTTTAGAACTAAGAGAATTGAAGCTGAGGAAAATTTAGCTTCAGCAATGAAGCGTATATTGCGCCAAGGATATGATAATCTGCAAACATTTTGTCTTCAACTATCGGGCAAACTCTTTTTTTCGAGAATACCTTCTCAAAAACGGTTCATGTATCAAAAGGAGTTTGTTGTGACAAGTGAGGAAAGCTTAGCTAAGGTATTCCATTCTTTTGACGAGGATAGCTTAGTATTACAGCTTTTAAGCTTTGGGTTTAAGAAAGTTCCAGTATCAGAAAAAAATAAGAACAATCATAAGGAGAGTTACGATGAAAACATTAAATCAAATTAAAGAATTATTGAACGACAAGCTAGACGAGAACAAGCAGAGCATAGACGCAAAAAAGAATAATATCATGCAGACGGAGCAATGTATAAAAGCTATCAATGATGATTTAGTTAAAGCTCAAGAAAATGAGGATTTTAAAGCGTATGATGAAGCGAAAAAATCGCTATGGACTGCAGAAAATACAAAAGATTTACAGATTAAACAATTAGAGAAGATGCAGCAAACAAAAATAATCTCACCAGAAGAAGCTAAAGAACTGCACAAAGAGGTATTAACACTTGCGAATGCTGCTAGAAAAATGCAATTCAGACGAGCGTCTGAGCTTTTACAAGAGCTGAAAGAGATTTCTGATCAATCACTTGAATTAAAAGAGTTGACAAATGAACTATTGAAATTAATCAAGAATGACTTGCGAAGTGATTTTACCCCTGTATATAGTATCTCAGACGAGTACAAGCCGGATATGGTTTACGGACTATATGGACAAATTAAAGATACCCCAATGTTTGAACCGACAATGAAGGAAGGCTTAGACAATGATAGAACATAAACAAGGCAATCCGTATAGTTGGTATGACAACATGGTAAGTGGAGCAGAGTACGAATAGCAAGAGAAGACAAAGGAGAATAGGTTATGAAAGAACGAAAATATATTGATATTGAAGGCATGAAAAAACGTGCTGACGCTGAGCTTCAAGCGAGGGTGGAGGAGTCTAAGAATAGAATGCGTAAGCAACAAGAAGCTTATATAAAGAAGAGAGAAGAAGACCAGTCACTCTTCAATAAGTCGTTGGAGTCAATGCACGCTAAGAATGAGAAGAAGCGAGAGATTGAGGCGGAGAAAGAAAAAGCCAAAGCAATTGCTGAGGTTGAAGCAAAGTATGAAAGTAAAGGCGTTAAGTCAACAAAACGAATCGAATTAGAAAATTCTTATAGAAACTTGTTAGGTGGTCTAAAAGGATTGGGCGATTAAATAGATCATCAACAGTAATTAGAGAAGCTATGGAAACTAAAGGAGGGGGGGGGTACCTCCCCCTCCACGCCTGTGTCCGTACTTCACGCCGTCACTGTACATTTTTTCTCGTGTCCTATGCCAATATAAAGAAAGAAGGAATGTCATGAGCCTAAAAAAATGTGTAATTTGCGGTTGTTCTTTTGGAACACAGCGTGCGAATGCAAGATATTGTAGTGAAAATTGCAAGCGTATGGCACATAATGAAAGCCGTAAGCAATGGAGGCTGAAGAATCCTGAGTATATGAAAGACTATATGCAGTCTCGTAGAAAGAATTAAAAAAGTCGCTCAACTAATCTTGAGCGGCTCTTTTGAATTATATCATTTAGGCAAAAGGCCGAGTATAGATTTATTGAAAATGTTGATTTCACCGTGTTGGACAAAAATGTCATTATTGATATCTTAGTCTTTTTGAACCCTATTTGTGAATAGCTGTGGGTAAAAGTTCTTTAAGCTCAAATAAGTCGACAGCAGAAGTAAGAGAGCTCAAAATTTTGGCATCATGGTATAATCTTAGATTTAAGTAGAAAAAACGTGTGTGCAAAGAAAGAGCGAATTGCACAATGGATTAGGTATATGAGTTTATCTGTGGTTATTTTCTAGTTAATATCTCTCTTGAAGAAAAAAACGAACAAACGTTCCTTTTTTGTGGTATAATTTCACTAAAAGGTATATATGTCAATTATTTGAAGCAATATGGAGCTTTACTTTTTCTCATACTTATAGTTATAATTGCTTTACACAGAGAAATTTATGATTCTAAAATTAAATTCTTGAAAAAAAGGATGTACTTATAATGTATGAGAAAATATACAAGGATTTTTCTGATTGGTTAAAATTTACAGAAGCAAAAATATTAGCTACCCTTACAATTCAAATTGGTCTTTTGTACTTTATTTATAAAGTGGAAAATATGAACTATAAAAATCTGATGATTGCAATTGGGACTGTCGTTTGTATAATTTTAATATTTTCCATAGTTCCCAAATTAAATACTAAAAGCGATAATGTGTTATATTATGGTTCTTGGCTAAATAAAGACTTTAACACAAAAGATAAGACAATTGAAGATTTTGATTATTGGAAGCAGTGTAGTGATTTAGCTTATCTGATTAAGAAGAAAATGATTTTTTTTAGAGTTAGTATTATACTATTAATGCTGGAAGGTTTGGTTATTTTAGTTCCTTTTGTTCTTAGCATATGTGAGGCTCTTAAGTAAAAAAGAAAATGGTGAGTAAAAAATGCAAAATAAAAAATTAGTTATTGCTAAACTGGCCACAGAAGTTAGAAAAGAACTGAATATGAACGATAAAATTAACATTGATATGCTTAAGGTATTGGAAGAGCTTGATGTCACGTTAGAGGAGAATAGTTACAGAGGAGCTGAAGGTACTATACGTTTAAAGGATGGGAAATATATTATTTCACTTGAGCGAAGCTATAATGAAAATAATCCTAGAGATAAGTTTACCTTAGCCCATGAATTAGGACATTTATTTTTGCATATAAATGAAGACGAAGAAAGCAAAAATAAGGTGTTTACAAGAAATGGGACAACTCAGGCAGAATATGATGCAAATGAGTTTGCCGCTAATTTTTTAATGCCAGAAGGATTATTTAGAAAAACTGTAGAAGACCTAAAACATAACAACATGGTTGATGTTAATGACTTGGCAAGAAAGTTTGGAGTTTCATATGATGCTGCGCTTACTAGAGGAAGATTTTTAGGTGTATTCAAATGGTAGTTTCAAAAATTAATAACAAACTAACTAATTTGAAAAAAAAGAATGAAGATTTGCTCACTGAATACACAGAGTATACAGAAGAAGATTTGAGGCAAGAGAAAGAGCATTATTCGGGATTATATGTCTTTGCCTCTTTTGATATAGTTAATTCAACTCAATATAAATCTATTGAACAAGATTGGCCCAACTTAATTGATGCTTTTTACGACCGAGTAGCATCTGAACTTAAAAATCGTAAATCTACAGAATCATTTAATGTTTGGAAATATATTGGCGATGAAGTTCTTTTTTATGGCAAAGTAACAGATGCAAAGCAATTGGTAGAGATACCCAGAGATGTTATGATAACGCTTAATAAAACTACTAAATATATATTCGGAAATTTTGAAGAGTCAAAAGGATTGCTAGGTTTAAAATCTACTATTTGGTGTGCAGAGGTTGTTGAATTAGAAAAAGATAGTAATACAAAAAAAAGGCAAAATTATTTATTAAAAAAATTGAATTCTTATTTGTATGAAACATCTTTTCCGATGACTGTATATGACTTTTTAGGACCAGACATTGATGCAGGTTTTAGATTGGCAAAACAGTGTGCAAAAAAAAATCAAGTTGTTGTAAGTGCGGAATTAGCTTTTTTAATATTATCTGAAATAAATTTGTTAAGTGATGAAGACAAAATATTGGGATTAAAAAAATATAGAATAATGGAATTAGTTCCATTAAAAGGAATATGGCATGAGAGACAGTATCCAGTTGTTTGGTATAGGGAGCAATGGGATCAAGGTGTTTTTGAGTACGATCAAAATGATGATACTTATCCGTTTTATAGACAAAATTACTTATATTCAAAAGAACAAGCATTTGATACTTTTGCTCATTTAAGTTATATCATGTCCAGTGTTGGTAAGGATGAATTAGTTTCTAAGTTCTCTTACAGCATTAACAACTCATCTCAAGACAAGTTAGAAAGTATACATAAACCAGAAATGAACGATCCGGTAGAAGTACATTTAGTGGCTGTTACTTTTAATAAGGATAATCAAGTAATTGTATTGAAAAGAGGCCCTAAAAAAAATGATGCTGGAAAGTTTGATTTCGGTTGTGTAAATATGACGCATACAAAATGTGTTAAAGATTCTCTTACTGATTATTACAGTGAACTTTTTGGCATAAGTAAAGAAGATTATTGTATTTTAGAAGACAATCAAGGTAATCCAATACCTATAGCTACATACAATTATAAAAAAAGAAATGGTAATAGAGTTAGTGGTTTTATATTTACGGCAAAAACTGAACAAGAAATCCAAGTAGATTATAATAAATTAGAAAAATATGAATATGACAAGTACTTGTTTGAAGATATTGATTTGGAAAAATTGAAAAAAATCGATATGTATGATAATGGTGCGCAAAATATTTTAAAATGTTGGAAAATGTTGAATGAACAAAGATAGCGCCCCACGCTAGATGAGAAATTTTTTGACTGCATATTGACTGCATTTAAAATAATTCTATGCAATCAAATGAAATGTAATTTAGTTAAAATGCTTATTTAATAGGCATTTTAACATGGTATAACACATCATAAAAATCAAGCTGCAATCTATATTGAACAAGGGAAGATTGCGAAGGTCTAACAAAAAAACGGCGTGAGATAGCGCCGTTTTTTTTCACGTTTTATTTACAGAGCCGGCTAGATTGTGAAGGCTAAGCTAGTTAGTCACTTACTTAACTATCGGATGAAATCTGAGACTGATAGTTAAAAAATGACCTAGGTAAATTTTTTTATTTACAGTGTACGTTTAATTGGATTTTTACTTGTGAGCGTTCTGAGGAAATAGCAAATTTAAGCTACGGAATGCGTAAAACGGGTAGGAAGAACGAATAAGACCAACAAAATCAATTTTACATACTAAAAGCAGCATCTGAAAATTTAGCTGCCAAACTTTCATAAGTTCTAAAGGCTCTAGGATTTAGGCGTTCATAATAATCGGGCTTATCTTCTAACAAAGTTGCTAAAGAAGCGGGGTGAATATAATACGGCTCATCGTTTTTGAAGGCTTCTATCCAAGGAGCATAAAAGAAACAACCAAATTCCACAAGTTCCTGTTGCTTCTTAGTCAAATCAGAATATTTTTCAGCCCGCAAAATCGCTTCAACGGTTAAGTATTCCTCTTCTATGCTAAACATTTGAGGTCCTCCTTATCATTTTAATGGTTACCACCAGTATAGCATGGAAAGAAAATCCTCTTTTAGCATAAATTTAGCCAATATAACAAGATAAAGATTGATAATTCAACTTTAATGAAAATGTTTTAATTAATTTATTTTAATTTCTCGATTTTTAATAATTTTATTTATTATATTGATAAATAAAAATGAAATTAGCCAGATTTGTTAAATGAATTCTATCCTTTTCTGGCTCAATGTATTTTCCAAATATATTAAATGGGGAATTAATTTTCAAAAAATTTCTGAGTTCTGTTACAGAATAATTGACAATTAGTATTTCGACACGTATCATGTAACCAATGGTTAGGTGTTAATTTGAAAGGATTATTAGATGAATAATACAGAGAAAAAAATTTTAAGTGTATCCCGAAATTTATTTGCTGAAAAGGATGCGAGTCAAGTTACCGTGAGGGAAATCGCTGAAAAATCTGGTATTTCCCATACGACGATTTATTTGTATTTTAAAAGCAAGGAAGAAATAATTCGGGCAATTGCTTTGGAGCCGTTGGAAAATTTATTTGAAGAACTCTTGGAAATTACCAAAGGCAACGAAGAGTCAGCAGAAAAATTATTCAGCCTCTGCAATCATTACATTACTTTTGGCTTTGAACAGAAAAATATCTACAAATTGGTTTCGCTATATGAAGGAGAGCGGGTGGATTTGCCAAGCTATTCAGCTCTTTTGAGTAAAAATCGCATGAAGAGCCTAGAGTTATTGCGGGAAGCAATTTTTGAATGGCTGCCGGCGGATTTGGCGGAAGAGAAAAAAATTAATATTGTGCGGGGTGTTTTCTTTTTTCTCCATGGCATAATTATGACCTATGAAAATGAAGAGCAACAAGATTTGAAACGAATTCAAACGATTGTGAGGGACTATCTTGACTACACTATTTTATCCAATCATCACGAAGAAAAAAAATATTAGCCAACACATTGAAAAATTTGAATTCAACTTAGGCATCATGGTAGTTAGTTGTTGGCGAGTGGAGCAGGAGGGGCGCTATTACCTAATCGATTCTGGCATGGGCCAGATGACCAGCTACCTGCTAAACAACTTCATGGAAAATCAGCAGCTTGAGGCTGTCTTTTTAACGCACGGTCACTCTGATCATATCGGTGGAGTTGCCACAGTAAAACAGAATTTTCCTGACGCACCTGTGCTTATTTCTCAGCTGGAATTTCCCTATATTAGCGGGGAAAAACCATATCCTAAAAGGAAAAAAACAGAGAAAAAAGTTTTTCCTTTGTCGACCTTTTTAAGTTTGGAAAGTGAGTCGGGTCAACAGCTGCAAAAAGATGCGGGTATTGAGGCCGTCTTCACGCCCGGCCATTCACCTGGGCACCATTGTTTTTATCATGCTGAGGATGATGTACTGATTGCCGGCGATTTATTTACAACAAATCGTGCCGGCCAGTTAAAACCGCCAATGAAAAAATACACAGCTGATTTACCGTTGGCGCTGAAAAGCGGGCGTACTATTTTAGAAAAGTATCCAAAATCACTTTTAAGCATATGTCATGGGACTGAGGTTGAAAATAATTTTGGCGAAAGCGAGCAATTATCATGGCTGACTAATCCGACCAATAAGGAGCAGTAACAAGCAGATGGACATCATTTTTTTAATCAATTCTGGACTAAGGTTTCTGCTTGAAATAGGCAGCGTTGTGATTTTAGTCATCGCTGGTTTTTCAAAACAAAAATTTCAGCAAAATATTTTGGTTGGTCTTATACTGCCGACGCTTTTTATTCTTTTATGGGCCTTTTTTGTGGCACCGGCTTCGACAACTAGAGCATCAATTCCAATTCGATTATCTATTGAATTTGTGATCTATCTATCAACGGCACTGGTGATTTACAAAAGTTATACTGTTAGGCTGGCAGTCATGTACCTTATTTTTTCTCTACTCAACAGCCTATTAAATGTGTTCAGCGACACATATTTTTGAAAATTGATGGAGCTTTAGCTTAGTTGCGGAAACTTCCATTAGATTTCTTCTTGGTGAACCTCGGTAAAAGTTTGTGCAGTTATAAAATAAGTGGACATCAAAAAACAAATAAAAAAGAAACGGCTTGAGCAGCCGTTTCCACCAATATTCAGATGTTAAGTTATTACTACTTTAGTGCTCAACGTATCATTCATCAACCACGAAAAAATTAGAACATCAGAAATTCAAACTCCACTACCAAACATGATAACTAAAGCAAACCACTCAGCGCTGTTCCTCAACTATTCTTACCAAAGCTCAAAAATAGCTACTTACTGACTCTGGCTTTTCTAACATAGAAAAAGCTGTTCAAAATTGCATTCAGTAAAAACAGCACGCCAGCAATTTTTGTAAGGTTTCCCGGCAAAATCATAATAATAATCGCAGCAACCAGATTAATCGCGGCAGTAATTCCATAGTAATTTTTCATGTTAGCTTCTCCTTTCAGTCTAGTGAAAATTGCCTAGTGCAATCACCAACTATTTGAACTGGGTAAAAATAAAGCTAAGATAATGTACGGAATCACCAATCCAGGCAACAGAAAAAGCAGACGAAACATGATGGCCGGGGCTCCAAAGTATTCTGCTAAACCGCCGCAGACACCCGCAATCACTTTATCAGTAGATGATCTTCTTAGTTGTTTCATGCTCATTTCCCCTTTTAGATAATTATATCATAATGGCAAGTAGCTGAAGTGGGCTGAACAATAAGCCATTTGGCAGGCAAATTAATAGCGGCTGCCTTAAACTACGTGTTTTGATAGCTTTTTTACGGAGTAAATCGATTTAATTTTTTAGAAAGATATTTTTATACGAATAGGCTAAAAGCACAAGGCCTGTCAGCGTATTATAAATTTAGCGGAGTTACTTGAAATACAAAGAAATAAAGGATTTCTAAGGTTAAAATACTCAAGGCAATGACAAAAATAAATTTATAAAGTAATGGAACTAAATTTTTGTTTTTTTCTGGTTTATTCGACATGCAGCTCACCTCTTAGTTAAATTCTATCATAAAAGGACTCGCCGGTTTTGCATTTAAAAAAGCAATGCAAAATTTATTGGAATAACGGAAATTTCAAAATAGTTACACTAAAAAACATCCTGAACTGGATTGCAGCAATCAATTAGTGCGAATTGTTGCAGTAAGTTCAGGATGTTTAAATATATTTTGGCTAAAATTTATTCAGGAATAATCACGGCTTCATCAAGTTTCAGCTTAGAAAGCTTGGAGGTCATGATGGTAAAAATAATGAGTAGCAGGCCTGTTGCGACAAAAAGGATACTGCATAAAGCAACAGTCGAAACAGCTGTCAAATCAAACAAGTAACCAAAAAGTAAAATACTAATCGGCATGATGGCCATCCCGCAGGTGGACATGACGCTGAAAACCCGACCTTGCAGTTGGTGAGGAATGTTTTTTTGCAACCAGACAGTATAAGGCACATTTAAAGTTACAATTAAATAACCGTTAATAAACATCAAACCATAGACAGCTAGAATGCCTAGGAAATTAGCAGGTATCAAAACGACGAAGCCAAACAGAGTGATTAATAAGCCTAACTGTAGACATTTATTGTAGAGATGCTGGATTGGCTCTGAAACATCCTGTTGTTTTTTGATTAGGATGCCGCCGATTAAAAAACCAAAACCGTTAATGGCTTCACCAAAACCAAATTGTAAATTGCTGGCTTTTAAAGCTTGGAGAAATAAAACCGGTAAGCCAACACTGAAAATGCCTAAGAAAAAGTTGACTGACAACGCTAAAGTCATTCCGAAAAGTAGGTATTTTTGACCCTTGATAAATTGCAAGCCTTCTTTAAAGAGGGTTAGCTGGGATTGTTTTACTGGAGCGGCTTTTTCAGCCGCTTTTTGGAAGTTGAAATTTAATAGGCTTGTAAAAACTAAAGTCAGGATTTCAGTCATTAATTCTAGTAGGATAAACAAATAAAAAGGCAGCAGTGTGTAGAAAAAGGCGCCAAAGATTGATGAGATAACACCAGCGGTTGAAGAAGTCATCTGCGAATAGGCGGATAATTTGCTCAAATGTTTTTCAATCACTAAATGAATGGTGGATGCTTGACGTGCAGTTGAAGTAAATTGATCGCTGACTTTCAAAATAGCGATTAAGACAACAGACGCTGGCAATAAATGATTTTGAATATAAGGAAAAACCAGCCAATAAGCAAGCAACCCAACTATTGTGAAGGATTGACTAAGAATAATAATTAATTTTCTTGAATACTTATCAATCAGCGGTCCCACAAAGGGCAAAAGAACCAAGCCAATAATCGGAGAAATAATTGCTGATAATGCAAAGCTATAGACGGAGCCAGTTCGCTCTAATAACATAAAGCTCAAACCAAAAGTAAAAATACTGCTGCCAAAATCGCCAAACAAACTGCTCAAAACGGTTAAATGAAGTTGGCGGGCTGATTTTTTTTCTAAAGTAATGGTATTCATAAGTCTTCCTTCTCTCTGTTTTTTTCTTTGATTTGTATTCAGTGTACAGCTTTAATTCAATTGAAAAAAAATATGTTTCAGATTTGAAACAAATTAGTGGAAAGTTAGTTTGAATTTTTTTCCCATTGCTCAGGAGAATGTTGCCATATCCTCTAGTATAGTCAGAGGATTTTCTGCAACTGTTGTTGTAATGATATCTTTTTTTACCTCTTTTAAAATTTATTAATCCGCAAAAGGTTGTTTCTCTTCTTTAACGTTCCATAAAATATTTTGCTTCTTCCAATCGTGTCTTTTTTAAGCCGAATCGTCATGAAAAAATTGTTTTGCACCATGTTATATATTTTTTGATTTAAAGTTTTCAGGAACTTTAGTACGATATGAATAATTTAAAAAACTTTGGGAGTTGGGAGTTCAAAGAATGGAGGCAAACAGATGAAAAATATCATTGTCAGTGATTTAGATGGAACGCTTTTAAAAGAAGATAAAACCCTAAGCGAATACACGAAGATGGTTATCGAAAAACTTAAATCAGCGGGTTTTATTTTTGTGATAGCTACTGCTAGACCTAAGGATGCCGCTTTGAAACTGATAGGGGAGTTGCCCTTTGATGCGGCGATTTTTCAAAACGGCGCCCACGTCTTGTTGGCAGACTCCAAAGAGGAATACGCTGTAATCGAGCAACAGGCTGCGTATGCTATCATTCAAAATATCAGCGAAGTGACAGGCCAAGCAAATGTGGCCATCGAGACGATAACAAGTCGTTATGCTAATTTTGACTGTTCTTCCTTATGGCCTGATGTCACCTTTGCCAAGGAAAATTTCAGAACCGCTGCCCATGATGATATTTTGAAAATATTGGTACCATTAGGTGAAAATCATTTTTTCGATAAAAGTTGGTTAAATCGAGGACTGCATTTGTCTATTGCTGAGGGAAAATTGGCTATGATAACTAAAGAACAGGCTACCAAATGGGGCGGCTTAACGAGGATTCTCGCCTATTACAATTTGCCTGCGGAAAAGCTAATTTCCTTTGGTGATGATTTGATTGACTGTGAGATGCTTCAAAAAGCTGGCAGAGGCGTTGCCATGAAAAATGCTCTGCCTGAGGTTAAAGCGGTGGCAAATAATATTACCGTGGATGATAATAATCACGATGGGGTAGCAAGATGGTTAGAAGAAAATATTTTGAAAGATGAACTGAAGTAAAAATGAGAAGCTGTGATATTAATGAAAACAGAACTGATTTTTCCTAACAGAATCTAGCAAGCATTATTAACTATTGAGAATTTATGATGAAGACTTACTAGAGCGCAGCCGCACTGTTCTTTCTGTCTCAAGGACTAACTGGACCACAGAGACAAATACAATACAATTCGGGATTCCATCTGTTAACAGGATTAATGTCACAGCCGCTTAAGGTATTTTCAAGTAAAAATTTTTTAGCAAATCTAATTTTTTCCAAATGAAAAATTACCTTAAAGCAGTTTTGTGAGCTTAGACATCTAGTTAGATATTTCCGCTAGCTTAGCTCAAAAAGCGTGATTTTAAATAGCACGCTACAGATTATCTATTCTCTTCTCTGCACAAGAGCAACATACTCTAAAAACTTTTTCACCTCTCGGCTGGGATGCAAGGGGTATAGTAAGCCAAAAATATTTTGATAAGACCAATTGATAGGCAGCGTTACAAAATTCGGCTGCACGTATTGCCATTGGGGTAAAGAAAGTAATAATTTGTCGGACTGGTCATATTTATTAAAGACATTCATGTCGTAAAATTCTGATGTGATTTCCTGTTGAATTTCGGGATATTTTTCCGCTAAGTCTGCCTGTAGCTGGCCGACGGGGCGATTAGGCGAACTTTTTCCTGAGACCAGCGTTTCACCAAACAAGTCGCTGATTTCTAGTTTTTCCTTTTGGGCCAGCGGATGGCTTCTGGGCACGGCGATAGTAAATGTGACAGGATATAATTCCAAATAATTAGCCAGTTTTTCGGTGATATCGGCGGTATAGGAACCGGGAATGATGTCGTAAGTTTCTCCTAGTTGATGCAAAACTGAGATAATTGTTTCGCGATTATCATCGAAGGGGACAATTTCAAAGGAAAAACGATTATTTTCCTTTAGCACTTGATTCAGCAGTTGAGAAATTTGCTGGCTGGGATTCAAAATAGAGCTGCCAATTTTTATTTTCCAAGGATTGTCCGTTAATAAATTATCTGCACGAGTCATTGCTTCTTTCGAAAAAGCAATGATTCTTTTTGCGTCTGTGTAGACGGATTGGCCGACCTCGGTCAAGGTAATGCCTTGATGTGTCCGCTCGATTAATTGCAAATCCAATTGTTCTTCTAATAAATTCATCTGCTTCATCACAGCAGGGGCTGAGATAAACAGTGCTTCAGCGGCTTTGGCAAAACTGCCGGTGTCGGCCACTTTGATAAAGGTATCTAAGAGATGATTATACATAGCTAACTCCTTTGCATTAACTGTTAGTTAACGCCATCTTAACATTTTTCAAATTCTCAGACAAACGAGAAGGTGTTAATCTAAGTTCACAGCAACGAAGCAACACAGAAAGGAAGAAAATAAAATGGATTATGTTACTTTAAATAATGGTATCAAGATGCCGCAACTAGGTTTTGGCGTGTTTCAAATCCCCGATTTAAAAGAAAGTGAAGCAATTGTCAGCGCTGCGTTAACAGCTGGTTATCGCTTGATTGATACGGCGGCAACTTATTTAAATGAAGAAGCCGTCGGTAAAGCAATTGCCAAAAGTGCGATTCCCCGAGAAGAAATTTTTGTTACAACGAAACTTTGGCTGCAGGACGCCGGCTATGAGGCCACCAAAAAAGCTTTTCAAACATCATTGGATAAGCTGGGCTTAGATTATGTCGATTTGTATTTAATTCATGTCCCCTTTAACGATTATTACGGCTCATGGCGGGCCATGGAGGAATTATATAAAGCCGGCAAAATTCGGGCGATTGGTGTCAGTAATTTCAGCGAGGATCGTTTAGTCGATCTGATTATGAATAGCGAAATTAAACCGGCCGTCAATCAAATCGAAATTCATCCTCTGCGGCAACAACGCCGAGCTTTGGAAGTTATGAAGGAATACGATGTGCAGGCGGAAGCTTGGGCGCCATTTGCTGAAGGAAATGGCAATATTTTTCAAAATGATACCTTAATAAAGATTGCTGAAAAATATGATAAGTCTCCAGCACAAGTTATGCTTCGCTGGCAGCTGCAAAGGGGAACGGTCGTGATTCCCAAGTCAGCCAATGTCCAACGGATGCAGCAAAATATTGATGTCTTTGATTTTGAATTGAGTTCAGCAGATATGGAGGCAATTCAATTATTGGAGACCGGTTTTAAAATTGTCGATCATTTAACAGCAGACATTGCCCAATCATTTAATGAAGTCAGAATGTAAAAGGAGAAATTTATTATGGAATATGTAACATTAAACAACGGCATTCAAATGCCTATTATTGGTTTTGGAGTTTATCAACTAACAGATGATAAGGAAACTGAAAGAATTGTTGGCGAAGCTATCAAAGCCGGCTACCGTTCCTTTGATACATCATCAGCCTATTTCAACGAAGAAGCTGTCGGCCGGGCCATTGCTAACAGCGGCGTGCCTAGAGAAGAATTATTTATCACCTCAAAATTATGGGTCCAAGACGCCAGCTATGATAAAGCAAAAGCGGCTTACCAAGCCAGCTTGACTCGTCTAGGCTTAGATTATTTAGATTTATATTTAATTCATCAACCCTTCGGCGACTATTATGGTGCTTGGCGGGCCATGGAAGAATTATATGCAGTCAAAAAAGTGCGGGCAATTGGTGTCAGCAATTTTGATGATGCCCGCTTGGCTGATTTGATTTTAAATAATCAAATCACACCCGCATTAGACCAAGTGGAAACCCATCCCTTCTTCCAACAAAAAACAGCGCTGGAAACCATGAAAAAATACGGTGTTCAAATTGAATCGTGGGGACCTTTTTCACAAGGTGGCCAAGGCATTTTCACTCAGCCGGTTTTGGTTGACCTAGCAAAAACCTATCAAAAATCAGTCGGCCAAATTATTTTACGCTGGCATGTCCAACGGGGCGTGGTTGTAATTCCTAAATCCACCAACCCTGAACGCATGAAAGACAATTTAAATGTCTTTGATTTTAACTTGTCAGATACCGATATGGAAAAAATTGCCGCACTTGACTTGGGCCACAGTGAAGCTATCAATTATCTAGACGCAAGTGCCGCAGAAATGCTGAATGGTCTAAAAATTCACGATTGATGTTAGTGGTTTAAGAATAAGTGGGCAGGTTGATGGATGAAAAAATATTTTTTTGATAGGTTGCTATGCAGTTTGTGATGGCGATTAGAAACTATTCATAACGATGACAAGCTTATCACTTTAAGTTTTTTAAATAAAGATACTGAAAAAGAGGTTTCTGACTTTTCAGAGATATTTCGAGCTTTAGAAATATAAAAATAAAAAATTTCCAGACTATTATAGACACATCCTAATAAAACACAGTTTTGCTCATCGATTGCCGTCGATGAGCTTTTTTACCTTCAAGAAAATGATTGAGAGTCGTATCACTTTAAAAAAAGAAATTTTATAAACAAAGGTTTGATTATAAATCCGTGCTTTTTAATTTACGATATTGCAAAGGGGAGTGGCCACTCCAAAGTTTAAATTGCCGACTAAAGTGGCTGGAAGTACTGTAGCCTATTCGATCGGCTATTTGTTCAATGGAAGAAAATGGATATTGTAATAATAACTTGGCTTCTTGATACTTCAAATCATCTAAATATTTTTTTGGAGATATTCCATAAACCTCTTTAAAAACGTTGATAGCATGGTTTTGACTAATACCAATTTCTTTTATCATAGAATTAATACTCAATTTATTTTTGTCTCTAAAACCTTGACTAGTAGAATATTCTCTAAAATTTCGTTTTATAGTTTGAGCTAATTCACTTGCATAAAAAAAGCCCAAAGAGTTAGTGCTCTTTTTTTCGGCGATAAATAAGGTGGATAGAACAATCAGTAGCTCAGTAAAAATAGTTTGGGTTTTTAAACTATCAATTAAGTCAAAGGGACTTTCTTTATCTAATAAATTAATCCACTGAGCAATCACCGCATTTATTTGATCATAATTTTTAAAATCCTTTTTGATAATTAGAGGTAGGGAATTAACAAGGGCATAATTTAAAGTAGGTTCATCAATATGAAAGTGAATACAAAAATACGTTAAACCTGCTTCATTTTTACAGATATTATGATGCAACAACTTTGGTGGCAAGATTATGATGTCATCTTTTTTTAGGCGTATTTTATCTTCGTTGATATAAGAAATTTGTTCACCGTCAATTACTTTTAGTATTTCAAAGGAAGTGTGAATCTCTTCACCGACATCCCAGTTCATTTTTACAGTTTGTTTGTGAGCAGATGTTAGCCGGATGGAAATATCTTGATTGGGTAACATTCTGATATTAGTAAAATCAGCTTTCATCATAAACCTCCAGATTAAAAAATGGTAAAAACACCATGATTTTTGATATTTCAAACACCTTCTAAAAAAACTATAATTCATTTATAGAAAGCGTTTTAAATAGAAGGGAGTTTACAATGATTATAAACCCGATTTTAAAAGGATTCAATCCTGATCCAAGTATCTGTAAAAAAGGAGACACTTATTATATTGCCGTTTCAACATTCGAGTGGTTTCCAGGGGTCCGAATATATGCATCTAAGGATTTAAAAAATTGGCAGTTTGTAACAAGTCCGTTAAGTAGAGTGAGTCAGTTAAACATGTATGGTGTGCCTGATAGTGGTGGTGTATGGGCACCTAATCTAACTTATAGCGACAATAAATTTTGGTTAATTTATTCTAACATGAAAGAGCATCGCGCATTTAAAGATGTTTACAATTATTTGGTGATAGCAGACGAAGTAGATGGTGAATGGTCTGAACCTGTATTTTTGAACAGTAGTGGATTTGATCCGTCACTTTTCCATAATATTGATGGAAAAAAATATATGCTAAATCTAATCTATAATTATCGGAATTATAAGCCTTGGTATGGTGGAATTGCGATTCAAGAGTATTCACCACAAGAGGAAAAACTAATTGGAGAAGAAAAAATTATTTTCACCGGGACTGACTTAGGGAAGACTGAGGGCCCCAATCTATTTTTCAAAGATGGTTTTTATTACCTAATTACAGCTGAAGGAGGTACTAAATATGAACACGCAGTTACGGTTGCTCGTTCGAGGTCAATGTATGGTCCTTATGAAGTTCATCCTCAAAATCCTATTTTATCTACATGGTCAGACCCAAGAAACCCTATTCAAAAAGCAGGCCATGCTGATTTCTTTGAGACTGATTCTGGAGAATGGTATATCACCTATTTAATGGCACGACCAATTAAACGTGCTGGAAAAGCTATCCTAGAAGAACGTGGTTTTTGTCCTTTAGGTAGAGAAACCAGTATCGCAAAAATTTACTGGGATGATGATTGGCCTTATGTTGACGGTGGAAAAATTGCCAAAACCGAAGTAGATACTCCAAGAGGTCTTCCAGAAGATAAAATAGAAGTATCTAAATGGGACGGAGATTTTTCTGTTACTATCTTGCCAAATGAATTTCAAACTTTACGAGTTCCTTTTTCAACTAGCATGGGTAGTTTGAGTGAGCGACCAGGTTATTTACGCTTAATAGGTGGGGAATCATTGTATTCTGTTTTTCAGCAGTCACTGGTTGCTAGAAGATTTGAAAGTTTAAATTTTACAGCAGTTACTCAAATAGAATTTGAACCAGATAATTTTCAACAAATGGCGGGTATCACCTGTTTCTATAATACAAAAAATTGGATATCCTTGTACCTTTCTCGAGATGAAAAAATTGGTAAAGTTATCGATATTATGCAATGTGAAGGACAAGTGATGAACTGGCCTTTGGGTGAAAATAAACTACCTGTAAATCAAGGACCGATTTTTTTGAAAGTAGAAGTGACACCAGAAAAAATTTCATTTTTCTTCTCTCAAGATAATCAGAAATGGGTTAAGATTGAAAAAGAATTTGAGACATACAAACTTTCAGATGATTATATTGCAAAACCTTTCACCGGAAGTGTAGGGAGTGCCTTTACCGGAAGTTTTATCGGATTACACTGCAATGATTTATCGGGAAAGAAAAAAGTCGCAGATTTTAAATATTTCAAATATATCGAGGAGGAGAAGCATGAATAAAAAAATTGCGATTGTTACCCATGGAAATTTAGCAACTGGTTTTGAGAGCGCCTTAAAAGTTCTAATTGGAAATCAAACAGGTATAGAATTAGCGGCGATCCCAGCCTATTTAGAGGACGACCAGAGTTGGCAAGACTCTCTAAAGGATTTTTTGGGAACAATTGACGAAGAAAATTTAAATATCGTATTCACTGATATATATGGTGGTAGCGTAAATCAAAATACATTTATTGAGTACAATGAAAAACCCATCACCATTATTACAGGAACAAATTTACCCATACTCATGGAGATTCTGCTAACACCATTTGAGACAGTAGCTGAGTTTACACGAGGGTTAGCCGCAATCGTTGAAAATAGTAGAAATCAATTGAAGATTACCAAAGTTGAGGAAACAGAAGACGATTTTTTTGATTAATATTGAAAATATGGAGGGAAAAAAATGATTGTAGCATTACGCTTAGACGATAGACTGATTCATGGACAGACTGGAATGATGTGGACAAAAGAGCTTAAAGTTGATGGAATCGTAGTAGCAAATGATACTGTAGCAAATGATAAAACACAGCAAATGGCTTTGAAAATGGCAACTCCTAACAATGTAAAAGTTATCATAAAAAGCGTGCATGATGCTATTACTTTATTAGAAAATCCTAAAGCCAAAAATATGCGGATTTTGTTATTGGTTAATAATTTAGACGATGCCTTAGCCTTAACTCAAAAGTTATCAGAAATTGAGTATGTAAATTTAGGTAATTATGGAAGAATGGTTCAGTCTGATAAGAAACGAATATCTATATTACCAAAAATGAGAATTACGATTGACGATTATCGAAAAATTCAGCAACTAGAGTCTTTGAATGCTGAAACTTATTTTCAAATGTTACCTGATGATAAGAAGACCAAGCTAGCTGATTTAGTAAAAGAATCAGATTTTAAGGAGGAATAATATGTTAGGCACAGCAGCGTTATTAGCATTAGTAACCTTTGTAACATTTGGTGGTAACTGGCTTTTAGGTCAGAGCATGCTTGACAGACCAATTGTGGTTGGCTCTTTGGTCGGCTTAGTTCTAGGGGATTTAGAAAAAGGTGTGATGATTGGAGCGGCTTTAGAGGCTGTTTTCATGGGAGCGGTCAATATTGGCGGAGCTGTTTCGGCTAATCCTAGCGTTGGGACTGTTTTTGGAGCAGGTTTTGCCATTATTTTAGGTGGTGGTAACGAAGTGGCACTTGCATTAGCTTTGCCGATTGGTATTTTAGCTGCCTACGTTGAAACACTAATGAATGTAGTCATGAGTGTTTTTGCACCCACTTATGACCGATTGGCTGCAGAAGGTAAAGATAAAGCGATTTTTCGAATGCATTATGCTTTGTGGGTAGTTAAATTTTGTGTGTTTCCAATAATTGTCTTTATTTCAGTTTTAATTGGCTCAAGTGCAGTAGAAGTTTTTGTAGATAGCATCCCTGAAGTAATTATGAATGGTTTGCAAGTATGTGGAGGTTTGTTACCTGCTGTCGGAGTGGCAATTTTACTAAAAATGCTGTGGACGAATTCTTTAGCTGTCTATTATTTCTTAGGATTCTTAGCTGTCGCATACTTAAATATTCCTTTAATAGCGTTGGCAGGATTTGGTCTAATTTTTGTTATTACTATGGCAGTTAATGACTTTAGATTTACTAAAGTTAATACGGTAACACCTGAAGAAACTGTTTTATCAGAGGGGGATGAATTTTTTGGCTAAATTCGATAATATAACTGCGGATGAGAAAAAAATGATTAGAAAAATGTTCTTTAGATCATTTTCATTATATGCTGATGGTAGTTTTGCAAAATCTGGTGGAGTAAACTTCTGTGTTTCTTTAATGCCCTTTATCAATAAATTTTATAAAAATGAAGAAGACCGCAGACAAGCATTGCAACGACATATGACTTGGTTCAATACAACAGGAAATGTAGTTCCCTTTATTATGGGAATATCAGCCGCAATGGAAAAGGAAAACAGTATAAAACCTGATTTTGATGTCGAATCTATTCCAGCTGTTAAAACAAGTTTAATGGGACCTCTTGCAGGCATAGGAGATTCGATTTTCTGGGGAGTTTTACGAGTGCTAGCTGCCGGAATTGCTATCAATCTTGGACAACAAGGCAATATTTTGGCGCCTATTGTTTTTCTAGTTTTGTATAATGTACCCTCAATAATTGTTCGATATTATAGTGGTTTTATGGGTTATAGTCTGGGAGCAACCTATATTCAAGAATTATATGATAAAGGTTTAATGGATATTCTCACTAAAGCTGCCTCCACGCTTGGACTTATCATGGCCGGTGGGATGACCTTTAATACTGTTTCGTTTACAACTATCTTGGAATATACGGCAGTTGAAGACAATCCACTCGTGATTCAAGATATTTTAGATCAAATTTTTGTTGGTTTGGTTCCTCTAACAGTAACCTTACTCTCACTATATTTTATGAAAACTAAAAAAGTAAATTTGAATTGGGTCATTTTGGTCATAGTAATTGTATCTATGCTACTATCGGTTCTCGGTATTGCATAAAAACTAAAATGATTTATCTTTGAGGTATAATCATTATATTGCTTAGATTATTCTATTTGGTAAAACATTGGGAAATGAATGATCTCATATACGCAACCCACAAAAAAACTCAGCTTAAGGTTTGAAGGAACCGAAGCTGAGTTTTTTTATTCTGCATGTAATTGTTTCCGATAATATTTCAAAGCGTTAGTCTTTTGATAGCGGATTTCATTTTGTTGGACTTTTTTGGCTTGCTGCAACATTTTTTTGGCCGTATTAACACGGACTACTTTAACAACGAGCATAGTCACTGCCAGCATGAGCAAAGCAAGTATCAATTCGATTGAGGTCATTTCCCTCACCTCCTGTAAGTTCATGATAACGGAAATTGTTTTACAACAACTAGGACATATGTCATACTTTTTGCGAGGTGATTTGATGAAACGAGAGAAATTTTCAA
Organism: Enterococcus sp. LJL120; assembly: GCF_054871765.1. Classification (NCBI taxonomy): domain Bacteria; kingdom Bacillati; phylum Bacillota; class Bacilli; order Lactobacillales; family Enterococcaceae; genus Enterococcus; species Enterococcus sp. LJL120. The sequence goes on from NZ_JBTXLV010000002.1 coordinate 384,727, forward strand.
AAAAATATGAAAATGTGTTAACTCGCTGGCAGTTAGATCCAATTGATTATCAAAAATGCGAAATTTTCACTTATAAACCGCGGGAAACAGTTTTAGACGAGGGCAGCCAAGTCGATTATGTTTTTCTGGTGGTTTCTGGCCTGGCCAAGGTCTGCAATTACACCACAAATGGTAAAAATTTGGTGCTAAGTTATTTCATTTCTTCAGGAATTTTTGGCGATATCGAATTGATTTCAGAACATCAAACCGCTACAGCGACGATTATCACTGTCTCGGAATTTGTCTGTATTGGTATTCCAAAAAATATTTATCAACAGCGGTTGTTGAATAATTTAGGATTTGTGACTCTAATAGCCAAGGGTTTGGCGGAAAATGTCGTGACCACCTCTAAAAATCAGCTGGCTTCTTCTTTTTATGCCGGCGAAGAGCGCTTGGCCTTTTATCTCTGGCAAAATGCCTATAAAAATTATTTTGAAGATAATTTAACAGACACAGCGGCCTCTGTGGGTCTGAGCTATCGCCATTTATTTCGGATTCTCAATCAATTTGTCGCTGAGGGTTACTTAAAAAAAGAGGGCAAAGGCTATCTGATTTTAAATGAAGCGGCTTTGAAGGCGCTGAGTTTTCCGGAGAATTAACGAAGAAAATTCACAGCAGGGATGGAAATTTTTTGACTTTAGTTTTGGTTTGCAACTCCCCGTTGAAAAAGTCAAAAAGAATTGCTAATATAAAATTAGTTAGTTACTTACTTTTTGAAACCAAGGAGACGCTGCATGCTTACAAAAGATGAATTACCCTATTGTCCAGTAGCCACAACGGTGGACTTGATTGGAAATAAATGGAAATTATTAATTATGCGGGAGTTGCTGAAGGGGACACAACGCTTCAATGCGATTCACAAGGCAGTCGATGGCATCAGTCAAAAGGTGCTCACGGAGAATTTAAGAAAAATGGAACAGGATGGCATTGTTGCTAGAGAAGTTTTTCCTGAAGTTCCGCCCCGTGTCGAGTATTCTTTGACGGACTTAGGCGAGTCATTACGGCCGATTATCAGCTCAATGAGTGATTGGGGCACAGCCTATATTCAAGAAAATTTAATGTAGAAAATTTGTGGGACAAGCGAAAATATAAGCTTGTCCCACAATTTTTATTTTAAGGGAGCACTACCACTTTGCCGAAGCTTTGGCTGCTCTCTAAATACTCATGGGCTTTGGCAGTATCTTTTAAAGGAAATATTTTTTCTGGAGTGACAGTAAGCTGATAATTATCAATGAAAGCAAAGAGTTGCTGTATGCGGGGGGCATCGACATCGCCGGAATGAAAGCCGGTCAGATATGCGTTATTGGTGTCAAAAATCGGATCAAAGCCCTCTAGGTACCATTGACCGCCTAATAATCCTGTGTTGCAAACAATACCCTCCGGCAAAATATGCTGAAAACTATTTTTGATTGTGACCGGGCCGATTAGTTCAAAAATTTTATCGAATTTTTGCTCTGTTTGCAGTTGGCCTTCTTGATCCAAAATGACCTCGGTAAAACCAGCAGCCAAGAGACTGTCTTTTTTGCTGAGGCTGCGGCTGGTGCCGACAATTTTGATATCAGGAAATTGGCCTTTAACTAATTTTAAAAAGGCCAAGCCAACACCGCTAGTACCGCCACGCACTAAAATTTTATCTTCAGCTTTGATTTTCAGGCGCAAATAGGAACCAAAAGCGGTGTAATAAGTCTCTGGTACGGCGGCTAGGTCAGCCCAAGATAGCTGAGTGGTCACTGGAAAAATTTGTTTATTCGGCAGTAAAACATATTCGGCATAGCCGCCATCAAATTCCCGGCCCATTTCCCCCATAATCGAGACGACTTTTTGGCCAACAGGAAGGTGTTGCTCATCGGTGGTTGCAGTAATTTCCCCGACTGCTTCAATACCTAAAATGCGGGGGAACTTTACCGACGGAGAGAGACCTTGGCGGGTGAAAATTTCCGAGTGATTGACACCGAAGCCCTTCACTTTGATTAATGACCAACCGGGTTTGACTTTGGGCGTAGGCACTTCTGTGTAAATTAATTTTTCTGGTCCGCCGGCTTCGTAAACGACAATAGCTTTCATTTAAATTTCCTCCAGTGCTAATTTTTTTATGGTGATATATTCGATAATTTTTAAGATGCTGCTGCTTAAGAGGCACAGCAAAATTGTCAGCAACGTTCCCCAAACAATTTTTATCAAGCTTTGTGTTCGCAAGCCGTCAAAAAGAATGGTGCCTAATCCGCCGGCATTAATGGTGGCGGCGATAGTGGCGATGCCGATGATGGAAGTCAAGGCTAAGCGAATACCGCTGAAAATTCCTCTCGCAGCTAAAGGCAGTTGAATTTTTTTAAAGACTTGCTTCTCGGTCATACCCATACCGGTGGCCGCTTCAAGTAAAAGCGGGTCAATTTGCTGGATGCTGGTGACAAAGGTGCGCAACAAAATATATTCGCTATAAAGGCTTAAGACTATTATAGCAGTTGTGTTCCCTAAACCGGTGAAGGGAATCAGCAGTGCAAAAAAAGCGTAGCTGGGGACTGCATATAAAGCGGAAAAGAAATAAATAAAAGTAGTCAGCCATTTAGGTTTGGCTGAGAAAAAAAGAATCAACAGGCCGGCCGCCACCAAAGCTACCACTAATGAAAACAAGACCAGCTGTAAATGTTGTACCAGGGCCGTCGTTAAACGCCCGTGAAAGTTTACCCAATAAGCAATCATTGATACTGCCTCCAAATTTCTTCTTCGGCATAAACAGTGGCCAAAAGATTTTTTACAAATGTTGTTTTCGGCTGGCGAATGATATTTTCAGGGGTGTCAAATTGTTCGATTTGACCAGCCTGCATAATCATCACCTTCGTGCCGAGGAAAAATGCTTCGGTGATATCATGGGTTACAAAAAGAAACGTCTTGCTTGCTAAACTTTGGTGCAATTGTTTTATCTGCTTTTGCAATTCTTTTCTAGTAATCGCATCGACAGCTCCAAATGGTTCATCCAGCAAAAGGATGTCGGGATTTGCCGCCAATGCCCGAGCCACGCCGACTCGCTGTTGTTGTCCGCCGGAAAGCTGACGAGGGAAACGCTTGGCAAATTCTTCGTAGGGCAGTTGGATGGTCGCCATCAATTCTTTGATGCGAGCCGTTGTTTTTGTTTGTTCCCAATTTAATAAATCAGGAACAGTGGCGATAATTTTTTCGATTGTGTAATGGGGAAAGAGGCCAATTTGCTGGACAACATAACCGATTTGCCGCCGCAGTTGATTGACATCAAAACTTGCGACAGCTTGTCCATAAACTTTAATTTCACCAGCGTCTGGCTCAATCAGGCGATTGACCATTTTTAAAGTGGTGGTTTTTCCAGAGCCGGAAGTTCCGAGAATGGTGACAAATTCTCCTTGGTGAATTGTAAAGGAGAGTTGGTCAATAGCCGTTTCTGCGGCTCCGATAAATTTTTTTTGAACATGTTTAAAGGAAACTGCTACATTAGACATAATTTTTTTTCACCTTTCTAATCATCAGGTCAAAGAGGGCAATGCTAAGCAGCGACAACAGAGTGACTGAGCTGCCGCCAATCAAAAGTAAATCCATACGATACAAACCTAGTCCGGTAAAAATTAACGTCCCCAGCCCGCCAGCGCCGATGTAAGTTGCTAAAGTGGCACTGGCTAAAATTTCCACCAAGGCTAATTTTAAGCCGTTCAAAATAAAGGGCAGGGCCAACGGGATTTCAATTTTAAAAAATAATTGCCGCTGATTCATGCCAAGACCGCTTGCGACCTCTTTGGTAATTTTGGACACTTCATGAAAGCCCAATGCAGTATTAATCAAAATTGCAGGGATGGCCAAAAAAGTTAGCGCAATCAGCGCCGGCAATTCTCCCACGCCGATTAGCGGAATTAGCAAAAAAAGCACCGCTAAACTGGGTATGATACGCAATAATTGTGACATCGTTTGAAATAATTCAGCCAGCGGTTTAATGCGATAACTTAAAAAACCAAGGGGCAAACCGATTAGAGCTGCAAAGAAAAGGGCTTTACCGCTGATGAGTAAATGGGTAATAAGGTAGCCGCCATATTGCGGGCTGCTGGTTTGAAAATAGGTTAAAATTTCTGACAACATGACTAATAGCCTCCATAAAATTGATGTTCCTTTGACCAGATCAGCAGCTGGCCGACAATTTTCAAATAGTCTTGGCCCATGTCGGTTAGCTGATAAAAACAAGTGGTAGAAGTTATTGTTTTGCTGACTAAACGAGCATTACAGAGCTCCCATAAGGCTTGCGTGGCTTCTTTTTTATTTCGCCAAAAATGCAATTGAATAGCCGGCATACTTTGAGCCGGCTGATAAGCTAAAAAATTTAAAATGAAAAGTTTAATCCGCGGTTCAATCATCGTAATAAAAAGTTCCTCTGGCTTCATGTGCCTGCTCCTTAGTGCATCTATTTAGTAGCAATGCTAGCTAATTATTTCCTCCAATAATTTCAGCGGAAAAAAATCGTTGAGTGAAATAAAGAATTAAATCAATTCATCGTATTCGTTTAGCTGAAATTTTTACTAACTAACTTTTGTTGTTCTCAGCATAACTTGAAAATAATCAGAAAAATAGTAGGCACTTTTTTATTAGATAGTTACTAAAAGGTAAGTGACTAATAAAAAAGTGCCTACTTCTCAAAATATTTTCCACCGGTTAAGATGATTTTAGCGAAACGGAGGAGTAGAAATGAAAAAATTAATCATCAGCGGGCTTGTCGCCCTAACAGTAATGGCTTTAGCCGCCTGTGGCAATAGCTCCGGTACTGCCAGCAGTTCAGATGCTGAAAAAGGAACGATTAAAGTTGGTTCAAAGGATTTCACTGAAAGTTTGGTAATCAGCGAAATTTATGCCGATGCCTTGGAGGACCACGGTTATACAGTGGAGCGGGTCCAAAATATTGCCAGTTCCGTTATCCCCCAATCAATTGAAGCTGGCGAGGTTGATATTTATCCTGAATACACCGGCACGGCACTCTTGAGTATTTTTGATTTACCTTTAGAAACGGATCCAGATGCGGTCTTTGAAACGGTTAAAGCAGCCTATGAAGCAGATGGCGTGTTGACTGTTCTAGATTATGCACCGGGAAATGACGGCCAAGGGATTGCCATTAAAACTAGCGTGGCCGAGGAATACGGCATTGCCACCATCAGCGATTTACAGGCTAATGCTGATAAAATTCGCTTTGCCTCTCAAGGAGAATTTGACGAACGGGCAGATGGACTCAAAGGTTTAGCGGAGGCTTACGGGGAATTTAATTTTGCTTCTTCAACGGTCTATGACAATAGTTTGAAATATCAAGTTTTATTGAGTGATGAAGCCGATGCGACCCCCGCCTACACAACAGAAGGCCAACTATCAGATAAATCTGAGTTCACCGTTTTGGAGGATGACAAACAATTTTGGCCGCCTTATAATTTAATGCCAGTTGTTCGCCAAGCTGTTTTAGCAGACAATCCAGAAGTCGCCGAAAGTATTAACCAGATTGATGCGGGCATTGATACTGATACTTTAATCGAACTCAACGCTAAAGTTGATTTAGACGGCGAAGATTATGCCACGGTTGCTAAAGAATATTATGAATCTGTCAAATGAAGGAGCTATTCAAATGAAGGACCAAGTATTGTATGCTATTGAACTTGCAGTAGTGGCGGGAGAAGAAGCGGAGATGGAGCAGCTGATTGAAGCTTTAATGGCGAGTACGGCTAAAGAAACGGGTGTCCTAAACTATCATTGGGCCAGAAATGCCAATGTCTACACCTCGTTAGAGCATTTTGAATCCAGTCAAGCAGCCTATGACCATCTAACTAATTTTGCGAAAAAATTTGCTGAGGACTATCTATCATTAGGCCAGGTCTTAAGCACAAAAGTGTATGGCAATCCTAATGTAGCAGTCAAAAAAAATTTGGATGGCTTTGGCGCAGTCTATGAAGAAACTGTCGCAAGTTATGCAAAGATGTTAAACTGATTTTGAAATGTTTAAAGGCTTTTAATTGAAGATTATTTTTTGCGGAATAATTTCGCAACTAGCTAAATAAGAAAATAAATTTAAGGAGCGAGATTATGAAATCAGAAAAAATTCCCATGAAGGCTGAGCTGTTTACTGCCAATGATGTATTTTTCACGGAAGAAGTTTTAGCAGGAGAGCAAGTGTTGCGGGTCACGAAAAATCCCGAAGTTTTAGCGGATGATGAGGCAACTTTTGCCCAGTTTGCCACCGATTTTAAAGATGGCACCATTGAGGTTGATGTTTTGAGTCGGCTTTTGCCAGATGCGCCAGAGCATGCTCGGGGCTTTATCGGAGTTGCTTTGAGAATTGATGACCAGAAAAATTTTGAAGGCATTTACGTTCGTCCGACAAATGGCCGAGCTAAAAATCAACTGCGGCGCAACCGAACTGTCCAGTATTTTTCTTATCCAGAGTATAAATTTGATCGCTTTCGGGCAGAAAATCCTGGCGAGTATGAAACCTATGCCGATATTGATATCAATCAATGGATTCATCTCAAAATTGTAGTTAAAGGGACGACTGCTGAATTATTTATCAATGATGCCCAAGAGCCTTCCTTCAACGTCACAGATTTAAAACACGGCGAAGATCAACATGGCGCTATTGGCTTGTGGGTTGATTTAGGCACAGAAGGATTCTTTAAAAATTTAGTCGTATCAAACTAATTTCTGTAGACTTTTACACGGATTTTTATTAAAAATTTCTTTGGTGGACTAAATATCAGCTGGCTGTTAAAATTTTGATATCAAAGGGTATTTGCAGGCGAAACCTAAGTCAAACATTGCCGTTGTTGAGAAAGGATGCTTATGCGAATTGCTATTTTGCAGCACACACCAAACGAAGGCCCTGGATCGATTAAAGACTGGGGGCAGCTTCACGGACACGAACTGTCTATTTATCATCCCTATCAGTTTGGAATTTTGCCGACTGCCAATCAAATTGATTTGTTAATTATTTTGGGCGGACCCATGAGTCCCAATGACGAGTTCCCATGGATTATTGCAGAACGAACCTTAATCCAAGAATTAATGGAACAAAACGTCCCAATTTTTGGGGCCTGCTTTGGCGCTCAACAAATCGCCAAAACACTTGGCGCCGCTATCACCAAAGCCCCTTATAAAGAAGTCGGTTGGGCTCCAGTGTATCTTAAAAGTCAGAAAATTACCGGCCTTTCAGAGAAGTTCACTGCTTTACATTGGCACGAAGAAATGTTTGAGATTCCTGATGGAGCTGAGCTGTTATTCAGCAGCGATTTAGTTGAAAATCAAGGCTTTATTTTAGGGGAGAAAATTCTCGGACTGCAATTTCATTTTGAACCGCAGGCAACAGATGTCCGAGAAATTGCCCTAAATGATGTGGACTATCCACAGGAAAACAATGCTTTAAATCAGACTGCTGCTGATATTTTACAGACGGCAGTGCCTAAAGAAAATAAAGCGCTGATGTTTACCTTGTTGGATTATCTGGTGAAGTAGACTATAGAATTTTTACGCCATCCAATTTTTTGGATGGTTTTTTTGTTGGGGATAGGGGGGATTGGGAAATATTTTTCAGAATTAAAAATAAACCGCTGAGATAGTCCATTCTAGAAGAATGACAAATGCAGCTAGCACCACGGAAAGCAAGCGGATAATCTCCCAAGTTCCTGCACTTATGCGTTCATGCTTTGGTTGGAATCCGGGATTGAGGCTCCGTGTCTGGTAATCGACACTGGAGGAAAATAGCCCACCTTTGGGAATTAAAAAGAAGATGAAAATCACAAAGATAGCCATAGTTGTCAGGTGCCAGTCCTGATTTATTAGCAGTGAAAGGATGATGCCGATTATTATTGGAATGATAGCGTAGAGCAAGCAAGTTCCTACTTGCTTTAAAGAATTATTTTTCATAAGCACTCCTTAAATGAGATATTAATAAAAATTCTACACATCATTTTAATCGTAGTCAAATTTATTTTGTGTTAAAGTTAAATGGAATCGTTAGTCCATTTGCGATGAAAAAAGTATTTTATATGCGTTGCAGAATAGTAATTATGATAAGCAAACTGCAAGCAGTTGAGGTTTGAACTTGTTTGCGCTAAAGTCATCTGCAGTCACGCTTTAAACTTTCTTACAAAATCTTCCAATAATCGCTAAGCACCAAACACAAAATCTTCACAATTTCCGGTTATTATTAACTCATCCCAATAAAACAAACCCAATAAAACACTTTTTCATTTTTTACTCCTAGCCCATCGGTCCCCGCCGATGGGCTCCCTTTTTGTCTTCAGAAAAAAGAGCTCTTTCTGAAAAGCATTGGGTCGCATACAGTCCAACTAAGAGTGAAGCGGAAAATTGTATAAGAGTTGATGGAAGTTGAACTAGCATCCTAACCCGCCAGTCCCTGCTGGCGGGTTCCCTTTTGTCCTGAGAAAAAAGGCTTTTTCTCAGATACACCGGGCCGTATACAGTTCAACTAAGAGTGAAGCGGAAAATTGTATAAGAGTTGATGAAAGTTGAACTAGCATCCTAGCCCATTGGTCCCCGCCGATGGGTTCCCTTTTTGTCTTCAGAAAAGGGAGCTTTTTCTGAAAAGCACCGGGACGCATACAGTTAAACTAAGAGCGAAGCAAAGAAGTCGTTTAAGTGTTGATGAAAGTTGAACTAGCATCCTAGCCCATCGGTCCCCGCCGCTGAGCTCTCTTTTTGTCTTCAGAAAAGAGACCCTTTTCTGAAGAACAACGGTTAATTAGAAAAACTACGAACAAGCTCAATAAATTTTTCTATTTGCGGTAGCTTCAAAACAATCGGTGAAAACATTAAGTATGTTGGTCTGACGAAGGGCTCGCCGTTGGCAAATTTTAACGGTAAAATATCACCGTCAAAATCCTGCAAACAAATTTCTGGGACAATCGCCCAGCCGCCATCATTTTTAACCATCTCAACACAGGTGGTAATATTATCGACGTAGAGTCCGTTTATTTGCTTTGTATAATCATTTTCATGCATCCATTGGAGCAATTCTCGCTCAAAGGCCAAGTCTGTTTTTCTGCCAATGTAAGGAAGCTCCCTAAAAGGAATCGAGCTGTTGCCTTTACTTTTAATGGCACAGATACTCTCTCGGTCTAAAAGAATTTTCTCGCCCTTCCAAGGGTAATCTCCTCTGACAATAGCGACATCAATACTGCCCTCTAAAAGCTGGTTATATAATTTACGACTATGATCTGTGGTGACATGCATGTGTACTTCAGGAAATCTTTTACGGTATTCCGTTAAAATTTGCGGTAACTTATACAAAGAATAATTTAAGGAGATGCCTGCCTTGAGAAATCCTGAAATAATATTTTTGGATAAATCAAGTTTTTCTCTCATCAGTTGCAATTCCTGTGCGATATTTCGTAACGAGCTTAAGACGATTTCTCCCTCAGGCGTAAAGTAGACACCATTACGGGAGCGAATTAAAATCGTGATATTCAATTCCGTTTCAATTGCAGTGATTCTTTTTGATAAAGAGGATTGGGAGACATATAAAAGTTTAGCGGCATGGGTAATGTTTCTAGTTCGATCTAGTGTTAATAAGATTTCAAAATCTCTTTCATCCATAAAATATCACCTCTTGCTATTGATTTTTATATTTATAAAACCACTTAATCATTCCGTTTAGTAATGGAATGATTTTTTTGTTATGCGCTTTCTTGTTTTGATTATAACTTATTTGCTTTGGATATCGAATGTTTTTACAATTCTCTTTCGGAATGGCTGAAGAAGAAAAAATGGACTTTTACACTTTTTACACTTTGTTGTTTACTTAAAAGTAAGAAGAGAAAGGACTGGTAATGAATGAAAATTGAAAAGAATGCTATTGCCGGAACGTTAGAATCTAGTGATGTTCAAGTGACGATTCGCCCTTTAAATCAAGGATTGGATGTGTCCATTCAAAGCAGTGTGATGAATCAATATGGACGGCAAATCAAAAAAGTCGCACTAGAAACCTTAGAAAAATTGGAAGTTGAAAATGCCTCAGTGACAATTGTTGATAAGGGAGCTTTGGAATGTACCTTAAAAGCGAGAATTGAATGTGCAATTTTTCGTAGTGTCAATCAATCAGAAAAAAATATTTCTTGGGGGGTAATGTAGATGATAACTAGACCAACACCTCAAAAAATTCGTTTAAGAAGAACAATGATGTTTATGAACGCCCAAAAGCCCGGCCTTATCAAAGACGCCTACATCTACGGCAGCGATAGTATCATTTTAGATTTAGAAGATGCCGTAGCTGAAAATCAAAAAGATGCTGCTCGGTTTTCGCTGTATCAAGCGTTGAAAAATATCGATTATGGTACAACGGAAGTGTTAGTAAGAATTAACGGTCTGGACACCCCCCATTGGCAGGAAGATATTCGGTGTGTAGTTGCTGGCGGAGCGGATGGCATCCGCATTGCCAAATGTGAAAGTGCGGCAGATGTTAAGCTGGTGGAAGAACATGTAGAAAAAGCTGAAAGGGAATTTGGTATCGAAGTTGGTCGCACACTTTTAATGGCGGCTCTGGAAAGCCCGCTAGGAATTCTGAATGCTTATGAAATTGTTACTGCATCAGACAGAATGTTTGGCTGTGCGATTTCTGGTGGCGATTTTAGAAAGAGTATGCATGTTCAAATTGAAAAAGATGGTATTGAGATGCTGACTGCTCGAGGACAAATGCTTTTAGCTGCCAGGGCTGCGGGTGTTCAATGCTTTGATACGATGTTTCCGAATATTGATGACATGGAAACATTTAAAGCAGAAGTGATTCAAAATAGAAAAATGGGCTTTGATGGGAAAAGCGTGGTAAATCCGAAACAAATCCGTTTCGTTCACGAAACGTTTGCTCCGACGAAAAAAGAAATTGCCTACGCTGAAAAATTAATTCGCTCATTTAACGATCAGGCTGATTCTGGTGTCGGCGTTTATACCGTTGATGGAAAAATGGTGGATATTCCATTTTTTGAAGATGCTAGACGGGTATTGGCATTGGCAAAAGCAACTGGTGTTTATCACGGAGACCTTTAAGAGGAGGGAAAACAAGATGAAGAATGCTGTAAATAGAGAGATTCCAGACACGGTATTAACTAACGGTAAAGAAGTTTATCAAGGAAAATATTATATGGATGGGAAATATATTAAAAAAGATTCTCCAAGAAGCCGTCGCAGTGTCAAACCTGTCGAGACTAAACTATGTCAAAGTATTCGTGAGGCCTGCGAGCGTTGCGGTGCTCATGATGGTATGACTTTTTCATTTCATACAGAATTTCGTGAAGGGGATTATGTGGCTAGCATGGTCGCAAAAGTTTTAGTGGAGGAGATGGGCTTGAAGGATATCACAGTAGCCGCCACTTCTTTAGGTAATGCCCAAGAAATTATTGCTGACTATATCGAAGAAGGAAAAATTATCGGTGTGCAAACTTCTGGCGTTCGTGGAAAAATAGGCGAAGCAATCTCTGCAGGAAAATTAGCAACACCAGCTATTATTCGTAGTCATGGGGGACGGCCTCGGGCAGTCGAAGCAGGCGAAGTTCATATCGATATTGCGTTTCTGGCCGCTTCAACAGCGGACATTTTTGGTAATGCAAAAGGTGTTGATGGAAAAAACAATTGTGGTTCAATGGGCTTTGCTGTTCACGATTCTCACTATGCAGATCACACAGTAATTATCACTGATACTTTAGTTGATTTTCCCAACCTGCCTTCATCCATTTCAGCTATTGATGTCGACTGCGTTTGTCTTGTCGAGGATATCGGGGATGCGGCAAAAATTTCGACTAAAGAAGCGCGGATGACAGATAATCCTCGGGAGCTGATGATGGCTGAAGACGTAGCTAAAGTTATCGCAGCTACGCCTTATTTTAAAGATGGTTTCTCTTTTCAAACAGGTGTTGGCGGACCGTCTTTGGCCGTCAATCGCTTTTTAGAACAATATATGGTCGAGCGTAAGATTAAGATGAGTTTCGCTTTAGGTGGCACAAGCAGTGCAATTTGTGAACTGCAGGATAAAGGTCTGGTAGGGAAAATTTTAGATACACAGGATTTTGATCAAGGAGCAATAAGTCATATTTTTAAACATCCTGATCATTTAGAAATTGATTTGAGTGAGTATGCTAATCCAGCAAATAAGGGCGCCTATGTAAATAATTTAGATTTTGTTGTACTTTCAGCATTGGAAATAGATACAGATTTTAACGTCAATGTTATCACAGGCTCAGATGGTGTCCTGCGGGGTGCCCCTGGGGGACATCCTGATACAGCAGCCGGGAGTAAATGCTGTATTATCGTTACACCACTAACTCGCGGGCGGATGGCAACTGTCTGTGACAGCGTGGTGACTGTTGCTACACCAGGTGATTGCGTGGATGTTTTAGTGACCGATTATGGCATTGCGGTCAATCCATTGCGAAAAGATTTAATTGAAAATCTTGACGCCGCAGGAATCGCCCATGTCACTATTGAAGAGCTGAAGGAAAAAGCATACGAACTAGTCGGAACTCCGGATAATTTGGAATGGGAAGACAAAGTTATCGCAGTCGTCGAATCAAGGGATGGGACAATTCTAGATGTCGTGAAACAGGTCAAACCTTTTGAATTTTAGCCCGCTGTAGGAAAATTGTGTATGAATCACTTTAGAACTTTGGCAAAGCTGAGATATACGCATCTTTCTTTTTGGATTTAAATTGAAATGAAGCTTAAGTTGCCATCGTTTCATAAAATATTCTCTTTCAAATGTAGAGACAAAAATTAAGGTGGAGGGGTTATTATGAGTGAAGATATTATGATTCAAGAAGGGATATTCTTTGGGATGAAGCTAAAAAAGAGGCAAGACAGCTCAGAAATTTTGCAAAGAATTGAGCTTGAGGCTCAGAAACCATCTGCTTCCTCCGATAAATATTATGAATTTTTCAATCAATATATTGCAGCCTGTTCAGTCCTATGCTTGAGAGCTTCCAATCTTCTTTATCAAGCAATTGACAGCGATAATTCGAGTGAGTTAATTTTCTCATTCCTAATCGGAGCAAAAAAAGGTGCACGGTAAACTTTCTTACAAAATCTTCCAATAATCACTAAGCACCAAACACAAAATCTTCACAATTTCCGGTTATTATTAACTCATCCCAATAAAACAAACCCAATAAAATACTTTTTCATTTTTTACTCCTAGCCCATCGGTCCCCGCCGATGGGCTCCCTTTTTGTCTTCAGAAAAGGGAGCTTTTTCTGAAGAGCAACGGGCCGTATACAGTTCAACTAGGGGTGAGGCAAAGAATTTGATTAAGCATGATGAAAGTTGAACTAGCATCCTAACCCATCGGTCCCCGCCGATGGGTTACCTTTTGTCTTCAAATTACAGCCATTGCGTTTGACTCACCACAATTAAAACCCACTCACCTCATCGTCCTAATCTCCGCAATTCAAACCAATGCAAAATTGCTTTTTGGCAATCATCACTGAAATCAGCTGTTGCTTGTTTTTTTCTGAGGAGATAAAAGGCCCGCTGATATTTTTCAGGAAGAATTTGATAAGGAAAATCTTCAACGGCTAATTGCGAGATAATCGAGCGGCCGATGCCTCTATTTAACAATTGGAGGATGACTGCATTGCTATTGATTTCCATAAAGGGGCCGCTGATATTATTTTCCTCCAGAAAAGCTTTAGTGTAATGAAAAACGCCGGAGGTACTTTCTCGAATCAGCCATAAATTTTGATCGGCTTGTCCGGCTAAGACTAATTGATCTTGTTGCAGCAGGGTCCGTTCAAGCTCACGGGAGACTAGCGGCTGTTCAATAAAGGCAAAATCAGCGGAGTGCTTGGTGACCGCATCAAAGGCTTCAAAGGAATTGCAGATGGTCACTTGAAATTGCAGATTGGGAAACTTTTCCAACAGATAATTTAATAAATCCGGTAGCAGATAGCTGGCAAAAGTTTGTGAGACTGCCAGATTGCAAGGGGTCAAAGCGGCTTTTTCTTGTTGCAGCGACTGAACGGTACTATGCCACTGGTCCAAGATTTCCAAAGCTTTTTGATACAATAAATCCGCTTGTGGGGTAGCGACAATTTTTGAGCGGCCGTTGCGCACAAAGAGGCTGACCCCCAGCTCGTTTTCCAAGGCTTTTATTTGATTGGAAACAGTTGGCTGAGATAAAAAAAGTTGTTCAGCGCTGAGGGAGAAGCTTTTAGTTTCATAGACGCTGCGAAAGGTTTCCAGATAATGCATCATGTAATCACTTCCATAAAAATTTTTTTCCTATTCATTATAGTAGTCTATCCAAGTGACAGAATTTTACAAGTATAGTGGTAGTCGAGGAGGGAATAGGATGATAATTTTGAAGGAAAAACCAAGCCAGTTAGTTCTGCAATTAAAAAAAATTTTGCCGGGTTTGGCCCTCGCAATTGCCGTGGCTGTAATCAGCAAGTGGTTGGAACCAGTTTTCCCCAAATTTGGTTCTGCGACAATTGCAATTTTCTTAGGCATTATTTTAGGCAATACTTTTTTTAAAGGAAAGAGACTTGCACACGGTACAAAATTTGCAGAAAGTCGTTTGCTGGAAATCTCGGTGGTACTGCTGGGAAATAGTGTGACCTTTCAGACGATTAGCCAACTGGGATTGAGTGGAGCGGCTTTTATTTTGTTGCAGATGACGGGCACGATTATTTTTACCTATCAAGTGGGCCGCAAACTCAAGTTTAATCAGGAAATGTCTTTAATGATGGCGGGAGGTAATGCTGTGTGTGGTTCTTCGGCGATTGCTTCTATTGCGCCGGTGATTCGCGCTAAAGATGCTGAAAAAGGGCAGATTATTACCTTGGTTAATCTTTTGGGGACGGTGATGATGCTAGTGCTGCCAATGATTGCGACCAGTTTTTTTCAAGAAAATATCTTATCCAGCAGTGCACTTTTAGGCGGTACGCTGCAATCAGTTGGTCAAGTGGTGGGGGCTGGTAAAATGTTGAATGACTCCGTGGTGGAATTTGCGATGCTTTTCAAGCTGCTGCGGGTGGTGCTGATTGTTGCGGTTGTGATTTTGTTTGAAAAATTTGTCAATCAAAAACAAGCTTCACCTGTTGTAGGGCAGAAAAAAATTAATCTGCCCTGGTATATTTTAGGCTTTTTGGCGCTTTGTCTGTTTCACAGTGTCGTTGGTTTTCCTGAAATTTTGAAAGCCGGCGCCCACGATGTCAGTAGTTGGTTGGAGCTAACGGCTCTCGCGGCGATCGGATTGCGTCTGGATTTCACTGTATTTCTTAAGGAAGGGCCTCGCTTTTTAAAATACATTCTCTGTGTTGGCAGCTTCCAGATTATCTTGGCTTTGAGCCTAATCTACTTTTTCATTATTTAAACTTTTCTGATGCAGAATAAAAGAAGACCGCTGGAGGCAATCCAAATTGCTCCGGCGGTCTTCTTTTAAATTATTGTCGTAAGAAAAAGCTGATTATAGCGAAGGCAATGATGTGCAGCGGGTAAAAATAATAGAAAAAGTTGCGCATGCTGCGGCCCTTTTCACCGTTGTATAAAATAATCGGCACGGCGGCGATAATCATCATCCATTGATAATTTTCCGTGAAGGGATTGCCGCTGCCAAGCACTAGATTTAATAAAGCTATAAATAACAGACTAGCAATTTGCCAGAATTTTTTTCCATGGAATAGATAGAACAACACCGCCAATAAGACGAACACGACGCTGCCTTCTGTAGTCAGCAGTGACGGAATGAGTATGCTTAAAATTTGTGTGATTCGACCAGCGATTTGATTGCCGGGAGCTATCAGAATCCCAAGAAATGGAATAACGCTAGCGACAATCGGCAATAGAAATACCAGCAGTCCTTTTGCAATATCTTTGCCTTTTTTATGTTTGAAGCCAGCTTTAAAATAGTCAACGCTGAGCATGTAAATGGTTCCTAAGAATAATGTTTCAAAAATATTATTAAGGACAATTTCATTGTCGACAGAAAAATATGTATTGAGGATTTGATTGGCAATTCCCATAATCCAGAAGCCGTAAAGTAAGCGCAGCATATATTTCTTGCGATTGCGGGTATAGACAAATCCTTCAGAGCTTTCAAATAAAAAAATCGGAGCGGCTATCCGTCCAATCCAGTGAAACCAGAGGGGCACGCCTAGAAAGGAAAAAAATTCAGCCAGATGGTCAATCACCATCGTGACGACACCGAGCATCTTCATTTGAAAACCATTGAGCATTTTGTTCATTGTGAGCACCAGTCCTTTTTTAATCTTTAAATAAAATAACAGATTTTTCTGGTAGCTTCGATAGAATCAGATGACACGCAACGAACAATTTTGTTAGGTGAGGAGAAGCTTCTAACAGTTATTCAACATAATAAAACAGCTTCCCCCAATCATTGGCTTAAAGTAACCGCCAATCAGGGAAAAGCTGTTTTTACAATTTATAAAAGCTGTTAAGGAAATGATAAAATGCTCGGTAGCCATCGAGAAAGGCCAGGTTTCGTTTGGAAATCCGTCCGTAGCCGCCGCTCTCTAAATCGGTGGTGCCGGCATTTTCTTCAATGTCAGTAACTAGCGCTGGGATTGCGGCAATCCAAGAATCCAATAGCTCAAAAGTTCCGCTATCTAATGTGGTGCATTGTTTTAAGTCAATGACATCCCAAAAATATTTGCAGTAGCCGATTTTTGAAATGCCGTCTTTAAGAATGCGGGAGCGAATCTTTTTTTTGCTGCGATTCTGGGTGTTTTTAGCAATCTCAAATTTATTTTTTAGATGCTTAATTTCTTTAACGCAGTCGATTTTTTCCTGATCGCCAGCCATTATCTGTGGGTCCCACGCAAATCTTTCAGGCGGTGGAGCAGTTCGTGTCAAACTGCTCTCTGTATCAATAATATCGGCAAAATTGAATTCAGGAATGTCAGCTGAGGTCTTCAGCTGCTGATTTTCGACAGTCAGTTCGCGGATTTTTAATTCCAGCTGCGTATTGACAGCTTCTAACTTTTCTACTTGCACCGTCAAATTATGCACTTGAATATCGAACTGGCGATTTTCTTTTTGCAGCTGTTGATGCTTCAGCTCAGTTTGATGCTGGAGAATTTTCAGCTGTCGATTTTCAGCCTGCAGGGCCTCTTTGCGGATAATCAGCTGCTCTTGAGCAGTGGATACCTGCTGCGATTTTTCCTGTAGCTGCAGCTGGTCGGCTTTCAAAAGTGCTAACTCGGTTAACAACTCTTGCTTTTCATTTCTCAGAGCGGCGGTCTCAACGCCAGTTAAGTCTGCTTGCTCCTTTGAATTTGACGCTAAATGTTCATCTGCGTCAGTCCCTTTCCCTTGAAGGGTGCGTTCTTTTTCAGACAAGGCTACTTCCAATAAAGTTAGCTGCTGATCCTTTGTCTGCAAACGTCTTTTTTCTTCTTCTAATTGAGCCGCCATTAGCTGTAATTCATTAGCAATGGCCGGGTCTCCATTTGGTGAAGAATTGCCAGCTGCCAGCATTTCTTGGTTGGCAGTCTTTAATTGAAGATTTTCTTGCTTCAGGGTAATTTTTTGTTTGTTTAACTCATCTAATTCGGTGTCCAGCAGCGCTTTATCAAAAATCAGCTGCCGATTTTCACTGTCTAAAATTTTTTTATCCGTGTGGAGTTGTTGTTTTTCCTGCTGTAATTTTTGATTTAGGCGGTCAGCTTTTTTGGTGGACTTTTGCTGTTTTTGCAGCAATTTTTGGGCATGGCTGTAAAAAAGCTGATAGAAAAATTCATAGACTTGTGGCTTGAATTCCCCTAAATTCAACGCAGAATCATCTTCTAAATAAATGATCAAAGAAAAGTCGTCGCCTTCTTTTAGCTTCCACCGGTACAAACGCAGTTGACCGTCGGCTTGATTCAGCACTTTAATTAATCGCTGTACATCCTTTTGCGTGACTTCCTGTAAAATAGTTTCGGAGGATGAAACGGTAATTTTCCGTAAAACTAGATTATCAGAACGCTTGCGGGGATGATAAATTTTTACTGTAAATAAATTCCCAATAACCATAAGCTTTCCCTCTAACGTTAAAAATTCGAAAATGATATCGCTTAGCCTCAATTTAATGGTACATGATTGGTCGTTAAATAACAAGTTAATTTTATATTTTGATAAATGACTAGCTAAATTTAATAAAATGCTGATAAAAATAATAGTTTTCTAGATTGACTTAAAAAAATTTTTTCAAAAATTTAATTCAACTGGTTTAAGGCTTCTCCTACTGAATAGGCCTTACCGTTGTATTTTTAGAAAAGAAGCCACTCAGCTAGGTTTTAAAAAATTATCTTTATTAAAACAGAAAATAAGAAATGTTCTCCTCTGGATTTTATAAATAACATTTTTAATAGTTTGAAATTTTTTTGTTCTATTCTAAAGAAGCAGCGCACCTGAATTTTACTGAAAAATTCAGGTGCGCTGAAGAGCTACTTATAATTTATAAAAGGTGCCTAAAAAGTCATATAGGGCAGTATAGGCTTCAATATAAGCGGCATTTTGGCTGGATATTTTGAAGGTGCCTTTGGTTTCTGCATGCTTGTAATTGGTCTCAATCTCGATTTTTTCAATAAAATTTGGAATATTGCTAATCCAAGAATTGAACAAAATATAAGTTAGATTGTCTAGGTCGCAGATATTTTTTAAATCGACAACTTCCCAATAATACTTACAATATTCGACTTTGGACATATCGCTTTTTAAAAATTGCGCCTTAACTCGCTTTTTCGTCCGCAGTTTTACCCCTTGAGCTCGTTTGAATTTTTGCTTCAACTCTTCAATGTCCTGAGTCGTTTCTAAGCGGGACTGTCTGCTGGCAGGCTCAGTTGCTTCAACAATTTCATCCTGTTGAATAATTTCTTTGTTGGCCAATTGCAGCAAACGTGATTCAAGATCTTGATTAGTCGCTTCTAACTCTTGAACTTTTTCCTTCAAACTAGCTGTTCGGTCGGCTTTATATAGGCGGACATATTTATCATTGAGCTCTTCGAATTTTAAAACCAGCTGTTGATTTTTTGAAGCTAATAGCGAGCGCTCATCCTCCAACTGCTGTCTTTCCATTTCCCAAAATTCCCTTTCCTCCGAAAGTTTAGTATTTTCACTGAGGAGTTCGCTAGGGTCAGTTTGCAGCCGCTGATTTTCGTTTTCCAAATAGTGGCTTTCTTCGATGAGCCGTTGATTTTTCTCTTCGATGGCCTCTTTCTCTTGGGCTAATTGCAGGCTCTTTTCTTCTAGCAATTCTTTTTCAGCCTGTAATTGTTGAACGATGGTATCAAAATCATCCTTTTGTCCTAAGAGCTGCTGATTTCTGGCTGTTAGCTCTTGTAATTTTTGTTGAGCTTCCTGCTGATCTGATGCAAGCGGGGGAGTCATTTCTAAACGTGCCGCTTCATTTGCCAATAATTCTTTTTCATCTGTCAATTGTTGGTTGGCAGATGCTAATTGTTGTTTCTCTTCAGCTAATTGTTGATTGGCATCCTGTAATTGCTGAACTTCATTTTTTAATTCTTCAACTTCAGGGTCAGCTGTTCTTGGACCAGTCACCGGCAAGAGAGCAGCAACGGAAAATTCTTCATTTTCTGCTTGTAGCTGCTGATTAGTGGCGGCTAATTGATTTTGCGATTGCTGCAGCTGTAAATAATCTGCCTGCAATTGTTGGTAATCAGTCTCAAGCTGATTGAACTTTTGCTGTTCTGCGAGTAATTGAGTTGCTTGTTGCTGCCAATGTTCCTTCTCTTGGCTAAGCTGCTCGACAGAGGCCTGTTGCTGTTCTTTTTCGGTTGCCAAAGCTTGATTGGCAGATTGCAAGGCCTCTTTTTCTGTTGCTAATTGTTGGCTAGCTGTTTGTAAGGCTTCTTTTTCAGCGGCAATTTGTTGCGCTGCTGCTTGTAAGGTTTCTTTATCTGCATTTAATTGCAGGCGCGTCGCCTGCAAGCTGTCTTTTTCTGTCGTGAATTGTTGATTTGCGGTCAGCAAACTTTCTCTTTCAGTAGTGAGCTGCTGATTAGCACTGCTGAGGGTTTCTTTTTCAGCGGCCAAAGCTTGATTAGCAGTTTGCAGAGTTTCTCTTTCTGCGATTAATTGCTGGTTCATTAATTTCAACGAATCGTGTTCGGCTTTTAATTGCTGCGCTTCAATGCTGTTAGGGCCGGCTTCACTTTGCAGCCGTTGATTTTCCTGCTGCAGCATTTCTTTTTCGTAGCCCAGCTGCTGATTTTTAGTTTCAAGAATTTCCTTTTCAATTTCAAATTGCTCGGTTTTGGAAGCAAAGCGTTCTACTTCGCTTTCCAACTGACTGTAATTGCGGGTCAGCTGAGCCTTTTCCGCCGTCAATTGATTAAGTTTTTCTGCCAATGGTTGACTTTCGTTTTTCAATCGGAGAATTTGTTCGGCTAATTGACTCTTTTCTTGGGCTTGCTGAGTTTTTTCTGCCTGCAAAAGATTACTCGTTTCAATCAATTGCGCTTTTTCAGTTTGCAATTGCTGAACTTGGATTTCCAAAGTTTGACCAGTCTGGGCTGTTTGCTGAAGTTCTAGCGTGAGTTGTTCCTTTTCAGCCTGCAATTCTTGAAGCGTCTTTGTTAACGTTTGTTTAGCGTTATTCAGCTGTAAAATATCGGCAGTCAGCTGCTGTTTTTCCAGCTGGAGCGTTTCACTCTCCTGTGTTAATTGCTGAATT
This sequence comes from Enterococcus sp. LJL120, assembly GCF_054871765.1. Classification (NCBI taxonomy): domain Bacteria; kingdom Bacillati; phylum Bacillota; class Bacilli; order Lactobacillales; family Enterococcaceae; genus Enterococcus; species Enterococcus sp. LJL120. The sequence goes on from NZ_JBTXLV010000002.1 coordinate 405,446, forward strand.
TTATTGGTTAAAACTTTTTCGGAATTGTCCAGCTGCAGGTTAGTCGCAGTCAATTGTTGTTTTTCCAATTGAAGCTGTTCTTTTTCCTGGGATAATTGCTGAATCGTACCGGCTAAAACTTGCTCTGATTTATTTAAGTCGTCATTGGCTGCGGCCAGCTGTTCTTTATCCTTTTGCAATTGACTGATTTGCATACTAAAGGCTTTGGTTTCAGTCTTAAGCAATTCATTTTTAGAGGCCAACAGCTCTTTTTCCCGAGTGAGTTTTTGGTTTTGCGTATCCAAGTCAGCTTTTTCGGCCTCTAGCTGTTGTTTAACTTCGTTGAGCTGGTTAGTGTCAGCAAGCGAAGCTACTGTTTCAGCCGGTAGTGGACTTAAAAGCTGCTGCTGATTTTCTGCAGCGAGGCGGTCTTTTTCCAGCGCTAGCTGCTGGTTTTTGACATCCAGCAGTTTGCGGTCCTCCTCCAACAAATCATTTTTAGTCGTCAACAGACTAGCTTTCTTTTTCAGCTGAGCCAACTCTTCCTGCGTTTTTTGGAGAGTCTGCTGATACAATTCATCAGAAAAATGGCGATAGACAAGGTACTTCAAATCAGGGGCATTTAAAGACGCACGCTCCCGTAAGAGAATCGTCAAAAAATACTCCTGTTGCTGATTGGATTCTAATTTCCAGCGATACAATTTAAAATTATTGTAGGCTTGGTTCAGTTCGTGGACCAATTCCAGTAAATCTTCCTCTTCAATTTCAAGAAAAGCCGGGTTGGTGGACTCGATTTCGATTTTTCTAATCAATAAATTTTTCGGATTTTTCCGAGCTGAATGGACAGTTACGTGTAGAATACCTCGGTTAGGCATATAAATTCCCTCTTATTTCAAATATATCTGCGTTCATTTTCATTTATGTTTATGTTAACTTATTTGTCTTAAAATAACAAGTTATTTTAATATTTTGGACAATATTTGCCAAGCTCATTAAAATGTAAAATAATAATCCCCTATATAATTTTTAGCTAATAAAATTAACCAAAAGTAAGGGAGGGGAGTGTTATATTTCTGCCTAGGGTTTCTTGTCTTGGGTATCTGTTATTTTAATTGCAACAGCTCATCATATCTCCAGTGGTTATGAAGGCGTAAAATTGAAAAGAATTATTTTTAAAATAACAAAAAAACTTAGCAATAAGCAAAAAGAAGAATATCAAATAGTTTGGCTCAAAACTAATTTTAATACTTGATTAGCTGCTGCAAATTTTTGAAAGCTGCGTAAAGAAAAATAAGTAGTTTTTATCCTATAAAGAAAAAGTGAGTATGACAATTTGCCTTTGGGTACCCTTCGGCTGTAGAAAACCAAAGGCAAGACTAAAAGGTTTCTTCAAAGGGTATTTGGAGAGCGCTGTTCAAATAGACAGCTCAAAAAGATTCTTGTTTATAACTTGTAGCATTTTTTCTAACACCAATCAGATGCAGTTGTTTGTTTTGTTAGACACTCTTATAAGATGAGAAATTCTGAACAGTCGTAGCGGCGAGAAGGCTGAGAGTTATAAAACGGGAGGGAGTTTAAAAGGCGACATGTTGTTCTGACAAATAAGTTTGTCATTTCGCAACTAAAACTACCGCCAGTTGAGAGCTGCAGTTCTTTTTTGAAGCAAAATAAAAAATTTTGACTCAAATCAGCGCTGTTAGTTTCAACTAATTTTGTTATAAAGGTCTAATCGGAGGCGGCCTAATTAAAAGAATAAAAGGTTGGCAGGCGTATCTGATATAAAAATAAACTTAAGCCATTTATCGTGAAAAATTTTTTTAAAATGATAGCTCAGAATTATTTCAAAAAAAAAATTCCAGTTCTCTAGATTGAAAATTGCTCAGAATGTCCTTACACTAGCAAAATTTCTGGACAATTCTAATATTAGTTTACGACTTATTTTAAGCAAAAAGATTTATTTTTGGCTTTTTTCAAGAAAACAGCCCCAACTGTGCAAGTATTCGATATAATTAAAATTATAAGAAAAAGATGAAGGACTGTATGGGGAAGCTAAATGAAAAAAGTCATTGATTTTATTGATGTTCAGAAAAGTTTCAATAAAAAAATAGTGCTATCAATCCCACAGCTGCAGATTTACCAGCAGCAGGCAGTCGGGATTATCGGGAAAAATGGTTCAGGCAAATCAACGCTATTAAAAATTGCCAGTGGCCTACTGTATCCAAATCAGGGGAGCGTGCGCATTCTGGGCAACAGTTCTCAGCATAAACGGGTCAAGGAGAAGGTCCGCTTTGTTTTGGAAAGCGGCCAAGGCTATTATGATTACCTGACAGCTCGGGAAAATATGGATTATTTCTTGGCAATCAATGGTTTTTCTTTGCAAAAGCTCAAGGCTGAGGCCAAGCGTTTGGGGGATTATTTGGATTTTTCTCAGCACATGGATAAAAAAGTTTCAGCGCTGTCACAGGGCAATCGGCAAAAAATGTCGTTGATCATTGCTTTACTGCAAAGGGCGCCGATTTTGGCATTAGACGAGCCGACTAATGGCTTGGATATTCCCACCAAGCAAAAATTGGTGCGAGTCTTGCAGCAATATATTCAAGAAAATATGGCGGTCGTTTTATTGACGAGCCACGATGTGGAATTTTTACGGCAATTTACCACACGGATTCTCTTATTAAAGGACGGGCGGATTACCTTTGACGATGCACCGGGGATTTTATTTCGTAATCAGTCGCTGGAGAAATTTGAATTTCAAATTCACTATCAGGAATATCTGGAAAAAAGCTCGTTGATTGCTAATCGTAAAAGTATTCGTGTTCAGCAAACAGAAGGGGGCATCACGACGCTCATCTGTTTAAGCGAAGAGGATAAGCGCTTTTTGCTAAATCACTTTGACATTTTAAACATGAGTTTAGCAGAGCGGACGATGGAGGATATTTTTAGCGAGGTTCTGACCTATGGGTAAATTTTTCTGGTATGAAGCCTTAAGGGAGCTTCGCGAGCTGCAAAATTATCGAGTCAATTTAATTTTTGCTAATCTGTCATTGGTCGTTTTATTTTGGGGCTTTACGAATTATTTTAGCAGCGGCAATCCAAATGCCATGTTTTTTCTGCTATTTGCTTGGTATTTCGCTACCCACAGTACGACGGTACCGACCTTCATTATTGAAGATGAAATAAATGACCGAACAATTATTTCCCTTTATCAAAGCAAGTATTCCATTGAACGGCTAGTTCTTTGGCGCTGCGGTGTCCAGATTTTTGTCGATACCCTCAAAGCGATTCCGCTATTTGTCCTATTAGCCTTTATCACAAAGGCCTCCTTAGGCGACATCAGCATCTGGTCCATTCTGTCGATTTTATTTTTGGATTACTTGGTGATTATTGGACTCTATGGGTTGGGGATTTTTTTCAGCAGCTTTACGCTGTTTTTCAGTCGCACCTCTAGTGTTGTCAGTTTATTAAATTATTACATGCTGTTTTTCAGCGGCTTAACCAATGAGCGGCAACTGTCACCGATTTTAAAAAAAATTGCCGACTTGTTTCCTTTTCAAGAGCTGAATCTTTTAATCAGCAGTATTTTACAAAACCAAGTGCCAACGAGAATTTTGCTGATTTTATTGGCAAAAGTGGTCGCCTATTGGCTTTTAGGGCTACTTATTTTTCGCGGGGCGCTGAAGTTGGCCATCAAGGGAGGGAAACTTTTTGGGACGTAAGCTCTTTGCTGAAGTCAAACGCTTTATTTTAATGAAGAAAAATTATGGCTTGGACACACTTTTTGATTGGATTGGAGAATGGATTTTTGTGGCCGGGCTGATTGTCACGGCCCTGACTTTCCAAGAAGACGTTGCTGTAGGCCAGCTTTTCATCTGGTATGTCGGCTGGGTGCTAATCTTTGAAGGAATTCAAGAGCTGGAACTGGAAATCCGCCGCAATCAAATGAAAAATTTACTGAGTTTGAAAAACAATTTATTTGGTACTTATCTGTATCGAGGGTTAATTTATTTAGTGTTTGGCAGCTTATTATTTGTCGGCATATTATTTTTGGTGCGACCTGCTTCACTACCGGAGTTGGGCAGTTTTCTTGTCAGCGGCAACGGCTTAAAAATGTTGTCGTTAAATGCCCCATTACTACTCTTAATGTATTTGCTGCTCTTAACGTGGGCGCAATATTTTGAAAGAATTAGCACTGCTGTCAGCTTTATCAATACGCTATCCTTGATGCTATCAGGTTTAGTTTTCCAAACTTTACCCTTTAAATACTTTACTTATGCAGCCATTTTAGAAGGTGTCATCAATTGGGAGCCCCTTGAAGTCATCGTCTATCTGTTTCTACTTTTATTATTAAGCGGACTGTTGGTGAAAAGTTATCGCAGCTGCCAGCGGAAAATTTATTTAGCGGGCGGCATTTAGCAATTGCCGCCTTATTGATGAAAATAATATCTGAAAAATTACTTAACCTGCAAATTTAGAGCTGTTTTATTTCCCGCTGAAATATTGCTTTTTTTAGCTTGACCTTGTCACTATGTCAAAGTTTACAATAGGTTTAACAAATCAAAAGAAAGTTAAACGGGGTGGGGAAATGTTTCAGATTGGTGAATTTTCAAAACTGTCCGGTACTAGCACTAGAATGTTGCGGCATTACGAAAAGTTGGGCTTGCTGCTGCCGCAAAAGACGGATGAGTACACCGGCTATCGTTTTTACAATGCCGGACAGCTGCAAAAAATCAACCGCATAAAAAAATTGCAGGCAATGGGCTTGTCCTTGGTAGTGATTCAGCAGATTTTATCAGAAGAGGACCCACAGGTATTAAAAAAACATTTGGCAATTCGGGAAGTGGAAGCGGCGGAGGAACTAAAAAAAATTCAACAGCAGCAGGCTTTGATGAATAGTTTGCAGGAGGTCTTAGGCTCAGAAAAAGCGCTGGATTATCATGTGGTCCAAAAAACACTGCCCGCCAATTTTGTGATGAGCACTCGGCAGGTAATTGCTGATGCCGCTGGTGAAAGCGTCTTGTGGCAGAAGTTATTTACCATTGCCGAGGAGCAAAAGGTTCAATTTGCGACGCCAGCTCTGGCCCTCAGCATCTATCATGATCCAGAATACCATGAAGAAAATATTGATTTAGAAATTCAGATGGCTGTCTTGAGGGACTACCAAGAAACTGAAACCATAAAATTTTTTGAAACACCGGCATTGCCAGTGGCTTCCGTTACTTTTAACGGGCCTTATGAACAAATGCCCGACGTGATGGCCGCTTTGGGTCAGTGGTTAGAAATCAATCACCATCGTTTAGCTGGCCCCATGCTGAACATCAATCATGTTTCCCCCGCTCAAGATCCCAATCCCGAAAATTGGGTGACCGAAGCCTGCATCGTTATTGCGCCGATTAATGGAGAGGATGAGAGAAATGGCTAGACCACAGGATAAAGCAACACTAATTGCCCAATCACAGGAATACTATGAGCGTCTGATAAAATTAATTGAAAGTCTTTCACCGGCGGAACAAGCCGGCACCTTTCCTTTTGATGACCGGGACCGCAATTTGCGGGATGTCCTGATTCATTTATACGAATGGCATCAGATGTATTTGACTTGGGTTCATAAAAATTATGACGAGGGCATCAGTGCCAAATTTTTACCGGCACCTTATACGATGAAGATGACGCCAGAATTGAATCAGCATTTTTGGCAGCAGCATCAAGAAACATCTCTCGAAACTGCGAAAAAACTACTGGCTGAGAGTCATCAGGCTGTGATGGCCGAGTTTGACCGTTTTAGTGACGAAGAACTTTTCACCAAAAAATATTTTCCGTGGACGGGGACAACTTCTCTGGGTAGTTATAGTGTTTCCGCCGCTTCAAGCCATTATGACTGGGCCTGGAAAAAAATTCGCAAATACCAAAAAACTTTGAAGTAAGGGAATTTGAATCATCTAATTCTAAACTAGTTGCCACTCGTTAATTTAGGTAATTGAATATTAGAAAAACTTTTAAATTTTTAAAAGCTGGATTTTCCGATATGGGTAAGCCAAAATTAACTCCCTTTTCAACCAAAAAAACATCGTTTGCTAAGGACATCTAGTGACCTTTTTCGGGTCATTAGATAAAAGCAAACGATGTTTTTTTGCAGGTAAGAGGACAAAACTTCCACAGAAATTTAAAACCAAATCGGTATCATCATACAAGAAACGGCAATGCCTTTGTATTTAGCAGCTGCAGGTTTCAGATGATTGAATAAATCAATCAAAGACCGAGGACAGTCCCGTTGATGTCCAAGAACATAAATTGCAATTTCATCACATAGTTGTGCCGCAATAAGATTTGCATCTCCCTGTTTTTCTAAATCGTGGGCAGCCGTAAAAATCATTTTTTCTAACTCGGGATTTCCCTTCACTTGGGGGTCCTGATACGTGCTACTTAAGAAATCCATCGTCTTTTCAATTGTTTCTTTTGACATAATTATCAGCTCCTAGTCTCAGCTTACTCCGATATCAAGCAAGTTCAAGGGGATGCCATTAATATGACGAAAGTGTTAGATTTTTTGGGTTGAAGAAAGCTTTCCGCTTAAAAAATAAAAGACCTGAAATTTATGGATTCACAAAAATAAAAAATGCAAAAAAGCCCATTCTAACAACATTGCAAGCGACTCTTGCTTGCGGGAGCAAAAGAGATTTGCTAGTATTTAGAAGGACTTTTGTTAGAGTAAAAGTAGCTAGGGAGGGATGCAGATGTTTAGCGAGATGATTAAGAAACGTCGAAAAGAATTGGCCTGGACGCAACAGGATTTAGCCGACAGATTATTTGTGACCCGGCAGACCATTTCAAATTGGGAAAATGGTAAAAATTTTCCGGACATTCCCACACTTATTCAAATCAGCGATCAGCTGGAACTTTCCCTCGACTATTTACTCAAGGGAGATGCCAATTATATGAAGAAAGTTGAACAGGACTATGCCATGATTGCTCGCGAGAAAAAAGCCAGAAAGTTGGGCAGGGTTGTTGCTGCTTTAACCATCGCCGTAATATTAATAGCTTTAAGCGGGACAACTTTAATTAATCAGCAAATTTTAAGTGAAAAATGGCTGGTTGTCATTATCCTGACGCTGTGTCTGCCGCTGGAAATTTTTAGCTACATACTTTACAAAACCTATTTCAAAGACGACTCAAATCCGCTGCAGCCGCTATGGGTACCTAAAGCATATGGCGTTGGCCTCGCCATCAATCCCAATCATTTTATCGGCAAGTTCATCTGGTTGATCATCTTCATCTTTATTTTTGGATTATGGTTTTATGCTTTGTTCTTTTTGTGAGGCGGGTTTTCAAAAAAATTGTTAAATCAATTTGGCTTGGAAACATTTACCTGATGAGTTGAGCGAGTTGAGTTGGTAAAGATTTTTTTATAAAAAATTTTGTCAGTGATCAGCACCCTGTTAATCTGTTTGGATTGGCTGGGTGCTTTTTTTGGAGGCATTTTATTTTTGAAATCTATTTTGAATAACCCAAAAATAGCAGGATTTCAGGTGATGCTTGGTTATCCTTCACGTTTAAGACCTTTTTAAAATACCTTAAAAAGTAGACTCCTCAAATGAAAACAGCAGGAAAATTATTATTTATAAAGAGATAGTAGCGCTAAAGGTAATTTTTCTTTGTTAGAAAATCATCAAGAAACAGTGTTAGCCTGTTAATTAATTTTGTAGGGTTAACTTTCGAGAGGATTTAGCAAAAAATATCCGGAAGATATCTTTCGTGATATACTAAAGGAAAAAGGAGGCCAATTCGATGACTAAAATTACCGTAAATAATTGGGGAAACAGTTTGGCAATTCGTATTCCAAAGGATATTTCTCAAAAATTTAATGTTGAGAATGGCGACAAGTTAAATATTGAAATTAAAGATAATCAACTAATCATTACCCATACAGTTGAAGAAGAAAAAACGCTGACCTTTGAGGAGCTTTTTGCAGAGTATAATGGCGAAAGCTTTAAGACGGAATTGATTGATTTTGGTGAAAGCACAGGCAATGAGCAATGGTAGTTAAACAAGGGGATATTATTAAAATTAATTTGAAACCTAAAAAAGGACATGAACAGCAAGGGTATCGCCCCTGTATTTGTCTAAGTTATAAAGGTGTAGTTAAATATTCCAATGTGGCTATTTTTGCTCCTATCAGCAACACCAAAAGAAATTATCCACTTTATGTTGAGCTGAGAGGAACAGAGACAAGCGGCAAGGTGTTGCTGGATCAGTTGGTAACTTTAGATTTTGAAGAAAGAGGCTATACCTTTGTTGAAAGTGTCCCCGATGATTTGATTCAGGAACTATTGATGAAATCTAAAGTAATGTTCCAAAAGGATACAAATAAAGCCTGAGACATTAGTTAGAACAAAGCTGAACTTTTACGAAGGACATCTAGTGAAAATTACTAGATATTGTTAATTTGCGACGAGGACCTACTGGATTGCAGGAGCAAATATGACATAGTTCGAGATTTCATCTGAAAAAAAACTAATGTCACAGCCTCAGATGTGGACTGCTATTCTCCGAATTTTCAAAACGCTCCACTACTTTCCACCAAACTCGCCGTCAACTTCGCTAACTGTCAGCCAATTTTGCTGCTGCCATAGTTCGATTTCCGCAAAGCAAGGCACGGCTGGACTCGGCTGTTCCTTTAAAATTATCTGAAGCCGTTTTTGATGAAGTAATTTTTGGCCTAAAGCATAAGTGGCTTCAGCAAAAGCAGCGGCACCGATGTAACCAGGAATACCATTTTTTTCTTTATTGTACAAATAGAAAATATCAGCAGCTTCAATATCACGAAAAAATTGTGTGAAAATTTGTGGGTACTCTGCAACTATATTATCGGTTTCCTTGGGATAATTTAACACTTGATAACCTTGCGCTTGGAGTGATTTGGCTAAATGTTGAAAGTCTGCTTGGAAAGTGATGCTACCGGATATAATAATTTTTGTCATGGCTGAAAATCCTTTTTTTATCCAGTATAGCAAACGACACTAAGAGTTGTTGGATTTTTCTCAATAGGTTAGCAGCCAAAAAAAATTTAGCAGTATCAATAAATTTTGCAGTTTCGACAACAAATAAAATAGTTCGACGGAAAATAAATATTGAGTTATTGGAATGAAGCGTAAAAACAATAAAATGAAAACTCTCCTGACTGTTTTTCTGTAAAAAATAGAAAAACAGTCTTTTTTCGTATGCTTTTTCTTGACTTAAATTAAAAGGCGCTATATAGTTAGTCAGGTAACTATATTGAGATGAACGGAGGTGTGCAGATGAATCCGCCAAAGGAACATCGAAACGAATTGGGCTATGAAATTCGCGAATTATCGATTTTACTGGGACGCTACATTGAAAATGAAAGTGCGAAGATGGGTGTTCAGCATATGAAAGGTCCGCAGGCTTGGGCTTTAGGTTTTATAAAAAATCAAACGGGTCCGGTTTATCAAAAAGATTTGGAGGAGGAATTGTCGATTCGCAAACCTACCGCCAGTCGCCTAATTGATCGACTCGAGCAAAAAGGTTTTGTTAAACGGGTCGTTTCCACAACGGATAAACGTTGGAAGCAGATTATTTTAACAGAGAAGGCCCAAAAAGAAATGGAACAGGTGGATGGTTTCATTGCTTCTGTTGAAAAGAAAATCAAAGCAAATTTATCTGCTGAGGAAATTGCCGCATTTAAGAAAATTGCCGGAAAAATCAAAGCCAATTTTGCAGCCGATTAAATTAGAAAAAGCAATTATAGTTAGTTGACTAACTTGTTACAGGAGGAACTTATGTTTAAAATTTTTAAAAAGATGAGCCAGACCGAAAAATGGCTGGTCCTCGTCAGTCTGCTATTTATATTATTACAGGTTAGTTTGGAGTTAAAGATTCCCGATTACATGTCGGAAATAACGCGGTTATTACAAGAAGACGGCACTAAAACCAGCGATATTTTGATTCCCGGCGCTAAAATGATTTTGATGTCCTTAACCAGTTTTGCGGCATCGGTTGTGGTCGGTTATTTTGCCGCTAAAATTGCTGCCGGTTTAACACGGCGGCTGCGGGGCGAAATTTTTGACCGGGTGACGGATTATTCGGCTAAAGAAATTCAACATTTTTCAGTGCCCAGTCTGGTGACCCGCACCACCAATGACTTGACGCAAATTCAAATGTTAGTTGCGATGGGACTGCAGGTAGTAATCAAAGGCCCCATCACAGCTGTTTGGGCGATTACCAAAATCGCCAATAAAAATTGGGAATGGACCACTGCGACGGCTGTCGCTGTTGGCGTGTTGCTAGTCTTGATTACAGTGATTATGACATGGGTGCGCCCTAAGTTCACTTTAGTGCAAAGCTTGACGGATAATTTAAACAGTGTGACGCGGGAAAATTTAACAGGAATTCGCGTGATTCGTGCTTATAATGCCGAAGCCTACCAAAATCAAAAATTTGAAACGGCCAATGATGAGTTGACGCAGGTTAATTTATTTACTGGACGGATGATGTCTTTTATCAGTCCGACGATGACTTTAGTTTCCAGCGGCTTAACGCTGTCAGTTTATTGGCTAGGCTCCACCTTGATTCAAAATGCTGCAGCTGCAGACAAGCTGACTTTGTTCAGTGATATGGTTGTCTTCACTTCCTATGCTATGCAGGTGGTAATGGGCTTTATGCTGATGACGATGATTTTCTTTATTTTGCCAAGGGCCTTGGTGTCTGCTAAGAGAATTAATGAAGTGCTCGATTTAAAACCTTCAATTGAATATGTTGCTGAAGCGACAGAGGATTTGCAAGAGACTGGCACTGTGAGTTTTGAAGGAGTTTCCTTTGCCTATCCAGAAGCTAGCGAAGATGTTTTGCATCACATTAGTTTCTCTGCGAAAAAAGGTGAAACAGTCGCCTTTATCGGTTCAACCGGTAGCGGGAAGAGTACCATTTTGAAATTGATTCCTCGCTTGTACGACATTACCTCTGGCACGATTCGTGTAGACGGACAGGACATCAAAGAATTTCAACAGGAACAGTTAAATAATATTATCGGCTATATTCCCCAAAAAGCTGTGTTGTTCAGCGGTGACATTCGCTCAAATATGGATTTAGGAACGAGCAACGATTCTCCGCTAGATGATCAAAAAATTTATCAAGCGTTGGAGATTGCTCAAGCTGCTGACTTTGTCAAAGCTGAACCGGGTCAATTAGACGCAGAAGTGGCTCAAGGAGGAACCAATTTTTCCGGTGGTCAAAAACAACGGCTGGCGATTGCGCGAGTTATCGCCCGTAAACCAGAAATTTTGATTTTTGATGATTCCTTCTCGGCTTTAGATTATCAAACAGATAAAAAATTGCGAGGCATTTTAAAAGAAGAAGTACCGGAAACGACAAAACTAATTGTCGCTCAGCGGATTAGTACGATTATGGACGCTGATCAAATTATTGTATTAAATGAAGGTCGGATTGCCGGCAAGGGGACCCATCGGGAATTACTGGCGGGCAACCAAATTTATCAAGAAATTGCTTATTCGCAATTATCGAAGGAGGAATTAGAAAATGAAGAATAGTTCAGCGGAGCATCTTAATTTCGCCAATATTAAAAAATATGCTGGCAACTATACAATTCCCTTAATTGCCGCTGTGATTTTTGCGACGGTGGGCAGTATTACTTCGATTTTAGGTCCGGATAAATTAAGCGAAATTACCGATACAATTACGGCGGGTCTTTACACGACCATCGACACTGACAAAATTATGGAAATTTGTCTGTATTTAGCTATTTTATACGGTGTGGGCTTTTTGATGAGCTATTGCCAAGGCTTTTTAATGGCTACTATCACCCAACGTTTTTCCAAAAAATTACGGGGTCAGGTTTCTGAAAAAATCAATAACCTGCCGCTGCAATATTTTGATTCCCATCCTCAAGGGGATACTTTAAGTCGCGTGACCAATGACTTGGATACCGTGGGTCAATCCCTAAATCAAAGCTTGGGCACATTAGCACCGTCAATCACTTTAGTCATTGGCTGTCTAGTGATGATGTTCCACAACGACTGGATGCTGAGTGTCACAACGATTCTCTCTGTCTTTTTGGGCTTTTTTATGGTGGTTGTCATCTTGACAAAATCCCAAAAACATTTTGCCGCTCAACAAACAAAACTTGGGAAAGTTAGCAGTTTTGCCGAAGAAATTTATTCTGGCCATAGTGTGATCAGCACTTATAATGCTGAAAAAGAAGTCAAAGGCGATTTTTCTAAATTAAATGACGACTTATACAGCAGTGTTTGGCGGGCGCAATTTTTATCCGGCATCATGCAGCCGATGATGGGCTTTATCGGTAACTTTGGTTACGTGATGGTCTGTGTAATTGGTTCGATTTTAGCTTTGAACGGTACGATTTCCTTTGGTGTTATCGTGGCCTTTATGATTTATGTCCGTTTATTCACCCAACCTTTGTCACAATTGGCACAGGCTTTCAGTACGCTGCAATCAGCAAGTGCAGCTTTAGGTCGTGTTTTTGAGTTTTTAGATGAAACGGAAATGGCTGATGAGTCGCATCTCAGCCAACGTTTAACCGATACTAAAGGGGATGTTACCTTTGAGCATGTTAACTTTGGTTACGACCCAGCGCAACCGATTATCCACGATTTTTCCGTTGAAGCTAAAGCCGGCAAAAAGACGGCAATTGTTGGGCCGACCGGTGCTGGTAAGACGACCATCGTTAACCTGCTGATGAAGTTTTATGAGGTCAACAAAGGAACGATTGCTATCGACAATCAGCCTTTGAGTGAGATGAAACGCGAAGAAGTGCATGATCAATTTTGTATGGTGCTGCAGGACACTTGGTTGTTCGACGGCACTGTCAAAGAAAATTTAGTCTTTAATCAAACCGGCGTTACCGATGAAGAAATTATCAATGCCGCTAAAGCAGTCGGCATTCACCACTTTATTCGCACGTTACCAAAGGGTTATGATACCGTTCTAGACGACAGCATTGAATTGTCAGTTGGGCAAAAGCAATTGATGACCATTGCCCGGGCTTTGATTAAAAAAGCACCGATGCTGATTTTAGATGAAGCGACCAGTTCAGTCGATACCCGGACGGAAGAACTGATTCAAAAAGCAATGGATAAATTAATGGAGGAAAAAACTTCCTTTGTTATCGCCCATCGTCTTTCGACCATTCGTAATGCCGATAATATTTTAGTGATGAATCACGGGGATATCATTGAACAAGGGAATCATGAAACCTTGATGGCTAAAGATGGTTTCTATGCTAACTTGTATAATAGTCAATTTGCCAAACACGGCAATGCTGGCGATATCGAACTAGCATAATTTAAAACGAAAAAATTGTAGGATTTAAATGGCGTGTTCATTTCTGAAATATCAGGACGTGTCTAATATCCACAGTCAAAAACCGCCAACTTGTATAACTCACAAGTTGGCGGTTTTTTTGCGATTAGATTAATTATTCTTTGAAGTTGTTCCTTAAAATTAAAGAAGTTTATTTTTCAACATTCCATTTAAAAAAATTTTGAAGTAACCCTTCGTTAGATTTTTCGATTTTTTATTTGGCAAATTTATTGCAGCAATGGCTGTACCGAACCGATGGCCATGTATAAATTTACACCGGTGAAAATCAATAGACCTGCAGAAGTCAGCACGCTTTTGACAGCACCGGACTCTGTCGGTTGATTTTTAAAGAAAGCAGCGATTTGCTGGCGCTGTTTTATTAGAAAATAAAGGGCAATCACAAGGCCAATCACTTGGATGCCGACTAAAAGGAGCGTTTGGGTAGTGGCCGGCAGGTTAGCAGTTGCAAAACTAAAGAGGTCGCCTAAAACAAAATTATTGAACATGTGCAGCACAATGGCCCATTTCAAAGAAAAACGCAGTGCCGTATAACTAAGAATCATACCGGCGCAAAAAGCAAAGACGCCTTGAGTGAAATTCCCGTGATAAATACCAAAGAGAGCCGACGAAACAATCATGGCAAAGGGGCGGCCAAATTTTTCCAGTGAATGCAGGACGGCTCCCCGGAAAACTAATTCTTCACAAATCGGCGCTGCCAGAGAAGAATAAATCAGCATCGAAAGCGTTGTGCTGCTGGCAGAAGCAGCCTCCATTTGGCTTTGCAACGAAAGGCCAAACAGATTAAATAAACTTTCCACAGCAGCACTGAAATAAGGAAAAATAAATTGAATGCCAACAAATGCACAGAGTAAAATCAGAAAAACTTTGACATTGATTTTTTGGTGGACACTGGTGATGTCTTGAAAAAATTGCTGCCGGCGAAAGCCCCAAATAATCAGCAGCCCAACTGCTAAAGCCAGCAAGTAAGGCAAGCCGCTTTCACTAACTGCTTCCCAAGCGACTTGAGAAAGCATGCCACCATTTTCGGCGGCCGCCTGCTGAATTAAAAAATTTGCTACAAGATACGATACCCCACTGAAAATCAGTGTGTATAGACAGAGCATCCAACCGGTCCGTTTAATTTCCTGATGATTTGAATAATTTCTTGGTAAAGTGTGTTCCATATTGTCATCCTCCAATTTAATCCAGCTGCAATCCCATCCGAATTGCCCCGCAGCTGCTTGCTGTCCCAAGCCCAAGTATCAAATCCCTCCTGCTGTTTATTTTAAATTAACAGCAAAGTGTGAAGATTAATTGAAGGTAATGCAGTGATTTTTAGCTTTTCACAACAAAAAAATCTGTTTCATGAAAATGAAATGCTCATCAGTCGTTAGTTTTTCATCTAACTATTGTGAGTCAGTTCATTTTACAAAACAGATTTTTTATGGAAATTTTAATAGCCGTGATCCTCTAAAATCAAAAAGATTGTCAGCCGTTCAGCCTGCCAAGAACGACGGGTGACAGCGATTGTGTTGCAAATACATTCTTCAAGAAAACAATCGCCGCAGACGCCTTTTTTGATGCAGGGCGTCTTTTGTAAATTCAAACGAGTAGCATTGAGGGGCGCCGTTTTTTTGCGGACCATTTGAATCGTGGTTTCTAAATCGCCATAGACTTTGTTCATGCCGACAAAGGCCAAAACTTTATCCGGCCCATAGGTGATGGCTGCAACCCGATTGCCGACACTATTTACATTGACCAATTCGCCATCTTCAGAGATACCATTGATGCTGGTTAAAAAATAATCCGCTGTTAGCGCTTGTTTCATTAATTGATGACGTTCGGCTATGTCTTTGGCTAGCTCCCGATTGATAATCGGCTGCTGCCGTTCGTATAATGCTTCAATCAATTGGGAATCTTTTAGTGTTTCGGAGCCTCCGAAGGCCACAACTTTTTGGGGATCAATCAGAGCTAAAGCTTTTTCTCTGGCTTCATTGAGATTTTCACAGATGACCACTTGAAAATTTCGGTGCAACAATTTTTTGCTAAGAGTTTTAGCGGCGGCTTGGTAAAAAGTTTTATGAATGGTTGTCATAGGTCCAGCTCCGTTTTTTACTTTATTGTGCGTTAAAAGCTTCACAATGACAATAGTTTTTTAAATACTTAAGCGAAAAACACTTAGCTGCGGCGGATTTAAAAAGCGCGCATGAATCATCGTAGTACCAATACCGGTATTCACATAGAGTTGTGTGTTGTCTGCTAGCTGATAACTGCCTTTAGAATAAGTTTTGGCCAATTGATTTTTTACTTGATAAAAGGGCAGCCAAATTTGTCCGCCGTGGCTGTGGCCCGCTAAAATTAAACTGGGAGTCGCTGTCACCAAGGCGTCTGCAACATCCGGCTCATGGGTTAAAAGCAATGAAAAATCCGCTTGACTCTGATAACTAAACA
Source organism: Enterococcus sp. LJL120 (assembly GCF_054871765.1). Taxonomy (NCBI): domain Bacteria; kingdom Bacillati; phylum Bacillota; class Bacilli; order Lactobacillales; family Enterococcaceae; genus Enterococcus; species Enterococcus sp. LJL120. The sequence continues at coordinate 421,226 of NZ_JBTXLV010000002.1, forward strand.
TTTCTTCTGGATCAGAATTACCTAAGAGAGCATCGTCCAAGCCACCGACAAAAAGTTGTCGGCCATTGGCTAAGCTCAAGGTTTCGCCACTATTTTCCAGCAGATTAAAATTCGCTTCCTGTAAAAGCTCATCGATAACCCCCGCAGCACCGCCGCCGTAATCATGATTACCTTTGACGGCGTACTTGCCGATAGTCGCTTGGATTTGGGCCAGCTGTTGCTTGACTTCCGTTTCCAAACCAACTCCATAACGGGCATAATTATCAAATAAATCTCCGGTAAAAACTACAATATCTGCTTGTTGTTGATTGATTTTTTCAGTAACAGCGGCAAGATTTTGAATGGTAAAATTTTCTGCTAAGTGAATATCAGAAACTTGAACAATTTTCAGTTCCACGCTGTCTGTTTCGTTAGTTGGGGAATGATCGAGGGCCACCTCTTTGACAGTCAGCTGATAAGGTTCAATCTTAAAGGCATATACGACAAGGATTAGAGCGAATACAATCATAATTCCCGCAAAGATAATAAATTTGCGCATTTGTTTTCTCCGTCTTTTGTTATTTTTGTTTAGCTTAGCACAACTTTTTAGACCAGCTAGCGGTCATTACCGACTCTTAATCCTTTTAAGTAAAAATTATAAAAAGGAAAAGTTTTCTTAATCATTGAAGGTCAATCATTGTGGAAGAAAAGCTGTTTTACAATTTGCGAGGTCAATTTTTGGAGGAAATAAAAAAGAAACCTTGCTGGCTCACGGTTTTTGATGAATTTTCTTGAAGGACGCCTAGCGGGAGGGCGGCCCGTCTCTAGATTGCTTTTACGATTTTTATCCAAGCTTTTTTAATTGTAAAAGGATGAAGGAATAATTATAAAATCCCCTTGAAAGATTAAATTTCAAATATTTATAAAAAATTTAACTGGTTACAACCAGATTGTTCTTTACTATCCCCATTAAGCCTGTTAAGCTACAATTAACAAGAAATGGGAGGTTCCAGAATGAAAAAAGCATTGGGAATAGATATTGGCGGTACGAAAATTGCCGTTGGTTTAATTGATGAAAATGGAAGCGTTTTAGTAGAAAACAAAGTTACCAGCAATATTTCTACAAAAGAGACGATGTTTGCCAGTTTAACTGAAGCGATTGACCAACTGATAGAAAAAATCGATGTGCCCCTTTCACAGCTATCTTTTGGGATTGGCGTGCCGGGCTTAGTTGATCGGGAGCAGGGGATTGCGGTCTTTCAAAATAATTTACCGTGGGAAAATTTTCCAATTGTTGCCCGCCTACAAGAAAAATATCCAGAAATTTTAGGGGTGACAATTGATAATGATGTCTATCAGGCTGCCTATGCAGAATGGAAAGCTGCTAAATTATCGGCTGGTGATACGTTAACATTTATTACGGCGAGTACCGGTATTTCTAGCGCCTCGTTGACTAATGGCGCCTTTATTCGCGGGCAGGGCTTTGCTGGTGAAATCGGCCTCTTGCCTCGGCCGAAAAATGGTGAAAATTTAACACTGGAGGATTCCGTTGGAGGTAATAATTTAGCTGAAAGAGCCGCCGAAAAATTAAATCGTCCAGGGATTACCACCAAGGAAATTTTTGCCGGCTATTATGCACAGCAGCCAGCAGAAACCGCAATTGTAACAGAGTGGATTGCCGATTTTGCCTATGGCATTTATGCGATGATTACGGTCTTAGATCCAATGGTCATCGTACTCGGCGGCAGCATCATTAAATTAAATCCAGATTTATTGCCTACTATTAAAGAAGAAATAAAAAAATTAATGATTCCGGCCCAGTACCGCAGTCTCGAGCAGATAAAAATTTCTAATTACGACAATAATGCCGGCTTGATTGGTGCCGGCTTGAGTGGTATGGATAAATTTTAAGGATGTGATTTTTTAGATTTAGCAAGAAGGGGTTGGGAGCATGAAAAAAATTGAAGATATTTTAAAGCAGATGGAGCCGATTTACATCCATCATTCCATCTATGAAAAAACCGATTGGCACAGTACGCTACATACCCATTATTTTTCGGAAATTCTTTATGTACTGAATGGGCAGGGCGGTTTTTTGGCGGATGGCCAAATCACGCCGATTGAAAAGGGCAGTCTGATTGTTGTAAACCCTTATGTTTCCCACACGGAGGTTTCCAGTGAGAACACGCCTTTGGAATATTTTGTTATCGGGATTAATAAGGTTCAATTTACTAATGAAGACCAGCAGAAAAATTTTTATGCCATCAAGCATACTCAAGAGGTCTTTAAGAATTTAATTCCGCTGATTTTAGAAGAAGCTAAAAATGGCAATAGTCATGATTTGTGTAAGCAGCCCTTATGCCAGCTATTTTTGATTGACTTGATGAAGCTTGAGGATTTTTCCGTGGAAAATGTTGACAATAAACGGCTGAACAAAGATGGCGCGTTTATTAAGGATTATATCGACCATCATTTTAAAGATCAGATTAGTTTGGAATCGATTAGTAACAGTCTACATTTAGATAAGTATTACATCATTCATATTTTTAAACAGACCTACAATGATACACCGATGAATTATCTGCTGAAGGTTCGCCTGATGAAGGCCAAGGAATTGTTGATTAACACCGATTATTCAGTCGCCGAAATTGCCGAAATTGTCGGCTTCAGTTCGCAATCCTATTTTAATCAAGCCTTCAAAAAGGCCTATTCGCTAGCGCCGGGCAAATATCGGAAACAAGAAAAAATAATTGCGAATTTTATTTAGGAATATTATGAAATATTACTCTTTTGGAAATTAACCAATATTTCTAAAAAAGAGTGCAACTTAACTAAATAAAACGCTTACACGTTATGTTATACTGAATTCATCAAAGGGGGTAAAACTTTATGAAAAACAAGAAAATCTTATCTTTATTGGCATTATCAGCAACAGGAGTTTTATTGGCAGCATGTGGCGGAGGCAGTGACAGTGGTAGCAGTACTGACAGTTCTGGCGGAAGTTCAAGTGATAAAACCGTTGTGAAGGTAGCCGCTTTAGAATCTGCTTATGGCGCTGACATGTGGGCTGAAATTGAATCCGCTTACGAGGCAGAAAATCCAGATGTGGACATTGAGCTTACTATTGACAAAAAATTAGAAGATGTCATCAGCCCTGATATGAAGGCCGGCAACTATTCAGATGTTATTTTGTTAGCAACTGGCCGGGAAGCCGGTTTAACAGAAACCTTTATTAAAGATAAAAACTTAGAAGACTTAACAGATGTTTTTGATATGACAGTGCCGGGAGAAGACGTGACAGTCAAAGAAAAATTAATTCCTGGTTTTATCGACACGTTAGCAACAAATCCTTATAACGATGGCAAAACCTATTTAGCACCGATGTTCTACTCACCAACTGGTTTGTTCTATAACTCAGGCCTATTAGAAGAAAAAGGCTGGGAAGTGCCAACTACTTGGGATGAAATGTGGGAATTAGGCGATAAAGCAGCCGCTGAAGATATTGCTTTATTCACTTATCCAACCACTGGTTACCTAGATTCCTTCTTCTTTAGTTTATTACCAGCAGTTGGCGGGCTTGATTTTTATAATGATGCAATGTCTTATGTTGATGGAACTTGGGCTTCAGCTGATGCTACCGAATCCTTCGACATTGCGACTAAATTAGCATCTTACACAGCTGAAACAACACCAGCAAATGCTAATGACCAAGACTTTACTAAGAACCAACAAATGATTTTAGACAATCAAACAATCTTTATGCCAAATGGAACTTGGGTAGTTGAAGAAATGAAAAATGCACCAAGAGCAGATGGTTTTGCTTGGGGCATGACTGCTTTACCAGCAGCAGAAGCTGGCGGCGACCAATATTCTTACACATTCTTTGAACAAATGTGGATGCCAACTGGTGCTGAAAACAAAGATGGCGGGAAAGACTTCATCGCTTGGATGTATTCAGATGCAGCGGCAGATATCTTTGCTAAATCCGGCGCCGTTCAACCAATCGAAGGTATGAGTGATAAATTAACTGGCGACAATCAATTGTTCTACAGTATTTATGACAATGGCGCTAAAGCAGTAATGGGCGGCTTTGAAAATACAGCGACTGTTGAAGGTGTCAGCGTGCGGGATACGTTATTCGGCACTTACGACTCAATCGTAAGCGGCACGAAGACAGAAAAAGAATGGCAAGATGATGTTATTAGTGTTACCGATCAATTGCGGGAAGCAGCAGAATAATAGCTGAATAAGTTTGAAAGTGGCTGTGACTTTAGTCAACAACCCTTAATGATTCGCGAATTTTCATAAGTGTATTCTTAGCTTGTTGGCCTTTTGCGGCGAGTAGCCACTGCAATGCAGAGGGGCAAAGCACTGACTTCGGGAAACAATTATTAAGGCGACTGGCGTCACAGTCCCTTTTTATGAAAAAAGGTGGGATTCAGATGAAAAGAAATAAAGAAAAAAGAATATTTATGGCTGTTTGCCTGGTCCCGGCAGTTTTATTAGTCTTAATTTTTATGTTTTATCCAACGTTGAATGTCTTCTATATGTCCTTGTTTAAATGGGGCGGTTTTTCACCGGATAAAACCTTTGTCGGCTTAGACAACTTTAAGACGCTGCTTGGGGATATGCAATTTATTCGTTCTTTCCAAAATACGCTGGTCTTAATCGTGCTGGTCACGGTCATTACCTTGAGTTTAGCACTCATTTTTGCGGGGATTTTAACCCGTGTGAAATTTAAAGGCGAAAATTTCTTTAGAATTGTTTTTTACATTCCGAATATTTTGTCAATCATTGTCATTGCGGCAATTTTTTCCGCAATTTATGATCCAGAACGGGGCTTGTTGAATTCATTGTTCAATTTGAAAACTCTGTGGCTCGGAGACCAAAATATTGTCATTTATTCCGTTGCTGGCGCTTTGATTTGGCAGGCAATCGGTTATTACATGGTCATGTACATGGCCTCCATGTCGGCGATTTCTGAAAGTGTTTATGAGTCAGCGTCTTTAGAAGGGGCTGGCGCAATTCGTCAATTCTTTTCCATCACGCTGCCTTTGACTTGGAACACGATTTCGACAACGTTAACCTTCTTTGTGATTTCAACCATCAATTTGTCCTTCCAATTAGTCAAAGCGATGACTAGCGGCGGACCGGATGGATCAACGGAAGTATTCTTAAGCTACATGTATAAACAAGCATACACCAATTCATCATACGGATACGGGATGGCTATCGGGGTAATTGTCTTTACCTTCTCCTTCACTTTATCTGCTGTCTTGAAACGGATTACTAAAAGACCAATTTACGAATTGTAGAAAGGAGACTGGCTTATGAGTAAGGGAAATAAATTATATAAAATTTTTGTCTATGTGGCATTAATTACATTAGCAGTCTCAATTCTGATTCCGATTGCTTGGGTATTTTTAGCGTCAATTAAAGAAAATGCAGAGTTTTATGGCAATCCTTGGGCGATGCCAAAAGGCTTTTATTTCCAAAACTTTGTCGATGCCTTTGAAAAAGCCAATATGGGGGCCTATTTAATTAATTCCTTCTTGGTGACTTTCTTAGCTTTGGCGATTTTAGTCGTGGTCGCATTACCAGCGGCCTATGTCTTGGCCCGTTTTAAATTTAGAGGCCAAGGATTTTTAAATAATTTATTTATGATGGGTCTGTTTATCAACGTCAACTACATTGTGGTTCCAATCTTTTTGATGCTATTAGACGGAGATAATTTCCTGAGAAATCTGACGGGCAATGGCTTCTTTTTAAACAATCTGTTTGTCTTAGCCTTGATTTATGCAGCAACGGCGCTGCCATTTACCATTTATTTATTGTCCAATTATTTCCGCACCTTGTCTTCAGCCTATGAAGAAGCGGCTTATATTGATGGGGCGGGTTATTTTTCCACCTTTATTAAAGTCATGGTGCCTTTAGCAAAACCAAGTATTATCACAGTTATCCTGTTTAACTTCTTAAGCTTCTGGAATGAATATGTCATCGCCTTAACCTTGATCACTCAAGATGACAAGAAAACTTTGCCAGTTGGCTTGATGACCTTGATGACTGGTCAGCGGGCAGCTGCTAATTACGGCCAAATGTACGCCGGATTGGTAATAGTGATGCTGCCAACCTTAATCCTTTACATGATGGTTCAACGCCAATTAACCCAAGGCATGACCGTCGGCGGGAACAAAGAATAAGAATTAACCTGAAAATTTGATTGGCTTCAGCAGTTGAGACGTGCGCCTTGTCTTAAACTTTCTAAATCATTTGCAATCAGCATTGTTTAACAGCGGGAATTTAGGACGAAATTCAACTGGATTGTCGCTGGAGACTAAGCTAGTTTGCGAATAAAAAAAATTTGATGCAGCTAACCAATCATTTTCTTAAAACCAAGTAGGAGGAGCAAACGCCATGAGTAAAGGACGTGTAACGATTCCCAGCGAAGCCAACTTCTTTGAAGAAACAAAGCGCTTGATGGAGCTGTGGGGTGCAGATGCCATTCGGGATAGCGATGGCACAAAATTAGATGAACAATTAAAAACGATTGGGGCCAAAATTTATACCACTTATTTTGTCGCCCGTAGTCATAATGAGTTTATTGAAAAATTTCCAGAAGAAGTTCAGCAGATGTATCTGATGAGTGAACGGACGCTAGCGACTGAGACTAAATTAGTGATTGACATTACTAAAGGTTACTTGACTGAACAAGTCACGCCTAATCCGGCTGTTGATGTCAAAAAATATTGGGAAGTGATTGACCGAACCACTGGTGAGGTAGTTTCTGTCGAGCAGTGGCAGGTGTCGGCTGATTTCACAGAGGTGACGATTCAAGATACCATTCCTTATCATGAATATACAGTGGCCTATTTGGCTAGTATGATTTGGGATCCGACGCAAATGTACAATCACATCACCAACGATTGGGGGGACAAGCCCCATGAAATTCCCTTTGATGTGCGACAACCGCAATCCAATCAATTTATGTCCAGCTATTTAGAAAAATGGCTGGCGGAAAATCCTGATGTCAACGTGGTGCGCTTCACGACCTTCTTCTATCATTTTTCTTTGGTGTTTAATAATCTCAAAAAGGAAAAATTTGTTGACTGGTTTGGCTATGGGGCGACGGTTTCTGTCAAAGCCTTAGAGGATTTTGAAAAGGCTAAGGGCTATGCGTTGCGTCCAGAAGATTTTGTCGACGAGGGCTATTACAATTCAACCTTTAGAGTGCCGAGTCCAGCCTATCTGGATTACATTGATTTCATTCAAAAATTTGTGGCGGATGAAGCCCGCAAATTAATTGAAATCACCCATGATGCCAATCGGGAAGCGATGATGTTTTTAGGGGACAACTGGATTGGTACGGAGCCTTACGGCAAATATTTCGGCGAAATTGGTTTGGATGCTGTCGTGGGTTCAGTCGGCAACGGCACAACCCTGCGGATGATTTCAGAAATTCCCCATGTAAAATATACGGAAGGCCGCTTTTTGCCATACTTTTTCCCAGATACTTTTTACGAGGGAAATGATCCGACGATTGAAGCCAAGGAAAATTGGCTGACGGCACGACGGGCAATTCTACGCAAGCCTGTAGATCGTATCGGTTATGGCGGCTATCTTAGCTTGGCCAATCAATTCCCTAAGTTTGTCGATTATGTAGGAGAGGTGACCGAAGAATTCCGCAATATTTACGATAAGATTGCTGGTAAAAAAGCTTATACGGGTGTGACGGTCGGCGTCTTGAACGCTTGGGGCAAACTGCGCTCGTGGCAAACACATATGGTCGCCCATGCTTTATGGTACAAACAAATTTATAGCTATACGGGTATTTTAGAATCTTTAAGCGGCCAAAAAGTCAACGTGGTCTTTATGGATTTCGAAGATGTAAAAAATGGCGCCTTGAAGGATGTTGATGTAGTCATCAATGCCGGCATGGCCGGCACCGCTTATTCCGGCGGTGACAAGTGGCTGGATGCAGAATTAGTCGCACGGCTAACTAAATGGGTGGCAGACGGCGGCGGCTTTGTCGGCGTCGGTCAACCGAGTGCCGCGTTGAAAAATGGCCGTTTCTTCCAAATGGCCCATGTCTTAGGTGTCGATCAGGAGCTTGGCTTTAGTTTGTCGACGGATAAATATTTCAAAGCCACTAGTGTCGATAGTCAAATTGATGTCTCGCAATTTACCGATGGCGAGCCAGTGTGTCACATCTATTCGCTAGCAGCTGACACGGAAATTTTGCTGGAGGATCAAGATGACATCAAAATTTCGGTTCATGATTTTGGCAAGGGTAAAGGCATTTATCTCTCCAGTCTGCCTTACACGCCGGAAAATGCTCAGTTGTTGTTAAAATTATTGTTTAAAGCGGCTGGCAAGTCTGCTGAATTGTATCAATGGTATGCGGAGAATCCGGCAGTGGAAATCCATTATTATCCAGAGGTGCAGGAATATGCTATCGTCAACAATACCGACCTGCCGCAACGCTCAGTCATCTATGTCGATAATCAAGTGAAAGTTGTAGAATTAACGGCCGGCGAGATTCGATGGGAGGCAAGCAAAGATGAAAACAATCATTAAAGTCATTTTATTCTTTGTCTTTTTAGCGATGATGATTATGGGTCAAAAACACGTAGGCTATCCCGGCCTCGGTGTAATGATGCTAGGACTCATCGGCTTATTAGGACTGTTGTGGGATTACAACCGCAAATATCAATAATCCAATCACGTTAATCGAAGTGGCGCTTCTACCCGCCACTTTCCATTATACTTTGGCTCAGGAAGCCGCCCCCTTTTTACAAAAGGCTTCCTGAGTCTTTTTGTGTTCAATCAGTGTTGCTGAAACAAAATCAGGTGCATAATTTAAGTAGCAGGCCCGCTTTTTTTGAAGGCGATTTTTTCCTTCAGGGGGTTATAAAATTCTAAGAAGTGAAAAGCTGAGTGGAGTGTATCAGAGCTTTTTTTGCGGAAATTTTACATAAAAAAATTTTGAATTTGCTGATGAGTAGTAGTTTGTAATTGTCAAAATAGTTTTGAACAGGCGGCAGGGCTTCAGTCACAGTTTTTTCACAGGCAAGTGCTATAATTTAGAAAAAGTAGCTCTTTAAAAACTAGCAGAGAGAAGTGGTTCAAATGTTAGAAATTCCTTCAACACCGGAAACAGTGCGGGTCGGCTATTTAGATCCGACGGCGGCAAGCATTGCTGAGGTTGCCAGCGGGACGACTGTCAGCTATGTCAATACATGGACTCATTGGGGTAACGGGGCAACTTACGGAATGAATTTTGCCGAGCGGGAGCCTTTGCGACATCAATTTCCGAAGGGCCCTTTTTCAATGGTGGGGCCAGTCAGTGTGACGGATGCACAGGTCGGTGATACCCTGGAAATTAAAATAAAAAAGCTGCGGCCGATTAGCTGGGGTTGGAATTCTTTTCCCTTAGGCGTTGGGGCATTGCCAGCGGATTTTACGGAACCTTATCTGCACTATTTTAAATTTAACGAGGCTAGAACCCATACTCATTTTGTCAAAGGGGTAAGTTTTCCGCTAAAAACTTTTTTAGGCTATGTAGCACTTGAACCGGCCGGTGATGAGGAAACTAGCGGCAATTTTGCAGGGAAATTTGGTGGCAATTTGATTTATCCCGACTTAGGCGTAGGCACGTCACTATTTTTGCCGGTATTAAAACCCGGCGGTCGGTTGTGGATCAGTAACGTTAATGCGCGGCAGGCGGGGGGCGTGGTGGACCAAACCGGTATCGAAACCGCTGCTGAACGGATTGATTTGGAATTAAGTCTGCATAAAACGACAATTGATTTTCCAATTGTCGAAAAGCCAACTCATTGGGTGGTCTTTGGCTTTTCCGATGACAATTTAGATGAGGCTTTGGTTAATGCCGTCAGAAATGTGATTAGTTGGTTGTCTGGGGCAACAGACTTAGATAAATCAGAAGTCTATGCGCTCTCCTCCATGTTAGTCAATTTTGAGGTTAATCAGTATGCCAATCAAACCCATAGCGCTTATGCCACCAAGCCGCCTAAAGCTGTGCAGGCGCTGATTCCGAGAGATGTTTTTGACCAACATCTACAAGCACAAATCAATATTTCCTTGAGGGGAGTGGCCAAGAATGACTGACTTTGAATTGATTACCAATTTAATCAACCAAGCTGACCAATTGGCCAGCGAAAAAAATGTTGCCGCCTATCTGCAATTGTTCACGGAAAATGGAGCGATTACCGGCGCTGAAGGAACTGCACAGGGCCAAGGGGATTTGGAAAAATTTTTAACGAAGACCTGGGAAAAAGAACCTTTGACCCAACACTTGACAACTTCTGTTATAATAGAAGACATTAATGCGACCAAGGCTCATGCTAGTTCGGCTTTGCTGATTGTCGATGCAAAGAAGTTAAAAATTCTCGGCGTCAATCAAGTAGAGCACACCTTAGTTAAACAAAATCAGAAATGGCAGTTTAGTCACCGCCTTATCAAGTGACTAGGAAAAACCAGATGGCTGTCGGATAGATGGCCCTCTGGTTTTTTATTTGCAAGAGCTGAATCACAAGGGTTAACTGCAAGCGGAGAAAAGCTCAATTCAAACAAAAATTTTCCCCGGTAAAGCAGCGGGCCAAAAGAATTTTTAAGAAGTTTTAAAAACATTGCTTACAGCGGCAATATGCGTTAAAGTAGGAAAGAACCGTGAAACATTTTTTTGTTTCACAGAAGAAAGGAACGACTATGACACCTGAAGAATTTCGTCAGCAAATGACCCAGCAAGGCTTTACCTTGAGCGAGCGGCAGATGGACCAATTCCAACAGTATTTTCAACTGCTGGTAGAATGGAACGAAAAAATAAATCTGACCACGATTACCGCCGAAAATGATGTCTATCTCAAGCATTTTTATGATTCGGTGATGACGGCCTTTACACCGCAATTTTCTGGTACAGGAAGTCTTTGTGATGTCGGCTCTGGTGCGGGCTTTCCTAGTATTCCTTTAAAAATTGTCTTTCCGGATTTGCAGATTACGATTGTTGATTCCCTTAATAAACGAATTAATTTTCTAAAAACAGTCGCAACGAGCTTGCAACTGGAGGGCGTGTCTTTGTACCACGACCGGGCAGAAACCTTTGGTCAAAACAAGGCGTTTCGTGAGAGCTTTGATTTTGTGACTGCCAGAGCGGTGGCCCGTTTAAATGTTTTGGCGGAATTATGTTTGCCGTTAGTCAAAAAGGACGGCTACTTTTTAGCTTTAAAGGCGGCTAAAAGCCAAGAGGAGTTGACGGAGGCGAAGCCGGCGATTGCTTTATTGGGGGGCAAAGTCATTGAAGAAATTGACTTGGCATTACCACAAACAGGAGACGAGCGGCATATTTTGGTGATTCAAAAGAAAAAAGTCACCCCGAAGAAATATCCTCGTAAGCCCGGCCAGCCAAATAAGCAGCCGCTTCAATAATTTTTTGCATTTTTGGATTAGACGCATTTATTCACGGGGATAAATGTTTACATAGCAGTGACGTGACATCAATATAGGAGGACGTAGAAAATGGCACGAATTATCTCAGTAGCGAATCAAAAGGGCGGTGTGGGAAAAACCACCACGACAGTCAATTTAGGGGCTTGTCTGGCGTATAATGGCAAGCGAGTTTTATTGGTAGATATTGATGCTCAGGGCAATGCCACTAGTGGTATCGGCGTGCGCAAACCTGATGTCGCCCAAGACATTTACGATGTCTTGGTGAATGAAACGCCGATTAGAGAAACGATTTTACCGACTTCCCGTGAAGGGTTGTCAATTGTACCGGCGACCATTCAGCTGGCAGGTGCGGAAATTGAATTGACTTCTATGATGGCTAGAGAGACCCGTTTAAAAACAGCTTTAGCCGAAATCAGCGATGCTTACGATTATATTTTGATTGATTGCCCCCCTTCCTTAGGGCATTTGACGATTAATTCTTTTACAGCCAGCGATTCAATTTTGATTCCGGTTCAGTGCGAGTATTATGCTTTAGAGGGGCTAAGCCAGTTGTTAAACACGATTCGCTTGGTTCAAAAGCATTTTAATCCAGAGCTGAAAATTGAAGGAGTGCTGTTGACGATGTACGACGCCCGTACGAATTTAGGGGCGGAGGTCGTTGAGGAAGTCCGCAAGTATTTTAGAGAAAAAGTCTACGACACAATTATTCCCCGCAATGTCCGTCTGTCAGAAGCGCCGAGCCATGGTTTGTCGATTATCGATTACGATATCCGCTCCCGCGGGTCCGAGGTTTACCTATCATTAGCAGAGGAAGTGTTAGCCCATGAGTAAAGGAAAAGGTTTAGGTCGTGGAATTGATGCCTTGTTTGAGAATTTTGCTGATTTGGAAAATGTCGACGTGCAAAAAGAAGAAGTCATCAATATTCCTTTAAGTGATTTGCGGCCGAATCCTTACCAGCCCCGCAAAACCTTTGAAGAGGCTTCTTTACAGGAACTAGCTAACTCGATTGAACAATCGGGCGTCTTTCAGCCAATTATTGTCCGCAAGTCGGCGGTCAAAGGCTATGAAATTATCGCAGGCGAACGGCGCTTCCGGGCGTCCAAACTAGCCAACAAAGAAACGATTCCGGCCATCGTGCGGGACTTCACCGAAGAAGCGATGATGCAAGTGGCGGTGTTGGAAAATCTTCAGCGGGAGGATTTGAACCCGATGGAAGAAGCCGAAGCCTATGACATGCTGATGAAAAATTTAAAGCTGACGCAGGCGGAAGTGGCGGAGCGCTTAGGAAAGAGCCGCCCATACATCGCCAATTATTTACGGCTCTTGACCTTGCCAAAATTTGTTAAGGATATGGTTCAAGAGCAGCGTTTATCAATGGGACAGGCTCGGACTTTATTGGGCTTGAAAAACAAAGACTTGATTATTAAATTAACCAATCGCGCCATCAAAGAAAATTTGACGGTGCGGCAATTGGAACAAATTGTGACGGACTTAAATGAAAACAAAGAAAAGCCTAAAAAGAAAACGCCGCGTCTAGTAAAGGAAAAACCTTATTACCTGAGGGAGAGCGAAGAACGCCTGATGGATAAATTCGGCACCAATGTTGAAATCCAAGAAAAAGAAGGCAAGGGCCGCATTGAGATTGAATATTTATCCGCCTCTGATTTGACACGGATTTTGGATATTTTAGATGTCCATTTTGACGATGAGGCTTAAAGTAAGAAAAAGATAAATTTTTGCGGTTTTATAATGAAAAAGGAGGAGTCCTCATGTATGATTTAGGGGATGTCGTCGAGATGAAAAAACCCCACGCTTGCCAAACCAATCGCTGGGAAATCATTCGGATGGGGGCGGATATCAAAATCCGCTGTCTGCATTGTCAGCATATTGTCATGCTGACTCGACGAGACTTTGAAAAGAAATTAAAAAAAATTCTAGAGAAAAAAGAGAAAGAGTGAAGAATTCATGGCATTAACTGCTGGTATCGTTGGCTTGCCGAATGTCGGTAAATCAACGTTGTTTAACGCAATTACAAAAGCTGGAGCAGAAGCAGCAAATTATCCTTTTGCAACGATTGACCCGAACGTCGGTGTGGTAGAGGTTCCGGATGAACGCCTGCAACGCTTAACAGAACTAGTGCATCCGAAAAAAACAGTGCCGACAACTTTTGAATTTACCGATATTGCCGGCATCGTCAAAGGCGCCAGCAAAGGAGAGGGTTTGGGGAATCAATTCTTAAGCCACATTCGCCAAGTGGATGCCATCTGTCATGTGGTTCGCTGTTTTGATGATGATAATATCACCCACGTTGAAGGTCGGATTGATCCCTTAGCTGATATTGACACGATTAATTTGGAATTGGTGCTGGCGGATTTAGAATCTGTCAACAAGCGCTATACTCGGGTGGCCAAAGTTGCCAAGACTAAGGATAAAGATGCCGTTGCTGAACTGTCCATCTTAGATAAAATCAAACCAGTTTTAGAAGAAGGCATTTCTGCCCGCAGTATTGAATTTACAGAAGAAGAAGAAAAATTAGTTAAGAGCCTGTTTTTGTTAACGACAAAACCAGTTTTATATGTTGCTAACGTTGCCGAAGATGAAGTGGCGGACAGCGACAGTAATCATTATGTGCAGGAGGTCCGCAATTTTGCGACCTCTGAGAATGCTCAAGTAATTGTTGTCAGCGCCAGAGCGGAAGAAGAAATTGCTGAATTAGACGATGAAGACAAAGCTGAATTTTTAGAAGCGTTAGGCATTGAAGAATCTGGTTTGGATCAATTGATTCGAGCAGCCTATGACCTCTTAGGCTTGGCGACTTATTTTACTGCTGGCGAACAAGAAGTGCGGGCTTGGACCTTTAAAAAAGGCATGAAAGCTCCGCAAGCAGCAGGGATTATTCATTCTGACTTTGAACGGGGCTTTATTCGAGCAGAAACAGTTTCCTACGATGACTTGAGTCATTATGGCAGCATGCACGCGGCAAAAGAAGCCGGCAAAGTTCGTTCTGAGGGCAAAGAATATGTCGTTCAAGACGGCGATGTTATGCTCTTCAGATTTAATGTGTAAAAACACGGGCACTGGGGGCTATTCTATGCTAGAATAGGCTTTACGAAATCCTGTCGGCTTGTTTGTGAAAGGGGAACAAAGAATGGAACCAGAGAAGTTACGTGAATTTGTTAGCGAAAATCGTCAATGGGAAGAACAATTGACGAAACGTAACGAACAATATATCTTTGACTTAAAAAAATCAATGAATGCGGCAAATTTATCAGAAGCAGATCAGGCAGAAGCTTTGCATGACATTTTGCCCACCTTGGTGGAAGGTCAGAAAAAAGGCATCACGGCCCGTCAATTATATGGTACAGTTTCAGAATCAGTGGAACAAATTATGAACAAACCCAAAGAATCAAAAGTCAACGCACCTGTCATGATGTGGCTGGACAATTTCTTATTATTCTTAGGAATTTTCGCTGCCATCTTTGGTTTGATGAATCAATTTGCAGCTTCCAGCAATAGTGGCAGCTTCGGCTTAGTCACTTTAATTGTCGGTGCAGCAGCTGGGGGCTGGGTGATGTATTTAATGTACAAATACGTTTACCAATATGACCGTCCCGGTGCTGATAAAAGCAAAAAACCTAAAATGTGGAAGTCCATGCTCTTGATGGTGGGAGCCACACTAATTTGGTTAGTCGCCTTTACAGCTTCAGGTCTTTTACCAGCCGTTATTAACCCAGTATTAGATCCAATCGTTATGTTAGTGCTTGGTGCTGCCGTGTTAGGTTTGCGCTGGTACCTGAAAAAACGCTTAGGCATCGTCGGTATGTTCTCTATGCGTTAAGTAGGCAACAGAAATTTTTATATTGAAATAGAATCCAAAATTCTTTTTTCGCAGCTGTTGAGTGGAACAGCTGCAAGGAGGGTTTTGGATTTTTTTGTTGCCGACTGTTTTCTGAGGGGCTAAAGCGTTTTTTTCATGATTTCTAAATTTACTCCTAGATTTTCATGAAAGTTTTATCGGCTTTCTTGACAAGACTTTAAAAAGCTGATATGTTTTTTGTTAAAAAATTAATAGGGAGAGGTTCACAATCATGTCAAACTGGGAATCAAAATTTGCTAAAAAAGGCTTAACCTTCGATGATGTTCTACTTATTCCAGCTGAGAGCCACGTCTTGCCAAATGATGTCAATATGGAAGTGCAATTAGCGCAGAATATCAAATTAAACATCCCTATCATCAGCGCCAGCATGGATACCGTGACGGACAGCAAAATGGCGATTGCCATGGCCCGCCAAGGCGGTTTAGGGGTTGTTCATAAAAATATGAGCATCGCCGAACAAGCGGATGAAGTTCGCAAAGTTAAACGCTCTGAAAGCGGCGTTATCATCGATCCTTTCTTCTTAACTCCAAGCCATTTAGTTGCAGATGCAGAACATTTAATGAGTCGCTATCGCATCAGCGGTGTGCCGATTGTTGAAACAATGGAAAATCGCAAACTTGTCGGTATTTTAACCAACCGTGATCTACGTTTTGTAACTGATTATCAAATTCCCATCAATGACGTGATGACTAAAGATGATTTAGTCACAGCTCCTGTCGGCACTTCTTTAAAGGATGCTGAGAAAATTTTACAACAGCATAAAATTGAAAAATTACCGATTGTCGATAATGACGGCGCATTAAGCGGCTTGATTACCATCAAAGATATTGAAAAAGTCATCGAATTTCCTAATGCAGCCAAAGATGAACACGGTCGTTTATTAGTGGCCGCAGCAGTCGGTGTGACTAGCGATACTTTTGAGCGGGCGGAGGCTTTATTAGATGCCGGAGCTGATGCAATCGTAATTGACACAGCTCATGGTCACAGCGCTGGCGTGATTCGCAAAATCGCTGAGATTCGTAAAACTTTCCCGAAAGCAACTTTAATTGCCGGCAATGTTGCCACAGCTGAAGGCACCAAAGCTTTATATGATGTCGGTGTCGATGTAGTCAAAGTTGGGATTGGACCGGGTTCGATTTGTACCACCCGGGTAGTTGCGGGTGTCGGTGTTCCTCAATTAACAGCAATTTATGATGCGGCCTCAGTGGCTCGTCAATATGGCAAAGCCATTATTGCCGATGGCGGTATTAAATTCTCCGGTGATATCGCTAAAGCTTTAGCAGCTGGGGGTCATGCCGTGATGTTAGGCAGCATGTTGGCCGGTACGGACGAATCACCGGGTGAATTTGAAATTTATCAAGGTCGTCGTTTCAAAACTTATCGGGGCATGGGTTCCCTTGGCGCAATGGAAAAAGGTTCTAGCGACCGCTACTTCCAAGGCGGCGTCAATGAAGCCAATAAACTTGTTCCAGAAGGAATTGAAGGGCGGGTTGCCTATAAAGGCAGCGTCTCCGATATTATTTTCCAAATGATTGGTGGCCTGCGTTCTGGTATGGGTTACGTTGGAGCAGCGAACTTGAAAGAATTACGAGAAGATGCCCAATTTATCCAAATGAGCGGCAACGGCTTGAAGGAATCGCATCCTCATGATGTTCAAATTACCAAAGAAGCACCAAATTATTCAATTGAATCCTAAACAGTAAACAAAAAGCTTGCAGCATAAGTTTCCTCAGACAGTCAGTTGTCGAGGAGCTTTTGCCGCAAGCTTTTTTATTTTTTTTATAAAGAGCAGCCCATTTTTACGAATGGGCAAGGGCATGGCGTTTCTTTTTAATATAGGAAGTCGGTGAGACGTTTGCATATTTGGTAAATGTGCGAATGAAATGAGAATCATCGAAAAAGTCCAACTTACCAGCGAGGTCTTTTGTAGTCTGGAGATTTTCCTCTTCAATTAAATTGATGGCGCGCCAAAAACGCAGCACTTGAATAATTTCTTTGCTGGAAACGCCTAAAGTATCTTGAAAAATATTGCGAATTTGTCTGGCTGAATAATTAAATTTTTCAGAAGCGGATTTTAATGAGGTGGTCTGGGAAACAGTGTAATCGATGAAATCGTAAATTAATGTCGGGCAGGAATAATAAAAAGTCGGTTGCAATAAAGTGATGACGGCTTCCGCCTGTTGGCTTAGAGGCAGGTCAAACAGCGGAATCAGCTCATCAATTAGCTTTTGGTCGAGGTATTTATTCAAAGAAAACATTTTGTTTTTAGTATCGCTGTCAAAGCTATGGAATTTAACACTGCCCAACGGGTTAAAGCGAAGTGCGAGGTAACGATGGTTGGCTTGATAGGTAACCGTTCTTGAGATGGTGTGTTTGCCAAAAAAAATCAGATTTAGTTTTTTTCCAGTTGGCGGCAGTTCGAGGCAGAGGGTTTCAATCAGGTCAGGTAATAACTCAATTTGGATATCTTTTTTCCCTACGTGATAATCTTCAAATAAAATATAATTTAATTTCTCCTGCTGGGTAGGATAGTCAAAGATTTTCCAATAAGAGGCCCGGTGGGTAAATATCTTGGAGTGAAAGGGTTGCGAGAGCGTCAAAAAATCCTTCTTCAACAAAATAACCTCCTTTATCTGTTGCAATTCAATGGGGTCAAGACGGTCTTCATCTTAACTATAAGACATTAAAAAATAACAGTCAATCGAATATGTAGAAAAAATTGCCGTTTTTTACAATAAACGGATAGCGTTTTCATTTAAACTAGAAGTAAAGAATAGGAGGGGTTAAAATGATTCGATTTAGTGCAACGACAGCTATTATTTTTGGCGAAGGGGCTGTCTTAGAATTATCTGCTGAGCTAGAAAAGCTGCAAGCAAAAAGTGTGCTGGCAATCTATGACCAAGGAATTAAAAGCACGGGACTGATTGATACTATTTTGGGCCGCTTGATTGCAGAGGGCTTGACGATTTATCAGTTTGACCAAGTGATTGCCAATCCGACAGATGTCTCAATTGAAGCAGCTGCAAATGATTTTAAAGGAAAACAAATTGATGTGATTGTTGCAATTGGCGGTGGCAGTTCGATTGATAGTGCCAAAGCAATTAATGTGCTGTTAACAAATGAAGCACCGATTCAACAATACGAAGGCATTGATCAAGTGCCTAATCCGACGGTGCCGCTGATTGCGATTGAAACGGCGGCTGGGACAGGCAGTGAAGTGACAAGCGTTTCGGTGGTAACCTGCACAAAACGGAAAAAGAAAATGGTGATTTCCGGCAAGTATACAACTCCGACAGTTGCAATTTTAGATCCTCAGTTGACGGTGGGCTTGCCGCCGCAAGTGACAGCCTCAACTGGCTGCGATGCCTTAACCCATGCGATTGAATCCTATGTTTCGACTTTAGGCAATCCATTTACGGAAATTCATTCATTAAAAGCGATTGAATTAATCTATCAAAATCTACCAACAGCGGTTAAGGATGGTCAAAATTTGACTGCCCGTTCCCGGGTTCTAATGGGCAGTACGCTGGCAGGGATGGCCTTCAACGTGGCAATTTTAGGAATTGCCCACTCGATTGCCCATCCATTAGGGGCTCATTTTAATGTTCCCCACGGCTTAGCCAATGCCATGGCCTTAGCAGAAACCGTTAAATACAATGCCCGCTTTGCCGCTGAGAAATATCAAAAAGTTGGGGTGGCAATGGGGTTAGGTGCTGATTGCCAGGCAGAAGATGTCGTCAAAGCCTTAGAAGAATTAAATGTGGAATTAAATATTCCAGCTTTAAATACGACGGGCATTCAGCGGGCTGATTTTGATATTATCGCAAAAGCTGCCATGGAAGAACCTAGCAATGATATGAATCCGGCACCGGTCTCTTATGAAATGTTTATGGACGTGTTGGAAAAAATTTACGAAAAATAAGGAGGGAGCCTTATGATTGATCAAAAAATTTTGCGGGCCAAACAGGCGATGACAGAAATTAGTCATTACACGCAAGAGCAGACGGATGCGTTAATCGCCGCAATTTCTGAAACAATTATTGCCAATGCAGAAATGCTGGCAAAAAAAGCGGTGGCTGAAACGAAAATGGGCCGCCTAGATCATAAAATTGGTAAAAATACAGTGGCGGGCACCAATTTGCCGACATTTTTAAAAGGTAAAAAATCGGTCGGCGTCATCAATCGTCTGCCTGAGCTGGGGCTTGTGGAAATTGCCCACCCGGTCGGTGTCATCGGATCGGTGACGCCAACGACGAATCCAACGGTGACCTCTGTCGGTAATACAGTGGTTTCCTTGAAAGGTCGCAATGCGATTATTATCTCGCCTCATCCACGAGCAAAGGCCACGACTATTCATACCGTAGAATTAATGCGAGAAGCGATTGCCGCTATCGGCGCACCGAAGGATTTAATTCAAATTATCGAAGAACCCTCCCAGGAATTAACTAAAGAATTGATGAGCAAGTCAGATATGAATGTGGCAACCGGCGGCCCTGGTTTAGTTCATGCCGCTTACACTAGCGGCATTCCATCCTATGGCGTGGGGCCGGGGAACACCCAAGGGATTTTGACAGAAGATTTTGATGTGGCGGCTGCCGTTGAACTGAGTATCATCAGCCGTTCCTTTGACAACGGGCTGATTTGTGCCTGCGCCCAGACGATTATTTATCCAGAAAAACGGCAGGCGGAATTGTGCC
Source organism: Enterococcus sp. LJL120 (assembly GCF_054871765.1). Taxonomy (NCBI): domain Bacteria; kingdom Bacillati; phylum Bacillota; class Bacilli; order Lactobacillales; family Enterococcaceae; genus Enterococcus; species Enterococcus sp. LJL120. The sequence continues at coordinate 441,243 of NZ_JBTXLV010000002.1, forward strand.
AAGAGTTTGAAAAAAGAACCGCCGTCTATTTTGATCAGCCTGCGGATGTGGAAAAAATCCGCCGTGTGTTGTTTATTGATGGGCAGCTAAATCCTGCGGTGGTTGGACAAAGCCCACAATTTATTGGTGAACTGGCGGGATTACCGATTAAGGATGAGGCCGAAATTATCGTGGTCCAAATTGAAGAATTTGGAGCTGCCGATGTTCTCTGTCAAGAAAAAATGTGTCCGGTCTTAGCGGCGATTCCGTATCGGGAGTTTGCCGATGCTTTAGAAATTTGTCAAGCCAACTTGGAGGTGGCTGGAAAAGGCCATAGTGTTGCGATTTACAGTCACGATGATGATAAAATTTTACAATTAGGTTTGGCGATGCCGGTTTGCCGCATCATTGTCAATCAACCTAGTATCGATGCAGCCGGTGGTCCCGGCAACGGCTTAAATCCAACACCATCTCTAGGCTGTGGCTCATGGGGGAAAAATATTATTTCCGAAAATTTACGCTACGATCATCTGCTAAATATTTCGCGGATTGCCCACCCGTTAGCGAGGGAAACTTATTAGCTTAAAAGTTTAATAGGTTAGAAAGGAGCAGCTTATGGTCATTCACTCCTTTGAAGAATTACGGCAGCGGGAGCCTCTTTCAAATCAGATTCAAACTGTTGGGGTCGTCGGGGCTGAAAGTGATGGGGCACTGGCGAGTATTTTGAACTATCGCCGACATAGGCCGCTAAATATTTTTTTGATTGGTCAAAGAGAGCCGGTGGATGCCTTAATAAAAAGGCATCCCGGTTTGGATAATTTGCAAGTAGCCTATGTTGATACTTTGGAGGCAGCAGCTACAAAAGCCGTGGAGTTAGTAAAAGCTGGTCAAATCAATTTATTGATGAAGGACCAGATTGCGACAGGAAAATTATTGCAGGCTGTTGTTGCAGAAGCGGGCATAAAAAAAGCAGCACTACTTTCCCATTTGGCCGTTTTAGAAAGTCCTTATTATCCTAAACTACTTTTTTTAACGGATAGCGGAATGCTGCCGGTGCCAACCATTGCTGAAAAGATTCAATTGACTAAGACGGCTCTCGATTTTTTAAAAAAATTAGGTTACGCCCCTTGCCGAGCAGCCATCTTAGCGCCAGCTGAGGTTGTGCAGCCGAAAATTCCAGCCTCACTGGCAGCAGCAGCGGTCAAAGCAGCGTTGCAAGAAACTCCCGATGCTTTAATAGACGGTCCGCTTTCTTTAGATTTAGCCGTGAGTCCAACTGCAGTAGTAAAGAAAAAATATCAAAGTGCGGTGGCGGGACAAGCGGACTTGCTGGTGGCGCCGGATTTGACTGCCGGCAATTTATTGGGAAAGGCGCTGACCTCTTTAGGTGGGGCCAAAATGGCTGGCATCATCTTAGGCGCTGAAGTACCGATTGTGCTGACCTCCCGGGCGGCAGCTGCTGAAGAAAAGGAAAATTCGCTTTTTCTGGCTGCTTTATAAAGGAGGGCTGTCATGAAGACTTCGAATCGATGGATTGAATTAATAGCGGGCATCTTTGTTCTATTTAATCTGGGACTGATTTACAGCTGGTCGATTTTCAGTCGGCCGCTGAATCATCATTTTGGTAATGCTTGGAGTCAGGGGCAGCTAGCCCTCGTCTTCACACTTTCAATGATTTTCTTTTGCATCGGCGGTTTTTTAAACGGCCTGCTGAGAAAAAATATAAAAAAAGTTTTAGCTGGCTCGGCCCTGCTTATCAGCGGTGGTTTTTGGCTGATTTCGCTGGCGGATACTCTTTCAATTCCGCCGTTGTATCTGCTGTACGTTTGCTACGGCGTCTTGGGTGGTCTTGGAATTGGTCTGGCCTTCAACAGTGTGATTGCCAATGTCAGCCAGAAATTTAAAAAAAAACAAGGGCTGGCTTCCGGCGCACTATTGATGGGTTTTGGTATTGGCAGTGTCTTTTTAGGCAGTGCTTGTGAAAAATTAATTGCCGCATTCGGTGTGTTGCCGACTTTTCGTGCGCTAAGTATTTGGATTCTGATCAATGGCTTAATCGGCGTCATTTTTTTACATGGTGCTTTGCCTACATCAGCTGAAGCCAGACTGGCGACAGGTCTGGCGCCGAAACAAATGCTCAAGCAGCCCTTATTTGGCTTATATTTTATCTGGGTAACTCTAGTGTCGGCAGCCGGTTTAATGGTGATTAACGATGCTGCCAATATTGCGCTGGCGGTCAACTTGAGTGGAACGATTGGGTTATTGATGCCAGCCTTCAGCGGCATTGGCAAATTAACTTTCGGTTATCTCTATGACCGGCTAAAAAGAAGCAGAACAATGCTTTTGGGAAGTTTATTTTTAGCGGTTGGCGGCTTTTGTCTAGCTGGCGGTAGCTACTCAGGTCAGGCAGCTTTAATCATCTTAGGCTTAATTTTCCTAGGGCTGAGCTACGGAAGCGGCTCAGCAATCACGGCAGCTTTTATCAGCCAGTATTACGGCTCAAAATTTTACGCTGCTAATTACAGCTTAGCGACGTTTAATTTAGTTTTTTCAGCGTTGATTGGCCCTAGTCTAGCTGTACAGGTTGAAGTAAATTATGGAACATTTTATCTGTTTTTAGTCATTCTCTTGCTAGCAGCGGTGGCACTAATTTTATTACTGCTTATGAAGTTTATTGAGACAAAGGGTGAAAAAAGTCGAGGAGGGGAAGTCTGTGGCAAAAAAGATTTTAGCAATTAATCCCGGGGCAACATCCACCAAAGTGGCCGTCTATGACCATGATAAATTGCTCTTTTCTGATGAAGTCATTCATGAATTGGCGACAGTCAATCAATTTGAGACCATTCCTCAGCAGCTACCGTTTCGGCTGGCAACCATTCATCAGATTTTAGAAAAGCAGCATATCCAGCTGACCGATTTGGATGCGGTGGTTGGTCGGGGGGGTGCTCTGCCTCCGGTCAAGGCAGGTGGCTACTTAGTCACGGAAAAAATGATGGACTATCTGCTTTATGAGACTATCAACCAACACGTGTCTAATTTAGGTGCTGTGCTGGCTTATCAATTGGCAGAAGAAGGTCAGGCGCTGCCGTTAGTTTACGACTGTGTTTCTGTCGATCAGCTGTGGCCAATTTCCCGCATTTCCGGTTTAAAGGGAATGGAGCGCAAAAGTTTGGGCCATATTTTAAATTCCCGGGCCAGCGGAATCAAATACTGTCAGCAAAATGGCTTGGATTATCAAAAACAAACTTTGATTGTGGTGCATATGGGGGGCGGCACGACAACTTCAATTCATGTAAATGGCGAAATTGCCGATTTGATTTCTGATGATGAGGGGCCGATGGCGGTAGAACGGACCGGTGGCCTGCCGATTCACCAAGTCATCAATTGGTGCTATCAGTATTCAAAAAAAGAAATGCTGACCTTTTACAAACGGCAAGGCGGCTTGGTATCGTATTTTGAAACCAATGATGCTAGAAAAATTGAGGCCCAGATTGCCGATTCGCCTCAGGAAAAAGTCATTTATGATGCGATGATTTATCAACTGGCCAAAGGAATTGCCAGTTTGGCAGCGCTAGTGGCGGGTCGCGTCGATCAAATTGTTTTAACCGGCGGCTTGGCATATTCGGCCTACGTGACAGTGGCCTTAACGAAACGAATTGATTTTATTGCGCCAGTCAGCCTTGAACCCGGGGAAAATGAGTTAGAGGCTTTGGCGATGGGGGGCCTGCGGATTTTACAAGAACAAGAAGTCCTCCATGAGTTTTAGCAGATTAGTAAGTGCTAGAAATGAATTACAAAAAAGACATCAATGAGCAGACTGTCCTAAAAGCAGTTAGCTCGCTGATGTCTTTTATTAGTTTATCCAGCGCTTATACAGCAGCTAAAATATTTTGAACAATATTGTCAACGGTTAAGCCGTTTTCTGCCAATAGTTCTGCTGGATTATAACGGTCATGAAACGCTTTTTCGAGACCATAAGTTTGCACCTTCAAATCAGAATTACCGAAGAAGCCGGCGACAGTTTGACCATAGCCGCCATCTAAAAGGCCGTCCTCGAGGGTCACAACTAATTGATGAGTTTGCTTCAAGCTGTTCAGTAATACTTGATCAAGACCTGAAATAAATTTAGGATTGATGATGGTGGCATGGATTGCTGCAGTTTCTGCCAGCTTTTCAGCGACAGCTGCGGCTAATCCATAAAAATTACCGACACCAATCAAGGCAACTTGCGCCCCCACCTGTGAGATTTGATTTTTATAGAGTTGTCCGTAATCGGTTGTGTCAGGAGCACCGATTTCTACCAACGGGCCGACCGGTACACGAATAGCTACGGGATGTCCTGTTTGTTCGATGGACCAGTCCAGCATCGCCAAATATTCTTCCTTATTGGTTGGTGCTAGATAGACTAGGTTTGGAATATGGCTTAGAAAAGGAATATCGAAAAAGCCGAGATGACTTTCATCATTCATAGCGCTGGCGGATGCCCCGTAAACTAGAATTGTTCCCGGTAAATCATTTAGGGCCAAATCATGGGAAATTTGGTCAAAGCTCCGCTGCATAAAGGTTGAATAAACCGCCCAAACTGGTTTGGCGCCATTTTTCGCAAGACCAGCTGTCATGGTTGCGGCTTGTTCTTCAGCAATGCCGACATCGACAAATTGTTTACCCGCCTGCAAGCGTTGTGCTTGGTTGAATAAAAGCATCGGCGTACCGGCATTGATGGCGACAACGGTTGGATCTGCTGCCATTTTTTCTAAGAGAAAGTCTGTCGTCACGCTGCTGTAAGTTGCTTCACTGCTTGCGGCAGCTAAGTATTCACCGGTTTTTAAACTAAAAGGACCGCCGGCGTGAAATTTTTCCCGATTGGCTTCGGCATAAGCGAAGCCTTTGCCCTTCACTGTGTGAATGTGCAGCAAGACCGGGTGCTGGCTGTCTTTGACTTCTTCAAATAAAGCAATCAAGGCAGCTAAATCATTGCCATTTTCTAAATAGTAATAATCGAAGCCTAATGCTTTAAAGAAATTATCTTTAGCTTGGCCGTTGGAATTTCTTAAATCTCGGAGATTTTTGTAGAGGCCGCCAAAATTATCAGCAATAGATTGGTCATTATCATTGACGATGACAATCGTGTTGCTGCCTTGTTCAACAATATTATTCAGCCCTTCATAAGCCAAACCACCAGAAAGTGAGCCGTCACCAATCACAGCGACGACATTGCTGGTTTCTTTTTTCAAATCCCGAGCCTTCGCCACACCGTTTGCTAAAGACAAAGAAGTCGAGGTATGCCCGACAGTAAAGAGGTCGTGCTCGCTTTCTTTTGGATTGGTGTAGCCGGAAACATCATCATAGTGAGCCGCATCGGTGAAGGCTTGGCTGCGTCCCGTCAGCATTTTATGGACGTAAGATTGATGGGAAACATCAAAGATAAATTTATCTGTTGGTGAATCAAAAACATAGTGCAGGGCGACAGTCATTTCAACCACGCCTAAGTTGGGACCGTTATGCCCGCCGTGGCTGCTGATTTTTTCTAATAGCGCAGTCCGGGCTTCCACCACAAGAGCTGCCAATTCTGTTTGGGTTAATTTTTTTAAATCGCTGGGTTCTTGAATAGTCGTGATAATTTTTTCTAATAACATAAAAAAGCTCCTTTCCTTATGACTGCCATAGAATACAACTTGAACTGGACTCTAAGTCAAGCGGAAAATGAAACTTTTTTGAATTTTTTCGGAAAAGGGTGGATGTCACCTAAAATAATTCCCAGCAACCTTCCTAATTGACCCCTCTGTCAATTACCCTTATTCTATTTGAGAAGGGGTGATTGTGTTATGTATTCCATGCTGAAAAAAATGATTACCGAAAAAGATTTGCGGCGCCAGATTTCCCTCTTGGAATTATTGCTGAATCATCCGCAAATAACCGCCAAGGAAATCGCTCAGCAGTTGAAGACGACTGAACGAACCGTTTTTTCTGATTTGCAGCTGATTCGTGAGCAGCTGCCAGCAGGCTGGCAGATTTCCGCTGACAGTCAAGGTATTCAGCTGATCTTAACGGAAAATCAGCTAGCCAATCAGCTGTGGGATTTGTTTTTGCCTCAATCCATCAGCATTCAATTGATTAAAGCCCTCTTCTTTGAAAAGGAGCTGGCCACCAGTAAATTTTTAGCAGAAAACGGCGTCTCCTTAGAAACTTTGAAACGCCACACAAGTAAAATCAATCGGCAATTAAAGCCCTATGAGATTAAAATCAAAGTCTCAGCTAAAACTGCTGAGCTAATCGGAAACGAAAGCGCCGTGCGGATTTTCTTCCACCGGCTTTTGTTACCCTTCACCCATAATAATTATTTTTTTGAAGAATACAGTATTCATGAGGAGCATTATTTTGATTATTTAAAAAAACTCAATCGCTCGCCTCTGGCTGTTGATACGGAGCAGATTTTTGGCGTCTGCTGGTTTTTTATCAATACGATTCGGGTCAAGGCCAATTGCCCGATTGACGAGTTCAAGTTCAATCAAGCAGATTTTTTGTATCAACAGTATCAAACTTCTTTGGCTGCTTTGTATCAGCTAGAAGGTATTTATTTGCAGGAGGCGGAGCGCTTTTTTGCCTTTTTCTGCTTTTTAGAAAGCTGGAATTACAACAATAGCTTCGGGGCAGCGCTGGACTTAACTCAGGCTTATCCCCAGTTGGGTAACGTGGCAGAACAGTTAGCTAGTGAAATTGCCCAGCGCCAGCAATTGGATTTTCAAAAAACGCAGTTAACTGAAAATCTGCTGTTACTACTTTTGAAATATAATGAATCCACCTGGCTGTCGGAACAATTCCAATTGGAGTATCAAGAACTGCTTGCAGAGCGAAAAGAACATACTGGCAGCGATCAAAAGCTATTGGCGTTGATTGATTCAGTGGTCCATCTGGATAATCCGCTGTATTTATTAAATCTGATTTCCTTATTGGAACAGCAAGCTGTGTTTACCGCCCGTCCGCAAGTGATGACCCTGTACTTTATTTTCCAAGGGGAGCCGGCGTGGAAAGCTTTTTTACAGCAGGAATTGGCGGATGCTTTTGGTCGGCGGGTGAAATTAGTCAGTGTTGAAATTTCTCAGCTGACTGAGCTGAACTTTAATGAGAACGACATCGTTGTTTCTAATTTTCCTTTGGCACCTTTAGCAGTTGAAGTCATTTATATTTCCAGTCTGCCAACCAAAAATGAGCTGCGGCAGTTAACCGAGCTCACTTGGCAGCACTATTTATAAAACTTAATTCAGATCACTTGAGGTTTGGGACTGACGGCGGGTAATCCGTTTAGTCAGTCCTTTTTCGATTTCAACAATTAAAAAGAGTAAAGCAACATTGACCAAAATAATTAATTGTTGGCCGCCGCTCAAGGCAGTCGTTCCCATCCATTGCTGCATAAATGGCAGGTAAAGGACGGCACTTTGCAGCACCACTAAGATTGCTAGAGAGATAAACAGCGGTTTGTTCTGGAACAAGCCTTTATTAATCGAAGGCTCCGTCAGCTCACGACAGTTAATCATGTAAACGGCCTGTGCGACAACAATATTTTGTAATAAAATAGTCTGTTGCAGCAGCTGGCTGTCAAATTGCATGGCTAAAAAGTAAGCCGGCAGCATGATTAATAGAGACACATAGATGACTCTAAACAGACTATAGCCAGATAAAATACCTTCATTGACAGGGCGAGGTGGCCGTTGCATGGTATCTTGGCTCGCTTTTTCAAAGCCTAGCGCATAGGAAAGGGTAATTGTCGTGACCATGTTGACCCATAAAATTTGAATCGGACTTAAAGGTAAAGGCTGATTTAGTAAAAGGGCGATGATAACAATCAACCCTTGGGCTAAGGCGGTTGGCAAGAAGAAGTTAATGGTCTTTTTCAAATTGTCAAAAATGCGGCGGCCTTCTTTAACAGCCTTAGCAATGGTGTGAAAATTATCATCGGCTAAGACCATATCAGCTGCCTGCTTACTGACCTCGCTACCTTTAATACCCATGGCAATCCCGATGTCAGCTTTCTTTAAAGCCGGCGCATCATTGACGCCGTCGCCGGTCATGCCGACAATTTCGCCATTATTTTGTAAAGCTGTCACAATTCGTAACTTATGCTCTGGAGTTGTCCGTGCAAAGACATCGACTTTTTTAACTTGTTGAGCCAATTCTTGATCGCTTAGATTGTCGATTTCAATGCCCTGCAAAACTTTATCCGTGTGGCGCAGGCCAATTTCTTTTCCAATAGCCCGTGCAGTATCCTTATGGTCACCGGTAATCATCTTGACGGCAATTCCCGCCGCCTGACTTTCTTTGACCGCCTGAATTGCACTTTCCTTCGGCGGATCAATAATGCCGGCTAGACCGACAAAGTCTAAGTCTGTTAAATCTTCATGACTGAGTTCAGTTTTTGGGGCAACTTGTTTAAAGGCAAAGCCTAAAACCCGTTGGCCTTTTTTGGCAAATTGTGTCGCTTGATTTTGCCAAGCCTGCTTTTCAGCAGCCGTTAAATTGGTTTTGTTCAGCAAGACTTCTGACGCACCTTTAACAAAAATCAGCGAGTGTTGAGCTTCAGCATGCAAAGTCGCCATATATTTATAGCTGGAACTAAAGGGGATTTTACTGGTTTGTGTTTTTAATCTAAGTGCTTCGCCGTGCTTTTCAACATAATGAAGCAGGGCTAATTCAGTGGGGTTCCCTTTTAAATCAGCAGCATTTTGCTGGTCAGAAAGTTTTAACTCTTGAGTATTATTCATAATTTCCAGCATCAATGCATCATCTTGTGTGGCGGTCTCCACAACCGTCATTTCATTTTTCGTTAAAGTACCGGTCTTATCTGAGGCAATGACTGTCATCGAGCCCAAAGTTTCCACCGAGGGCATACTCTTAATGATGGCATTTTCATTGGCCATCTCCTTGACACCCATCGACAAAATCATTGTCAGGACAGCCGGCAAGCCTTCAGGAATCATCGCGACAATCAGAGCAATCATCGCAGAAAACATCAGCTGCCAGTCCATGCCATAGCGGAAGGTTGTAAAGAAAATCAAAAAGACAATCAGGGCGATAATCCCTTTGAAAATATTTTGATTCAACTGGTGCATTTTTTTAACGAGGGGTGTCGTTTGTTGTTGGACTGATTGCAAAGCTTGATTGATTTTACCAATCTCCGTTGTATCGCCAGTTTCAACGACAATTCCTAAAGCGGAACCGGCTTGAACTAAAGTACCTGTAAAGGCCATATTTTTCTGGTCGCCAGCCGGTAAGGTGTCGTTCAGCGGCGCGACATCTTTTTCTGCCGCCTCAGATTCACCAGTTAAAATGGATTCTTCAATCAATAAGTCATGGCTTTCTAGTAAACGCAGGTCGGCCGGCACTACATCACCAGCCTTCAAGGTGACGATGTCACCTTGAACCAAATCTTCTGTCGGGACTGTCTGTTTCACGCCAGCCATTAAAATCACGGCTTCTTGCCCCATCATCTGCTTTAAACCGTCCAAAGATTCTTCCGCCTTGCGCTCTTGCCAGTAGCTGACAAGACCGTTCACGATGACCACCAGTAAAATAATACTAGCTTCAACATAATCGCCGGTCGCAAATTTCAAAATTGCGGCGACCATCAAAACAATCATCAGCAAATCTGTAAAATGCTTCAGAATTTTTTGCCACGTTTTCAGCTGCTTTTTTTCCGCCATTTTATTTGGGCCAGCTTTTTCTAAACGCTCTTTGCGCTCTGCCGGGGTCAAACCGCCTGCAGCTGTATGTAAATTCTCAATAATTTCTTGTCCAGGTAATTGATACCATTTCATGGACATTCCTCCTCTTTTTTTCTTGATAAGTCTATTATAGGGGGAAATGCTGCTTAGTATCAGGCGATAATTTCAGCGGGGTCTGAAATATTTGCGGAAGCTTTTGCGCTGATTTTTCCGCAAATCAGTCAGAGCTTCTTTGCTATACTTAAACTATTAGAAAAAATTTCAATTTAGACTGTTCACTTTTTAACAGTTCACTTGTTATATAGATGAAGGGTGGGGTGAGGATGAAGCTTGGGGGCTATGAGGATATTATTTTCCAATTGCTGCAGGAGGTAACTGGCTATTTAATAAAAATCGGTGCCGAGATAGAAGATGCTAAAGATGTCACACAAGAAACAGTGGTCAAGATGCTGGAGGTGGAGGCCGTGATTCCCCCGGAAAAAATCCGTCCATGGTTTTATCGAGTCGCCCTGAACCTGTATTTCAATCTTTACCGGCAGACAAAACGCCGGCGGGAAATTTTACAGCTGCACTTCAATGAAGATTTTTTTTCTGAAATGCCGCTGCCTAATGAAGAACTAGAAACGGCCTTAAACCAGTTGGATTTAGCCAGTGCCAATCTGCTGATTTTAAAATATCATGAGGGACTTAGCCTGCAGGAGATGGCCTTTATTTTAAATCGCCCACCGGAAAGTATAAAAACGGCCTTGTACCGCAGCCGAAAAAAACTCAGACAGTTAATGGAGGAATTGGGATGAACCTACAAGATCAAGAATTTAACAAATTAATCAAGCAATCCCGCAAGAAAAATTTCTGGCGGACCTTAGGCATCACGCTGGGTGTTTTAATTGTTGTGGTAATCTTGCCAGCGCTGTTTTTTTTACAGCGCTATAATTATCCACCCTTCGGTGAACACCAAATCAGCGGTTTACAGGATAATCATGCCCGCTTGCAGGAAGGCGATTTAGGCGTTGCCAGTCTCTTATTTAATCAAAGCTATGATATTCAGTTTAATACCGATGCAAAAAGAATTAGTTTTTTTATTGAGACTTACGACCATGGCGAATTGAGTTATTCGGAACAAGTTTTTCACGGTGTCCCTGACATGAATGGTGTATTGAGTGGCACTATGAAATTTGGTATTTTGCGGGATGCCCAGACCCTCCTAATGAATTTGCAGGTGGGGGGTGCTACCATGAACTTTGAAAAACAATTTAGTGAATTAGGATTTGCAACAGATGATCAGCTAGCCACCATGTGGTATTTAGAAGAAGGTCCTTTAGAGCTGGACCAAAAATATTATTTCTTTTATGGAAACAATACGGATCACATGCAAGGCGGTGGTGCAGAATCCTTTCAAGGAAATCTGCAGGATGAAACAATTCCGCTGGGGATTGTCTTTTACTTTATTTTAGAATAAACCAAAAACTCAACTGGAACAGGAGCTGTAACAGCCCTGGACCAGTTGAGTTTCTTTTTACGCTTCTTTTTTAATCACAGTCACGCCGCCCATATACGGCACTAAAGCTTCTGGAATCGTAACAGAGCCATCAGCGTTTTGATAATTTTCTAAAACGGCTGCGACGGTCCGCCCGACAGCTAAACCAGAGCCGTTTAAAGTATGCAGGTAATTCACTTTATTATCGGCATCACGATAGCGAATCATCGCCCGGCGAGCCTGAAAGTCCTCGGTATTAGAGCAAGAACTAATTTCCCGATACATGTCTTGAGCGGGAATCCAGACTTCTAAATCATAGGTCTTGGCAGCACTAAAGCCCATGTCGCCAGTGCTTAAAATAATTACTCGATAAGGTAAGCCCAATTTTTGCAGAAGAACTTCGGCGTCATTGGTCATTTTTTCTAATTCTTCATAAGAATGTTCCGGGGTGCTGAATTTAACCATTTCAACTTTGTTAAATTGATGCAGGCGAATCAGTCCACGGGTATCTCTGCCGGCACTACCAGCTTCAGAACGGAAAGATGGGCTCAAAGCGGTGAAATAAACCGGCAATTGCGCTTCATCTAAAATTTCATTGGCAAAATAATTGGTCAAAGGGACTTCCGCTGTCGGAATCAAAGTCAAATCTGTTTCAGCCAGTTGGAAGACATCTTCTTTAAACTTCGGAAATTGACCGGTGCCAAACATTGATTGGCTGTTGACAATATAAGGAGTCATCATTTCAGTATAGCCCTGCTCATAGACGTGCTCATCCAACATAAAATTGTACAAAGCCCGTTCTAAGCGGGCGCCTAAGCCTTTGTAATAAACAAAGCGGCTGCCGGACACTTTAGCCCCCCGTTCAAAGTCAAGAATTCCCAAATCCTCCGCAATTTCCCAGTGGGGCTTTGGTTCAAAATCAAATTTGCGGGCTTCACTCCAGCGGCGAATTTCCACATTGTCGTCTTCGCTTTCCCCCACCGGCACATCTGCATGGGGTAAGTTTGGCAAGGTCGTCGCAATATCGGTGATGGCTTCATCAATTTCCGCAATTTCCGTATCGAGTGTTTTAATTTCAGCGCCGACCGTTTTCATAGCGGCAATTTTTTCAGCAGCATCTTCTTTGGCCCGCTTTAATTGAGCAATTTCCTCAGATACTTGGTTCCGCTGCTTTTTCAACTCCTCTACGACAACTAATTTTTTCCGCCGAGCTTCATCCAACTCCATAAACTTGACTAAGACTTCTTCCTTCACTCCGCGGGTCTTTAATTTTTCAGCAACTTCTGTAAAATTCTGCCGTAAAACTTTGACATCTAACATTTCCATTCCTCCTCTGTAAAATAAAAAAAGCCATTCCATCCCATAAATCTTGGGACGAAATAGCTGTAATCGCGGTACCACCCAAGTTCAGCCGTAGCTGCCCTTGAAACAAAATAACGGTTGTTAACCGAGCTGACTTACTCATTGTTTTCGTCAGTGACCTTTAGAAATTGGATTCCTTTACTCCTGCTATTGGCTCGCACCTGCCGCCAACTCTCTAAAAACAGAAAATAAAGTACTAGTTTTCCAGTCGTATATTACGTTTAGTATAGTGAATTCCCGCTAGCTTGTCAATTTCGAGTTTTAGGATTCTTCAATTTTTGACCCTGTTGTTTTTTAGGCAAGTGAATAATGAAGGAAGTCCATTTGTCATTGGACTGGGCGTAAATATAACCGCCGTGGAGTCCGACAATATTTTGCGAAATTGCCAAGCCCAGACCCGTGCCGCTGATTTCTTGGGAACGGGATTCGTCCACCCGATAAAAGCGGTCAAAAAGTTGATTCAACGACTCTTTAGGAATCGGCGTACCATTATTTTTAACGGTAATCACGACTTCATTGGGCTGTTCGAGGGCTTCAATCACGACTTGATTGGCCCCTTTGCCGTATTTTAAGGCATTGGTCAGCAAATTATTAAAGACCCGCACTAATTTATCCGTGTCGCCATCCATCATCAGATGCTCAGTATTAGAAATAACATTGATGGCGATGCCTTTTTTATCGGCCTCCAACTCAAAGTCAACCGCCAATTGCTCAATCAGCTGAATCATATCAAAGCTTGTATAATTCACCGGTACAGAAGGCTGACGGACCCGCGTATATTCAAAGAGGTCGTCCACTAAATATTTCATCTGTTTGGCTTTCGTGTAAGCGATGTGGGCGTATTTTTTTAAATCCTCTTCACTGTGATACTGTTGGTCCTCGATTAATCCCAGATAACCGATAATCGAAGTCAGTGGTGTGCGGATATCATGGCTGACATTGGTAATCAGCTCATCTTTAGATTTTTCAATTTCCCGCTCATCTTCAATGGCCGCCGCCGTACTATCCACCAGCGCATTAATACTCAAGATAACCTTGCTCAAATCCCCCTTTAATTCAAAGGGAATTCGATGGTCATAGTTTCCATTGGCAATATAATGTAGCTCGCTGATAACATGGCGCATCTGCATCTGCCGGTAGCGACGAATCAAGCGCCAGTATACAATAATCGCATCAATAATCGCAAAGACTGGAAAAATAAAATTACGGCCACTGTAAAAAATGTCCGAGTTTAATTGTTCCATAAAAACATTCTTCGTGCCCCAGACAGCTCCCTCCAAATTAGGAGAGTTTTCGATGACCGCCGATAAGATGACCATAATTGCTACATTTAATAGTAGCAAAAGGACAATTGTAATAATGCCCTCTGCCAATAATTCACTGATTTCCTTAGAAGTCAGCGTAATCCGCTTGCGTTTTTCATTTTGCTTTACGCGGCTATCTTGCATCGATCTTATAACCAACACCCCAAACAGTTTGAATTATTTTTTCGCCGTTGGTAGCTTCTTCAATTTTGTCCCGCAAATGACTAACATGGACCATAACTGTTTTCGCAGAAACAATGCTCTCTTGTTTCCAAACCCGCTCAAAAATTTCATCGGCGCTAAAGACCCGATTAGGATGGCTGGCCAACAAATACAAAATCCCAAATTCTAAGGCAGTCAATTGAATATCTTTGCCATCGACTGTTTTCACTTCGTGGGAATCACGGTTAATGATTAGCGAATTAATTTCTAACACATCCGGTTCATCCGCGGTCACCTGCATTTGCGTGCGGCGCATCAAAGATTTTACCCGCGCCATAACCTCTAAAGGATTAAATGGTTTGGTTACATAATCATCTGCACCAGCCACCAAGCCTTTGATTTTATCCATGTCAGTCGTTTTAGCAGTCAACATGATAATCGGAATTTGCGATTCCTTCCGTAGCTCCTTCACAACCTGCATCCCGTCCATTTCCGGCATCATAATATCTAAAATCAACAATTCAATATCCTGATCCGTGCGAATTTTCGATAGAGCTTCTTTCCCATCATAAGCTTTGACTACTTCATAACCTTCGTTGTGGATATAAATACTCAGTAACTCAACAATTTCTTTATCATCATCTGCTACTAAAATCTTCATCAGTGAATCCTCCAATTATTCTGTTTTATTCATTTTAGCAAATAATCAAGAATAGAAGAAATTCAACCATCCGCTTTAGGAAAAAGTTTAAAAGTGCTAAGTTTAGCGTAAGAACAGAACTTAAAATATCGGCTTTTTTATTGCAAAAAGGAAAAAAAAAATCACTCTTATAGGAAAGTAAAAAAAATCTGCAAAAACTTCATTTTTTTCACAAAATTATCTTGACGGGTTCATGCTCCCGTGATAGACTAACAAAGTCGCTTAGGACAAGAGCTTCTGGTTGCTTTCCAAGCAAGAAGATTCCGATGTTTTGCAGCGAGTTTCACAACTTTTATCTCAATGAAAAATACAAATTTTTCTAAAAAAACTTTTTGAAAAGTTGTTGACAATCAGTTGAAAAGCTGATAAGATATAAAAGTTGCTGAAACAACAGATTCACTTCTTTCAAGAGACTGAATCGCAACATGTAGACCTTTGAAAACTGAACAAAGCAAACGAACCAATGTGTAGGGCGTTCTTGATATTCAAGAACAAAATAAACATTGCAAGCAAAAGCTAGCAAACAATTAATGAGCTAACAATCGCAAGATTGTGCAAACACTTTTATTATGAGAGTTTGATCCTGGCTCAGGACGAACGCTGGCGGCGTGCCTAATACATGCAAGTCGAACGCTTTTTCTTTCACCGGAG